>NZ_CP017946.1:4908645-5272290 GCF_003952665.1 Bosea sp. Tri-49
GAAGGGCGACGTCGCTTTCCTTGGCGTTGCCTCCTATGCCGCGCCGGTGCTCTCGACCGTTGTCCTGGTCATCGCCGGCTATGCGCCGGCGAGTTGGCTCCTCGCCATCTCCTGCGTGCTGATCGTCGTCGGCGCGCTGGTCGCGAGCTTCGGGCCGAAGAGGCTGACCGCTGGCGGCTAGCCTCAAACGTCGAGGATGCGCGTCTCGTAGGCGTAGACCGTGCGGAAACCGAGCCGCTTGTACATCTCGAAGGCGAGGCCGTTGCTCTGGTCGACCTGGAGATAGGCCTGGGTGCAGCCCTGCGCCGCGGCCCAGCCCATCAGCCCGAGCATCAGCTGCTTGCCGAGGCCCTTGCCGCGTAAGGATTCGTCGACGATGACCGCGCCGATCTCGGCCATGCCGCGCTCGGCGACGCTCATCGCATAGGCTGCGGGGCGTCCCTCATGCAGCAGCGTCGCGAAGGCGGCGGGCAGGCGCACGCCAGAGACGATGGCGGCGAGATGCTCGCGGTTGCGCTTCGCGCCAGTCTGGTGAGCGCAGACGCCATCGATCCAGGCGTCGTCCGCCTGGGTGGTCGCGATCATGCCGGGAATGGGCGGATGCAGGCCAGGGTCGAGCTCGGCGACCATGCCGAAGGAAGCGGTCTCGATGCGGTAGCCGCGCTCGGCGAAGCGCTGGCGGGCGCCTTCGGCGACCAGAGGCGTGAAGCGAATGCGTGGCGGCAGGCCGGCCTGGCGATAGAGGTCCTCGACGAAGGCGAGCGTCGCCTCGTCCATGTCGCCATCTTCGCGCAGCGAGGAGGCTGAATTGGCCCGGCCGGAATAGCCGTTGGCGAAGCGCACGACCCATTGGTCGACGACGAGCGTGGTCGGTGCGGGCCAAGCGTTGACGATACGGGTCTCGCAGGCGCTCACTAGCGCCATATCAATGACGGGCTTGTCCACGGTCAGCCTCCGGCCGGACGCGGTGTAGGCCGCCAGTCAGACGGCGCCATCTCGAAGCCGGAGAAGGCAAAGCCCGGCGCGACCGTGCAGCCGACCAAGGTCCAGGCGCCGAGCGAGGTCGCGCTCTGCCAGTGCCCGGCCGGCACGACGATCTGCGGGCGCTGGCCGGCAGCGAGGTCCTTGCCGAGATGGTGGGCCGAAGCGTCATGCCCGTTCGGCGAGAGCGTGATCACCAGAGGGGCGCCAGCATAATGGTGCCAGATCTCGGCGGCATCGACGCGATGCCATTCCGAGGTCTCGCCGACGTCGAGCAGATAGTAGATCGCGGTCGAGAAGCCGCGCCCCTCCGGCCCAGCGGGATCGCGGAAGGTCTCGCGATAATGCCCGCCCTCGGGATGGGGCTTCAGTTCGAGCAGGCGGATGACCTCGGCGGCGCTGAGGCCGCTCAGCGTATTCATCGCGGATCAGAACCTGTTCTTGGCCTCGCGCAGCGCCGTAAAGACCTCGCCGGCCGGCTTGCCGACGATGCCGAGCGTTGCGGCCAGCGCCTGTTCGCCGGCGCGGAAGAAGGGATTGGTCGCCTTCTCCTCGCCGACCGTGGTCACAGCCCAGAAGCGGCTTTCAGCCTTGGCCGCTTCGGCCTCGGCGAGGCGGGCGGCGACGGTGGCGTTGCTCGGGTCCATCGCCGCGGCGAAGCGGGCATTCGACAGGGTGTAGTCGTGGCCGGTGATCAGCGTGGTTGCGTCCGGCAGCACCATGATCCGCGACAGCGAGGTCCACATCGCATCCATCCGGCCGGGCATGACGCGGCCGCAGCCCATGACGAAGACGACGTCGCCGACCAGTGCGAGGCTGGCTTTCTTGCTGATGAGGCTGACATGGCCCTCGGCATGGCCAGGCGTCGCCCAGGTCTCGAATTCGTAGCTGCCGACAGCGACGCGGTCGCCTTCGCCGAGGACGACGTCGACGGGGGCGCCGGCGCGAGCCGCTTCCGGTGCGAACACCTTGGCGCCGGTCGCCTGCTTCAGCGCGGCGATGCCCTGGACGTGGTCGGCGTGCTCATGCGTCACCAGCACCTGGCTGATCGTCCAGCCCTTTGCCTTGGCGGCGGCGAGCACCTCGTCGGCATCGGGGACATCGACGGTGGCGCAGGCGCCAGTGCCGGGGTCGCGCAGCAATGCGCCGGCATTGTCGCTGAGCGTGCGGAAGACATGGATGTCGAGCGGCATGGCAAACTCCGGCAATCGGCAGTCGAGACGCCTGCTTGAAGCAAGCGCGCGCCGGTATCAAGACGGTCGCGTTGCCGAACGCCGCTCTTGCGCTCGCGCTACCGCTGCGCCATCTCCGTTGGCATGGCCTTGGACGTCGTCGACCTGCGCACCTTCTATGCCAGCCCGCTCGGGCATGTGGCGCGCCGGATCGTCGGCAAGGTGATGCTGAAGCTCTGGCCGGATTGCCGGCGCCAGCGCCTGCTGGGTTTGGGGTTCGCGACGCCCTATCTGCCGCTGCTCGGCGGCGAGGCCGAGCGGGTCATCGCCTTCATGCCGGCGGCGCAGGGCGTGGTGAACTGGCCTTCGCCAGGCCTCTCGGCTTCAGCCCTGGTCGAGCCGACGCTGCTGCCCCTGCCGACCGCTTCGATCGACCGCGTGCTGATGGTGCACGCTCTGGAAGAGACCGAGAGTCCCGAGGACCTGCTCGAGGAGATCTCGCGGGTGCTCAGCCCCGGCGGGCGCCTGATCGTCGTTGTCCCGAATAGGCGCGGCCTGTGGGCGCGAATGGATACGACGCCGTTCGGTCATGGCCGGCCGTTCAGCCGCTCGCAGATCGAGGCGCTGATGCGCCGCGCGATGTTCTCGCCCGAGCATTGGGTCGAAGCGCTCTATGTGCCGCCGCTGCGCCGGCGCTTGTTCATGCGCTCGGCGATGGCCTGGGAGAAGGTCGGTGCCGGGCTGTCGCTGCCCTTCGCCGGCGTCTATGTCATCGACGCGACCAAGCAGTTCTACCGACGCGCGCCCTTGCGCGCGACGCGGCGCAGCTTCGCCTTCCGGCCGGTGCTGCTGCCGCAGGCTCACTCCTCTTCGCACATGCCGCGGCAGGATGATGGGGGTGGGCCGGCGGGTTGACAATTTCGCCGGGGCGCGGACAAGGTCCGCCGCCTTTTTTGACCGTTCCGTCGTCGCGGCCCGTGCCGCCGCCTTTTCCCTGGGAAAGCGGGACCAGATCTGGATGTCGATGCGAAGCTATCTCGATTTCGAAAAGCCGGTCGCCGAGCTCGAGGCGAAGGCGGATGAACTGCGTACACTCGACGGCAAGGGCGACGGCTATTCGCTCGCCGAGGAGGTCGGCAAGCTCGAGGCCAAGGCCTCGCAGGCGCTGAAGGACCTCTACGGCGCCCTCACGCCCTGGCAGAAGACGCTGGTGGCGCGCCATCCGCAGCGCCCGCACTTTCTCGACTACTGCTCGGCACTGATCGACGAGTTCACCCCGCTCGCGGGTGATCGTGCCTTCGGCGAGGACGAGGCGATCGTCGGTGGCTTCGGTCGCTTCCGCGGCGAGCCGGTCTGCGTGATGGGCCAGGAAAAGGGTAACTCGACCGAGACTCGCATCCGGCACAATTTCGGCATGCCGAAGCCGGAAGGCTATCGCAAGGCGGTGCGCCTGATGGAATTGGCCGACCGTTTCGGCCTGCCGGTGCTGAGCTTCATCGATACCGCGGGCGCCTATCCCGGCATCGAGGCGGAGGAGCGTGGCCAGGCCGAGGCGATCGCGCGCTCGACCGAGACCTGCCTTGCGCTGCGCACGCCGAGCGTCGCGCTGGTGATCGGCGAGGGTGGTTCCGGCGGGGCGATCGCCATCGCCGCTGCCAGCAAGGTGCTGATGCTGGAGCACGCGATCTATTCGGTGATCTCGCCGGAAGGCGCGGCCTCGATCCTCTGGCGCGACACGGCGCGCGCCCAGGATGCCGCGACCGGTATGAAGATCACGGCCCAGGACCTGCTACGCTTCGGCGTGATCGACAAAATCGTCACCGAGCCAACCGGCGGCGCCCATCGTGACCCGCAGGCTGCGATCGAGCGGGCCGGTGCGGCGATCGCGGCCGCGCTGTCCGATCTCGCCGGACTGAGCGCCGACGAGATTATCGACAGGCGGGCGCAGAAGTATCTGGCGATCGGCCGGACACTATAGCCGGGAGTGGCCGCACGGAACCGCGCATATGGCTCGGCAGGGGCTTTACCGCAGCTTCACCATATGGCCATCTGCAGAACCCCTGTGGTAAGGAACGGTCAAGGCTAACGGTCCTACAACCGGGCAACGGGCATAATTCGGCCGCGTTGTATTGGGCATTGTCGGGTCCGAACGTCCGCGCGAGATGGGATTGACGACGTGGCTGTGAGACATTTCGCGCTGGCGGCGCTCCTTGGCCTCACTTTGGCAGCTTGCGAAGAGGACCGCTATCGCGGCTCCGCGCGCCATAACATCCCGATCCCGTCCGCGACCTACACGCTGATGTCCGAGAAGGGCATGAGCAAGAGCCAGCCGATCGTGATTCGCTCCTACAAGAAGGAGTCGGAGCTTGAGGTCTGGAAGAAGCGCGCCGACGGCAAGTATGCGCTGCTCAAGACCTTCCCGATGTGCCGCTGGTCGGGCCAGCTCGGTCCGAAGGTCCGCGAGGGCGACCGCATGGCGCCGGAGGGCTTCTACGCTATCGCCCCGGCGCAGATGAACCCGAATTCGTCGTTCTACGTCTCGTTCAACATGGGCTATCCGAACGCGTATGACCGGGCGCATGGCCGCACCGGCGCGCATCTGATGGTACACGGCGCCTGCTCGTCAGCCGGCTGCTATTCGATGACGGACGACCAGATCGGCGAGATCTATGCTCTGGTGCGCGAGGCCCAGAATGGTGGGCAGCGGGCGGTGCAGATGCAGGCCTTTCCCTTCCGGATGACGCCGGAGAACCTTGCCAAGCACCGGCTCGACCCGAACATCGCCTTCTGGAAGAACCTGAAGGAAGGCTCCGATTTCTTCGAGGTGGCCAAGGACGAGCCTTCGGTTTCGGTGGTCGGTGGGCGTTACGCCTTCAATCGCGACGGCGTTCAGGTCGATCCGTCGCTGACGCAGGCGCTCTCCGAGAAGCGCCAGCAGGACGAGATTCAGGTTGCGGCGCTGGTGTCGAAGGGGACGCCCGCGGTCAAGCTGATCTATGATGACGGCGACCAGCATTCCTCGTTCAAGCGCCAGCTGGCCCAGTCCGGCGCCGATTCGATGAACAGGTCGGTCGCCTGGGGCTCGCGCGATGTCGGCATCAGCCGCGTCGACTCGCTGATCGGCCCGCGTGTCGTCGTGCTCGACGACAAGGGACGGACCAAGGCGACCGTCCGGGCCGAATCGGCTGACAACGACGCTGTGCTCGCCGCGGTCAGCAGCGCGCAGGCGGAGGAAGCCAAGTCCGTAGTTGCCGCCGCGCCGGCCAAGCCTGCGGCTGCCCAACCCGCCGCCAAGCCGGCGAGCGATGCGGCGACGCAGGTCGCCAAGGCCACGCCGGGTGCCGCGACTGCCGCTCCGATCCAGACGGCTGCGGCCGAGCCGGCGCAGTCCTCCTTCTATCAGCGGGCGCTGAGCTTCGTGCCGCTTCTCGGCAGCGGCTCCTCCGAGTCGAAGGAGCAGGCGCCGGTCGCCTCCGTCGTGCCCGAGACGCCGCAGACGGTGACTGCGCCGCTGCCGCCGCGCCGGGCTTCAACCCTGCGCACGTCCCAGCTGCAGCCCGACGCCTCCTATGCGAGCCAGCCTGTGGCGCGCTGAGCGGCCCGGCAATCGCCTGATGTAAAAAAGTCACGCCCGCGGCCAGCAATGGCCGCGGGCGCTTTTCTAGGCGTCTAAACAGCGAAATCCACCGGTATTGCTCATTGCGCGAGCAGGTTGCAAAAAACCTCGCCTTGCCGATATTGCGCCTGCGCAGGCTTAATCATGGCGAATGCATGACGAGAATCGTGCAGGGATCTTGATGGAGTTCGCGATGGCTGCCTTGAAAACTTCCGGCTTGCTGACGGGCTTTGCGCTTTCGATGGCGCTGACGGTTTCGGGCGCGGCGCTCGCCTCGGACCTGCCCAGCCGCAAGGGCGCGCCGCCGGTGCCGGTGGCGCCGAGCATCACCTGGTTCGACATCGCCGTCAGCGTGAAGGGCATGACGGACTATAATTTCCGCGGCATCTCCCAGACCGACCGCAAGCCGGCGATCCAGGGTGGTGCGGAGCTGCAGATTTACGACAACCTGTTCTATGTCGGCGTCTACGCCTCGAATGTCGATCTGGCGACCAGCCCGCCGGCCGAGATCGACTTCTACGGCGGCATTCGGCCGAAGTTCGGCCCGGTCACCGTCGATGTCGGCGTCTGGCAGTACTACTATCCGGGTGAGAAGGCCTATATCGACACGGCCGGCGTGTTCTGGACGCCGAAGAACACCGACTACACCGAGGTCTATGGCAAGGTTAGCTATAACTTCGAAGACAAGCTGATCCTCGGCGCTAACGTCTTCTACGCCTGGGACTGGCTCGGCACCGGCGCCTCCGGCACCTATGCCTCGGTGACGGCGAAATACAATCTGCCGTTCCTGGAAGGCCTGTCGGTCTCGGGCGAGTTCGGCCATTACTGGCTTGGCACGACCAATCTCGCGATCTGGTCGACAGTGCCGCCGACCAACCTACCCGATTACGCCTACTGGAACGCCGGTGTCTCCTACACCTGGAAGAACCTGACGGCGGATGTGCGCTATCACGACACCAACCTGTCGAAGAGCGATTGCTTCCTGCTGACCGCCGATCCGCGCGGCATTACCTCGGGCTCGAGTCGCTCGAAGTGGTGCAACCCGACCGTGGTGGCGACGCTGTCCTTCGATATCACCGCCAGCAGCGTCGGCATCTTCGCGCCGAAGTAATAGCTCGGTTGCACGGGCTGCTTCAGACAGGGCCGCTCGCGAGAGCGGCCCTTTTTCGTTGCCGCGACCGAGCAGCGGGCACTATCGCGCGAGCGAGGCCTTCATATAGTTGCGTGGCGCGGTGCCCAGTCGGCGCCTGAACATGGTCGTGAACGCCGCGACATTGTCATAACCCGCCAGCATGGCGACCTCCGTGACCGAGACACCTTCCGCCAGGCGCGGAAGGCAGGCGAAAAGGCTGGCCTGCTGGCGCCAAGCGACGAAGCTCAAGCCGGTTTCGCGCTGGAAAAGCCGTGTGAAGGTCCGCCGGCTCATCGCCAGCTTCGCGGCCCAGTCGTCGAGACGCTCACTGACAGACGGAGCGGCCATATAGGCGCGGCAGAGGGCGGCAAGGCGCCTGTCTGCAGGGAAGGGCAGGCCGAGCGGCTGGATCGGCAGCGCGGCGATCTCGGCCGTCAGCAGCCCCAGGACGAGCTCGAGCTTGCGGTTGCCGGGCGGGGCGTCACTCAGGCGGATCGCTTCGGTGATCAGCGCATGGGCCAGATTGGTGACCCCGAGGACCTGCAGCATGCGCAGCGCCAGCTCGTCATCGCCGGTGAGGAGATAGACCGACTTGATGCTGACATCGCTCAGCATCTCGACGGAGTGCTGCAGCTGGGCGGGGATGAGGAGAGCATGCCCCGGCGGGATCATCCAGCAGCCGCGTTCGGTCTCGATCAGTACGACGCCGGAGAAGGCGCAGAGCAGCTGGATATGGCGATGGCAGTGCGACGGGATCCTGTACCCGGCCGGGTTATCGGAAATGCGGATCAGGATATCGCCATCCGAGTCAGAAACCCGGCCGTGAAGGCGGCGATGGTCGGCATGAAGGGCATCGACCTGTTGCTGCGGCAGCTTTTTCACCGAATGGCCCAAACGCGAAACAATTAGACCGAAACACGAAAGCAGGTCACGAGCAAGCCCTGTAGAAGGAGCGCCGAGACAGGTTTGCGCGCAGGGAATACCGCAATGGTTGCAACGATGGAGGGGAGCCGCCCCCGCTTCGAGAAGACGACGGTTTCCGTTCTGTTGGCGGTCAGCTTCTGCCATCTGCTGAACGACGTGATGCAATCGCTGCTGGCCTCGCTCTATCCGCTGTTCAAGGCCAACTACGCGCTGGATTTCGTCCAGATCGGCCTGCTGACCATGGCCTTCCAGGTCACGGCTTCGCTGCTGCAGCCGGTCGTCGGCCTGGTGACCGATCGCTGGCCGATGCCCTATTCGGCGCCCGCCGGAATGGCCTCGACCTTCGGTGGCCTGATCCTGCTCGGCAATGCCCATAACTTCGCGGTGCTGGTTGTGGCCGCCTGCCTGATTGGCCTGGGATCGGCAATCTTCCATCCGGAGGCGTCGCGGGTCGCGCGGCTCGCCTCAGGGGGACGGCACGGTCTGGCGCAGTCGCTGTTCCAGGTCGGTGGTAATCTCGGCTCGGCGCTGGGGCCGCTGCTGGCCGCCTTTATCGTCCTGCCTTTCGGCCAGGGCAGCGTCGCCTGGCTCTCGGTCATCGCCATGGCGGGTGTGGTCGTCCTCACCCGGGTCGGCCATTGGTATGCGGCTCATCGCCGCGAGCATGCCGGCCGCCCGGCCGCCAGCCGTGCCTTGCCGCTGCCGGGGCGGCGCGTCGCCTTCGCCCTGTTCGTCCTGGTGCTGCTGACCGCGACGAAGAACGTCTACATGGCGAGCATATCGAGCTACTTCACCTTCTACGTCATCGAGCAATTCCAGCTCGGCTTCCGCGATGCGCAGCTGATGCTGTTCCTGTTCCTGGGCGCGGCCGCGGTCGGCACCTTTGCCGGCGGCCCGATCGGTGACCGCTTCGGGGCGCGCTTCGTGATCTGGTTCTCGATCCTGGGCGTCATCCCGTTCGCGCTGCTGCTGCCCTACGCCAACCTGTTCTGGACCGGCGTGCTGTGCGGTGTGATCGGGCTGATCTTCGCCTCGGCCTTCTCGGCCATTGTGGTGTTCGCGCAGGAGCTTGTTCCGGGCCGCGTCGGCCTGATTGCCGGCATGTTCTTCGGCTTCGCCTTCGGCGCGGGCGGGCTCGGCGCCGCCTTCCTCGGCGGCTTCGCTGACGCCTATGGCATCACCTTCGTCTACCGCGTCTGCTCCTATCTGCCGCTGTTGGGACTGCTGACCATCCTGCTGCCGCGTCTGCCACAGCGTGTGCGGAGCTGAGCTTCCGCTTCAAGCCGAACCGGACGGCGCAATCGCCTTCTCCGTCCTGCCGGCAAGGGCGACGAGCCGCGCCTGCTGGTCCGGATTCAGGAGCCGCAGCGGCAGGCTGATCGGCGCTCCAGCCTCCGGCCACAGCGACAGCAGGCCGTGAGCGACCGTCGCCGAGCGGATGGCAGAGAACGGCATGAAGCCGCGCATGGCGTGGCTTCGTGTCCAGAGCCCGGCCTGCGTGACGAGGACGCGGCAATCACGCCACTCCGCCATGAAGTCATCGAAGGCTGCCTGCTCCCGGTCAGCCGCTGAAGCGCGGGCGGCGAGCGAGGGCGCCCAAAGGCCGAGCCAGAAGGCCGCGAAGACGAGCGCGGCGATCGTGCCGCCGGCGCGCAGATCCGAGGCTCCGCCGGCGACCGCAAGTCCCGCTGCGAGCAGGGCCACCGCGCAGCCCAGGCTGATCAGGGCAGGCCAGCTCTCCAAGGGCGATGGTTTCACCAGAGCCTGTCGCCTGCCTGCGTCGATGGTCTGGTACTGCGCGAATTCCTCGGCGGAATAGTCGAGCCGGATCTCGAACGCTGCCTCGGTCACGGACGGCTCCACACCCTTGATCTGTCCTCGCAAGGATGCAGGCACCTCGCCGGGCCGCAAGAAAAAAGCTCCGGCTGTTGGCCGGAGCTTTTCGATCCGGTCGTGAGGTGCCGGAGACCGGCTTTAGACGAACTGGCCGTGGCAGTGCTTGTACTTCTTGCCGGAGCCGCAGGGGCAGAGCTCGTTGCGGCCGACCTTGCCCCAGCTCTCGGGATCGGTCGGATTGCGCTCGGCGACGGCGAGGTCGCCATCGGTCGCGGCGAATTGCGGTTGGCCACCAAGGAAGCCGGCTGGCGGTGGCGGCAAGGCACCACCGCTGCCCTGGGCGAGATCCAGGCCCTCTTCCGGCGGCGCCTCGAAGCGGACCTCGACGCGCATCAGATTGCCGGTGACCTGCTCGCGCAGGCGGCCGATCAGCCCGTCGAACAGCTCGAAGGCTTCCTGCTTGTACTCGTTCAGCGGATCGCGCTGGGCATAGCCGCGCCAGCCGATGACCTGGCGCAGATGGTCGAGGGTGACGAGGTGCTCGCGCCAGAGATGGTCGAGCGTCTGCAGCAGCACCTGCTTCTCGATATAGGTCATCACCTCTTCGGTGTTGCGCTCGATGCGCGCCGTGTAGTCGTCATCGGCGGTCTTGCGGATGCGCTCGCGCAATTCGGCGTCGGCGATGCCTTCTTCCTTGGCCCAGTCCTCGATCGGCAATTCGAGATTGAGATAGGTCGTGACGTCCTCGCGCAGGCCCGCGGCATCCCACTGCTCGGGATAGGCGTCCTCCGGAATCCGCCGCGAGACGGTGTCCTCGACGACGCCGTGACGCATGTCGTCGATGGTCTCGCGCACGGTCTCGGCGCGCATGAACTCGCGGCGCTGCTCGAATACGACCTTGCGCTGGTCGTTCATGACGTCGTCGTATTTCAGGATGTTCTTGCGGATGTCGAAATTGCGCGCCTCGACCTTGCCCTGCGCCTTCTCGACCGCCTTGTTGATCCAGGGATGGACGATGGCCTCGTCCTCCTGCAGGCCGAGCTTCTGCAGCATGCCGTCCATCCGGTCGGAGCCGAAGATGCGCATCAGATCGTCCTGCAGCGACAGGAAGAACTTGGAGCGGCCCGGATCGCCCTGGCGGCCGCCGCGGCCGCGCAGCTGGTTGTCGATGCGCCGGCTCTCATGGCGCTCGGTGCCGATGATGTAGAGGCCGCCGGGGCGGGTCATGGTCTTGGCCGGGCGCGAGCCCTTGGCCGGCTCGAGCTCGATGGTCTCGGAGGCGTTGAGCACGATCTCGCGGAAGCGCGCGACTTCCTCTTCGATCGCCTTGATTTTCGCCTGCTTCTCGGGCCCGTCCTCCATGCCGGCGGTCTCGTGCGCGACGCGCATCTCGACATTGCCACCGAGTTTGATGTCGGTGCCGCGGCCGGCCATGTTGGTCGCGATGGTGATCGCACCGGGTACGCCGGCCTCGGCGACGATGAAGGCCTCCTGCTCGTGGAAGCGGGCGTTCAGAACGGCGAACTGCTTGGCGCTCTTGCCCGAGCGGGCGGCGGCGTAGAGCTTGTCCAGTGCGTCGGGCTGAGCGAAGTCGATCTGCTTGAAACCGGCCTCTACCAGCATTTCGGCAACGAGCTCGGACTTCTCGATCGAGGCGGTGCCGACCAGCACCGGCTGCAGGCGCTCGCTGGCGCGGTCGAGCTCCTTGATGATCGACTTCACCTTTTCCGGGAAGCTGCGATAGACCTCGTCGTCATCGTCGATGCGGGCGACCGGGACATTGGTCGGGATTTCGACCACTTCGAGCTTGTAGATCTGCTCGAATTCGTCGGCCTCGGTGGCGGCCGTGCCGGTCATGCCGGCGAGCTTCTTGTAGAGGCGGAAATAGTTCTGGAAGGTGATCGAGGCCAGCGTCGCGTTCTCGGGCTGGACGGTGACGTTTTCCTTGGCTTCGAGCGCCTGGTGCAGGCCTTCGGAATAGCGGCGCCCGGGCATCATGCGGCCGCTGAACTCGTCGATGATGACGACCTCGTCGTTGCGGACGATGTAGTCCTTGTCGCGGCTGAAGAGGGCGTGCGCCCGCAGCGCCTGGTTGACATGGTGCACCAGGGTGACGTTGGCGGAATCGTAAAGATCGCCCTCCTTGAGCAGCCCGGCTGCCCTCAGCAATTCCTCGATATGCTCGTTGCCGGCCTCGGTCAGCGCCACGGTGCGCTGCTTCTCGTCGACCTCGTAGTCGGTCTTGATCAGCCCAGGCAGGACCTTGTCGATCGCGACATAGAGGTCCGACTTGTCGTCGAGCGGGCCGGAGATGATCAGCGGCGTACGCGCCTCGTCGATCAGGATCGAATCGACCTCGTCGACGATCGCATAATGGTGGCCGCGCTGGCTCATCTGCGCGACCTCGTACTTCATGTTGTCGCGCAGATAGTCGAAGCCGAACTCGTTGTTGGTGCCGTAGGTGATGTCGCTGGCATAGGCGCGCTGGCGTTCCTCGTCGTCGAGGCCGTGCACGATGATGCCGACGGAGAGGCCAAGGAAACTATAGATCCGGTTCATCCACTCGGCGTCCCGGCGGGCGAGGTAGTCGTTGACGGTGACGACATGGACGCCTTTGCCGGCGAGCGCGTTGAGATAGACCGGCAGCGTCGCGACCAGCGTCTTGCCTTCGCCGGTCTTCATCTCGGCGATGGCGCCCTCGTGGAGCACCATGCCGCCGACCAGCTGGACGTCGAAATGGCGCTGGCCGAGCGTGCGCTTGGCCGCCTCGCGCACTGTCGCAAAGGCGGGAACGAGCAGGTCGTCGAGCTTGGCGCCGTCGGCGAGCTGCTGCTTGAAGGTTTCGGTGCGGGCGCGAAGGGCCTCGTCGGAGAGCTGCGCCACCTCGGCTTCGAGCGCGTTGATCGCGGCGACGCGGGGTTGGTAGCCCTTCACCCGCCGATCGTTCGACGAGCCGAAGAGTTTCTTTGCAAGCGCGCCAAGCATGTCTGGCCTTTCAATGGCGAATCCGGCCGGCACCAGCAGGCGCAGCCGAAAGCGGTAACCCTCAGAATTTCACGCGCGTGTTTAGACGTGCGCAGGCGCATGGTCCAGCACGCGCTTATCCGCGCGCATGTAGGGTCCGGACGCTTCGGTTCCAAGAGCTTTGCATGGTTGCGAGATGTGGAGCCGTGGATTGAACCAGGCCGGCCGGCTCGCGTTGATGTGCGAGGCGTCATCTTGCCAAGGCCGCGTTCTGCTGGCACTCAGCCTGCGAGATTCATTTCCGCGCCGTTCATCGAAAGGCCGATCCATGGTTTCGTCCCGTCTCGCCACGCTGTCGCTCGGCCTCGTGCTCGCCGCCGCCGCGCCGGCCCTCGCGCAGCAGGACAAGCCCATCGCAAAGGTCGATGGGATCACCATCACGGAGGGTGACCTGAAGCTCGCCGAGGAGGATCTCGCCGAGCGCACCGCGCAGATGCCGGAGGAGCGCAAGCGCGAGGAGCTGATCAACTATCTGGTCGACCTCAAGCTCGGTGCCAAGACCGCGACGGCCGCCAAGGTCGGCGAGGGGCCGGAGTTCGCCAAGCGCCTCGCCTATAACCGCGACAAGCTCCTGCTCGACGAGTATCTGACGACCGAAGCCAAGAAGGCGGCGACGCCGGAGGCGGCGAAGAAGCTCTTCGAGGACACCGTCAAGGCGATGAAGCCGGAGGAAGAGGTCCACGCCCGCCACATCCTGGTGCCGGAGGAGGCGCAGGCCAAGGCGGCGCTGGATCGGGTGAAGAAGGGCGAGGATTTCGCCAAGGTCGCGGCCGAGCTCTCCAAGGATCCGGGTTCGGGCAAGGAGGGCGGCGATCTCGGCTGGTTCGCCAAGGACCGGATGGTGCCGGAATTCGCCGAGGCGGCCTTCAAGCTCGAAAAGGGCCAGGTCTCCGAGCCGGTGAAGAGCCAGTTCGGCTGGCACGTCATCAAGCTCGAGGACAAGCGCAGCAAGCCGCTGCCGAGTTTCGACGAGGTCAAGCCGCAGATCGACCAGTATCTGGTCCGCAAGGCGCAGCAGGACCTCATCGTCGCTCTGCGCGAGAAGGCCAAGGTCGAGCGCCTCGACAAGCCGGCTGCCCCGGCGACGCCTGCGCCGGCTCCGGTCGAGCCGAAGAAGCCCTGATCGGGCCACGTCTTTCACAATACCGTCGCGATGCGCCCGGGCCATGCCCGGGCGTTTCGTTTTGGCAGAGCTGAGACCCTTGTCTTCGTCCCGCCGCTGCGGCACATCGGGGCACCTTTTCGAGGAGGCGCATGATGGCCGGCAAGGATGTTCCCGTTTCTCCGCTCGCGCCGAAGCGCCAGCCCAAGGTTCCGGCTGTGCCGGGCGTGCGCTTCGCCACCGCCGAGGCCGGCATCCGCTACAAGGGCCGCACCGACGTCGTGCTCGTCCTGCTTGACGAGGGCTCGCAGGCCGCCGGCGTCTTCACCCGCTCGAAATGCCCGTCGGCCCCGGTCGATTGGTGCCGGGAGAATCTGGCTCAGGGCAAGGCGCGCGCCATCGTCGTCAACTCGGGCAACGCCAATGCTTTCACGGGTCTCAAAGGCCGCGACTCGGTTGCGCTGACGGCGAAAATCGCGGCCAAGGCCGCGGGCTGCAAGGCGGAAGAGGTCTTCATCGCCTCGACCGGCGTGATCGGCGAGCCGCTCGACGCCAGCAAGTTCGAGGGTGTGCTGGCCGATTGCGCCAAGCGTGCCGCCGACGGACCCTGGTTGGACGCCGCCACGGCGATCATGACCACCGACACCTTCCCCAAGGCCGTCTCGCGCAAGGCCAAGATCGACGGGCACGAGGTCGTCATCGCCGGTATCGCCAAGGGCGCCGGCATGATCGCGCCTGACATGGCGACGATGCTGTCCTTCGTCTTCACCGATGCGCCGATCGCAGCGCCCGTGCTGCAGGCGCTGCTGTCGAAGGGCGTCAAAGGCTCGTTCAACGCGATCACGGTCGACAGCGACACCTCGACCTCCGACACGCTGATGCTGTTCTCGACCGGCAAGGCCAAGGCCCGCGGCGTGCCGGAGATCACCGATCCGGCGGATGCCCGGCTCTCGGGCTTCAAGCGGGCGCTGAACGCGCTGCTGCTCGAGCTCTCGCACCTGGTCTGCAAGGACGGCGAGGGCGCCCGCAAATTCGTCGAAGTCCGCGTCGTCGGAGCGCAATCGGCGCGCTCGGCCAAGAAGGTTGCGTTGTCGATCGCCAATTCGCCGCTGGTCAAGACCGCGGTCGCCGGCGAGGACGCCAATTGGGGCCGCATCGTCATGGCGGTCGGCAAGGCCGGAGAGCCGGCCGATCGCGACAGGCTCGACATCTCCTTCGGCGCGATCAAGGTCGCGGAAGCCGGTGCACGCGCCGGCTCCTATGACGAGCAGGCTGTCTCCGACTACATGAAGGGCGAGCACATCGTCATCACCGCCGATCTCGGCCTCGGCCGCGGCAAGGCCACTGTCTGGACCTGCGACCTGACCAAGGCCTATGTCGAGATCAACGGCGACTATCGCTCCTGAGCCTGCCGGCCCTACGGGGCCGAGCAAGGCCTTCATCGTCGGCAATCTCGCTGCCTGCTCCTTCCTCTGGGGCAGCAGCTACCTGTTTATCAAGCTGATGGCGGGCGAGGTCTCGCCCTGGGCGATCGCTGCCGGGCGCGGCCTGCTCGGCGCGGCGACGCTGGCGCTCTTCGTCATGGTGCGTGGCCAGAGCCCGCTACCGCGTCGGCACGAGTTCCGCCACTGGCTGGTGCTCGGCACGTGCAATGGCTGGCTGCCGAACGCGCTCGTCGCCTATGCGCTGATCCAGCTCGCCAGCGGCCCGGCGGCGATGATCCAGGCGGCTGGACCGCTGGTCACGGCGCTGTTCGCGCATCTGCTGTTCGCCGAGGAGCGGCTGAGCCCGCGCCGCCTCGCCGGCGTCCTCGTCGGCATGGCCGGCGTCGCAATCCTGATCGGGCCGCGGCTGGTCGAGGGTGGTGGCTCGGCGCTCAGCGTCTTCGCCATGGTCGGCGCGATGCTCTCCTATGCCTGCGCCAACCTCTATACGCGCGTGGTGCCGCAGAAGGCCGGCGATCCGATCCGGCTCGCGCTCGGCCAGCAGATGGTTTCCGGTTCGAGCGCGTTGCTACTGACGCTGATCTTCTCCGGCGGAGCGGCGCTCGCGGCGCTGGCGCCGCATTGGCAGGCCGTGTTGGCGCTCGGCGTGCTCGCGACGGCGCTGCCGGTGACGTTCTTCATGCGATTGATCCGCGCCGCCGGGCCGACGCGGGCGGCGATGACCGGCTATCTGGTTCCGGCGGTCGCTGCCGTCATGGGTGTGCTCGTCCTCGGCGAAACGCTGGAGTTGCGGCAGATTATCGGAGGTTGCATCATCCTCGTCGGCGTCTTTCTGGTATCGACGGCGCCGGCGGGGGGACGTGCCAGATGAAGAGGATCGCATGCGTGCTGGGCCTTGCGGCCCTGCTAGGCTCTTGCGTCGCGCAGGGGTCGGGGACGGACCCCTCCTTCTCGGCAGAGGAAGCGGCGTTCATCCGCAAGTCCGGGACCGGGGTCATCGTCGGCCATGCCTTCCGGACGCGCTCGAAGGGGCAGGTCGTGAACGCGGCCGGGGAGGTCGTCAGGCTGATCCCGGCGACGGCCTATGCCCGCGAACGCTTCAGCCGCATCTTCGTCAGGACCAAGTTCCTGCCGCACTGGCGTTATCCGAACGACCAGATCGATCCGCGTTATGCGGAATTCACCCGCACGACCAAGTCGACGGCCAGGGGACGCTTCAGCTTCGACAAGGTCGCGCCCGGCACCTACTTCGTCTCGACTCAGGTGATCTGGGGCGAGGAGGATGCGATTTTCCGCGAGGGCGGTTCGGTCTATGACGAGGTCACGCTGACCGGCAAGGAAACCGAACCGGTCGAGGTCATCCTCTCTGGACATTAGTTCTCGCTGTGAAGCTGCTGCTCGTCGTCGCCTGTGCGCTGATCGATTCCGATAATCGCGTGCTCGTCACCCAACGCCCCGAAGGAAAAGCCCTGGCGGGCCTGTGGGAGTTTCCCGGCGGCAAGCTCGAAGCTGGCGAGCGACCGGAGCCGGCGCTGATCCGCGAGCTCGCCGAGGAACTCGGCATCGAAGTGAAAGAGGCCTGCCTGGCGCCGCTGACTTTCGCCAGCTACGCCTATCCCGAATTCCACCTGCTGATGCCGCTCTATATCTGCCGGCGCTGGGAGGGGACGGTAATCTCGGGCGAGGGGCAGGCGTTGAAATGGGTCCGCCCCGGCAAGCTGCGCGAGCTCGCCATGCCGCCGGCCGACGAGCCGCTGATCCCACCGCTGGTCGATCTGCTGGGGGCGTGAGCGGAGCCCGCCATTCTCGGGTGGCGCGTAGCGACGACCCGAGAATCTCGGGACGAGAAGGCGCCAAACCGGAGCCTCTTCCGGCTTGAGATGCTCGGGGCTTCGCCCGAGCATGACGCTTGGTGTACCTGCCGCTCAACGCGGCAGGATGGTCTCGCCCATCAGGTGCTTGTCGATTGAGTGAGCCATCTGGCGACCCTCGCGGATCGCCCAGACCACCAGCGATTGCCCACGGCGCATGTCGCCGGCGGCGAAGACCTTCTCGACCGAGGTCTTGTAGGCCAGCATGTTGGCCTCGACATTGCCGCGCCCGTCGATCTTGACGCCGAGCTTGGCGATGAGCCCGTCGTGAACCGGCGAGACGAAGCCCATCGCGAGGAGGACGAGATCGGCCTTGAGCTGGAACTCGCTGCCCTCGATCGGCTTGAAGCCGGCATCGACCTTGGCGCAATGCAGCGTCTTCACCTTGCCGTTCTCGCCGGTGAACTTGACGGTGCCGACGGCGAAGTCGCGCTCGGCGCCTTCCTCATGGCTGGAGGAGGTCCGCAGCTTCAGCGGCCAGTTCGGCCAGGTCAGCTGCTTGTTCTCCTTCTCCGGCGGTTGCGGCATGATCTCGAGCTGGGTGACCGAGAGCGCGCCCTGGCGTACTGAGGTGCCGATGCAGTCGGAGCCGGTGTCGCCGCCGCCGATGACGACGACATGCTTGCCGCCGGCGAGGATCGGGCGGGCATTGCCCGTCGTGTCTGGTTCGCCGCCATTGCGGCGGTTCTGCTGCGGCAGGAAGTCCATGGCGAACTGGACGCCGTCGAGGTCGCGGCCCTCGATCGGCAGGTCGCGCGGCTTCTCGGCGCCGCCGGTCAGGCCGATGGCGTCATACTGAGCGAGCAGGTCCTGCGGATCGATGTCGATGCCGACATTGACGCCGTAATGGAAGACGACGCCTTCGGCCTCCATCTGGGTGACGCGCCGATCGACATGCGACTTCTCCATCTTGAAGTCGGGAATGCCGTAGCGCAGCAGGCCGCCGGCGCGGCCCTGGCGCTCATAGACATGGACCTCGTGGCCGACACGGGCGAGCTGCTGGGCGGCGGCGAGGCCCGCCGGGCCCGAGCCGATGATGGCGATCTTCTTGCCCGTCTTCGTGGTGGAGGGTTCGGGCTTGATCCAGCCCTCCTGCCAGCCCTTGTCGACGATCGCGCATTCGATCGACTTGATCGTGACCGGGGTGTCCTCGAGGTTCAGCGTGCAGGAGGCCTCGCACGGGGCGGGGCAGACGCGGCCGGTGAACTCGGGGAAGTTGTTGGTCGAGTGCAGGTTGGTCAGCGCCTCCTGCCACTTGTCGTTGTAGACGAGGTCGTTCCAGTCCGGGATCTGGTTGTTGACCGGGCAGCCATTGTGACAATACGGGATGCCGCAATTCATGCAGCGCGCCGCCTGGTCACGGGTCGCCTCCTGGCCGAGCGGGATCACGAATTCCTTGTAGTTGCGAATGCGGTCCGAGGCCGGAAGATACTTCCGGTCGCGGCGGTCGATCTCGAGGAAACCGGTTACCTTGCCCATCGTCTCACTCCGCCGCGACCGAGATGCCGGCCTGGGCCCGCTCGATTTCCAGTAGTGCGCGCCGGTACTCGACCGGCATGACCTTGACGAATTTGGGCAGGTACTCCGCCCAGTTCTCCAGGATCGTCTGCGCTCGCGCCGACCCCGTATATTTCAGGTGGTTGGCGATGAGCTGATGCAGGCGCTCGGCGTCGTAGCCCGACATGTTGGCCATGACGTCGATGCGGCCCTTGAACTCGAGGTCGCCGCCATGGTGGTAGAGGCGCTGGGTCAGCTCCTCCTCTTCCGGCACCGGCTCGAGATCGACCATGGAGAGGTTGCAGCGTTTGGCGAAGCTCTTGTCCTCGTTGAGGACGTAGGCGATGCCGCCCGACATGCCGGCCGCGAAGTTGCGGCCGGTCTGGCCGAGCACGACGACGACGCCGCCGGTCATGTACTCGCAGCCGTGGTCGCCGGTGCCCTCGACCACCGCGATCGCGCCGGAGTTGCGCACGGCGAAGCGCTCGCCGGCGACGCCGCGGAAGTAGCATTCACCGGAGATCGCGCCGTAGAGCACGGTGTTGCCGACGATGATCGCCTCCTCGGCGAGCGCACGCGACTTCGGATCGGGCCGGATGATCAGCTTGCCGCCCGACAGGCCCTTGCCGACATAGTCGTTGGCCTGGCCGGTGAGATCGAGCGTCACGCCAGCCGCGACCCAGGCGCCGAAGCTCTGGCCGGCGGTGCCGGTGAGCTTCACCGTGATCGTGTCCTCCGGCAGGCCGAGCCCACCATGGCGCTTGGCGATCTCGCCCGAGATCATCGCGCCGGTCGAGCGATCGACATTGCGGATCGCGCTCTCGATCACCACCGGAGCGCCGGTGTCGAGCGAGGCACCCGCCTTGGCGATCAGCGTGCGGTCGAGCACCGATTCGATCGGATGGACCTGGCGCTCGACATTGCGGATGGCGACGCCCGCGCCCGGCTCCGGCTTGTGGAAGATCCGGGCGAAGTCGAGCCCCTTGGCCTTCCAGTGTTCGATCGCCTCCTTCTTGTCGAGCCAGTCGGAGCGGCCGACGAGCTCGTCGAAGCTCTTCACGCCCATCTCTGCCATGATCTCGCGCACGTCCTCGGCGAGGAAGAAGAAGAAGTTGATGACGTGCTCGGGCATGCCCTTGAAGCGCTTGCGCAGCACCGGATCTTGGGTGGCGACGCCGACCGGGCAGGTGTTGAGATGACACTTGCGCATCATGATGCAGCCGGCGGCGATCAGCGGCGCAGTGGCGAAGCCGAACTCATCGGCTCCGAGCAGCGCACCGATGACGATGTCGCGTGCCGTACGCAGCCCGCCATCGACCTGCAGGGCGATGCGGCCGCGCAGCTTGTTCATCACCAGGATCTGGTGGGTCTCGGCGAGGCCGATCTCCCAGGGTGATCCCGCATGCTTGATCGAGGTCAGCGGCGAAGCGCCCGTGCCGCCCTCATAGCCGGCAATGGTGATGTGGTCGGCACGCGCCTTGGCGACGCCGGCGGCGACGGTGCCGACGCCGAGCTCGGAGACGAGCTTGACCGAGACGTCCGCGGCCGGGTTGACGTTCTTCAGGTCGAAGATCAGCTGGGCGAGATCCTCGATCGAATAGATGTCGTGATGCGGCGGCGGCGAGATCAGGCCGACGCCCGGGGTCGAGTGGCGGACCTTGGCGATGCGGGCATCGACCTTGTGGCCAGGCAGCTGGCCGCCCTCGCCGGGCTTGGCGCCCTGCGAGACCTTGATCTGCATCATCTGCGAGTTGACGAGATATTCGGTGGTGACGCCGAAGCGGCCCGAGGCGACCTGCTTGATCGCCGAGCGCATCGAGCGCCCGTCTGGAAGCGGCTTGAAGCGCTCCGGCTCCTCGCCGCCCTCGCCGGTGTTCGACTTGCCGCCGATCGCGTTCATCGCCAGCGCCAGCGTTGAATGCGCCTCATGGCTGATCGAGCCGAAGGACATCGCGCCGGTCGAGAAGCGCTTGACGATCGAGACCGCGCTCTCGACCTCGTCGAGCGGCATGGGCTTGCGGCCGAGCTCATCGGCCATCTTAACGTGGAACAGGCCGCGAATGGTCGAGAGCTTCTCGCTCTGGTCGTTGACCAGCTCCGAATAGGCCTTGAACTTGTCGCGGGCGTTGCCGCGCACGGCGTGCTGCAGCAGTGCGATGTTCTCCGGCGTCCAGGCATGCGCCTCGCCGCGTAGGCGGAAGGCGTATTCGCCGCCGATGTCGAGCGTGTCGCGATAGACCGGCGAGTCGCCGAATGCATCGCGATGGCGGCGCACGCTCTCCTCGGCGATCTCGGCGAGGCCGACGCCCTCGATCGAGGAGATGGTACCGGTGAAGTAAGTCTCGATCAGGTCGCTGCGCAGGCCGACTGCGTCGAAGATCTGGGCGCCGCAATAGGACTGGTAGGTTGAGATGCCCATCTTGGACATGACCTTGAGCAGGCCCTTGCCGACCGACTTGATGAAGCGCTTGACCACCTCGTAGCGGTCGACCTCCGGCGGAAACTCGCCGGCCTCCAGCAGCGCTTCGAGCGTCTCGAAGGCGAGATAGGGGTTGATCGCCTCGGCGCCGAAGCCGGCGAGCAGGGCGAAATGGTGGATCTCGCGCGGCTCGCCGGATTCGATGACGAGGCCGACCGAGGTGCGCAGGCCCTTGCGGATCAGGTGATGATGGACTGCTGCCGTTGCCAGCAAAGCCGGGATTGGGATGCGGTCCGAGCCGACCTGGCGGTCGGAGAGGATGATGATGTTGTAGCCGCCATGGACGGCTGCTTCAGCGCGCTCGCACAGGCGGGCGATGGCGCCCTCCATGCCGGCCGCTCCTTCGCGCGTCGGATAGGTGATGTCGAGCGTCTTGGTGTCGAAACGATCCTCGTAGTGACCGATGCAGCGGATCTTCTCGAGATCGTCATTGGTCAGAATCGGCTGGCGCACTTCCAGGCGCTTGCGGCGCGAGGTGCCCTCGAGGTCGAGAATGTTCGGCCGCGGCCCGATGAAGGAGAGGAGGCTCATCACGAGCTCCTCGCGGATCGGGTCGATCGCCGGGTTGGTGACCTGGGCGAAGTTCTGCTTGAAATAGGTGTAGAGCAGCTTCGACTTCGAGGAGAGCGCCGAGATCGGGGTGTCGGTGCCCATCGAGCCGACCGCTTCCTGGCCGGTCACCGCCATCGGCGCCATCAGGATCTTGGTGTCTTCCTGGGTGTAGCCGAAGGCCTGCTGGCGATCGAGCAAGGCGACGTCGGTGCGCGAGGCGCGCGCCTCGACCGGTGGCAGCTCCTCGAGCACGATCTGGGTGCGCTTCAGCCAGTCCTTGTAGGGGTTGGCGAGGCAGAGGGTCTGCTTGATCTCGTCATCACCGATGATGCGGCCTTCTTCGAGATCGATCAGCAGCATCTTGCCGGGCTGGAGCCGCCACTTCTGGACGATCTTCTCCTCCGGGATCGGCAGGACGCCGAACTCCGAGGCGAGCACGACGAGCCCGTCATCGGTGACGAGATAGCGCGCGGGGCGCAGGCCGTTGCGGTCGAGCGTCGCGCCGATCTGGCGGCCATCGGTGAAGGCGATCGCGGCCGGGCCGTCCCACGGCTCCATCAGCGCGGCGTGATACTCGTAGAAGGCGCGCCGGCTGTCGTCCATCAGCGGGTTGCCGGCCCAAGCCTCCGGCACCAGCATCATCATGGCGTGGGCGAGCGAATAGCCGCCCTGGACCAGGAATTCGAGGGCGTTGTCGAAGCAGGCGGTGTCGGACTGGCCCTCATAGGAGATCGGCCAGAGCTTGGAGATGTCGGCGCCGAAGAGCTCGGAGTCGACCGAGGCCTGGCGGGCCGCCATCCAGTTGACGTTGCCGCGCAGCGTGTTGATCTCGCCGTTATGGGCGACCATCCGGTAGGGGTGGGCGAGGCGCCAGGACGGGAAGGTGTTGGTGGCGAAGCGCTGGTGGACGAGGGCGAGCGCGCTCTCGAAGCGTTCGTCGGTCAGGTCCTTGAAGTAATCGCCGAGCTGGGTGACCAGCACCATGCCCTTGTAGACGATGGTCCGGCAGGAGAAGGAAACCGGGTAATAGGTCGCGGTCGCCCGGTCATGGCGCTTGTAGACCTTGTTCGAGACCGACTTCCTGAGGACATAGACTTGGCGCTCGAACTCGTCCTCATCGGTGATCTCGGCCGGGCGGCCGACGAAGATCTGGCGATGGCAAGGCTCGGTCTCCTTGACCGCGTCGCCGAGATCGCTGTTGTCGACCGGCACATCGCGCCAGCCGAGGAAGACCAGGCCTTCCTCCTCGACCGTCTGGGCGACGATCTCCTCGCAGACGGCGCGGTTGTCGGCCTCCTGCGGCATGAAGAACTGGCCGATGGCGTAGTGACCGGGTTCGGGCAGCTCGATGCCGATCCTGGCGCACTCTTCCTTGAAGAAGCGATGCGGGATCTGGGTGAGGATGCCGCAGCCGTCGCCGAGCTTGGGATCGGCGCCGACAGCGCCGCGATGGTCGATATTGTGCAGGATCTGCAGGCCCTGCGCGACGATCGCATGGCTCTTGCGGTTCTTCATGTCGGCGATGAAGCCAACGCCGCAGGAGTCCTTCTCATAGGACGGATCGTAGAGGCCCTGGCGGGCCGGCATGGCCGGGTCACGCACTTCGGGGAAGCGCTCGAAAGCGGCCGTCGTGGCGGTCTTGGCCATCGCGCTCGCCTTGCTGCCTTCGCTCATCGTCACCTCCGCCCGCCTTCAGCCCCGGCAGCATCTGCTTGGGAGCCAACCAAAGTCCGCGCGCCGCCGCGCCGCTGCCGTTCCGGCTTTCTCCCTGCCGAGCAAGGATCGGGCCGGTTCGGCTTTATTCTCGGTTTGCGAAGGTTGCTTGCGCTGGTCTGGTCTTGCGCCCGCGTCCTCCGCAGGCGCCTCGGGCTCTTCGAGCCCTGCCGCGCCTGGTTACGCCGCCGTTTTGCGGGCGGCGCGCGTCGTACGGTTGGCTTTGGCTTTATTCGCCGTACCTCCCGTCATCGTCCGCTCCATCCGCCTGCGCCGGGGCCTCGGCGAGGCCCACTCTGAAAATGGGACAGTATCGCTGTCCTATTGCCTTGACCTTGCCAGAATTCCAATCTGGGCACAAGCGCCGATTTTGCGTTGCAACGACATTTTGTTGCTATCTCTGTTCGGGTCTCGACATTTTCACATCACTGCGGCCGGCAAGCCAAGCCGGAAGTTGTCGGTAGCCGAGATCGGGGCTGCCCTGCGCAAGAGCCGGATCTGATCAGGTTGAGTCAACCTGATCAGTGAACCCGTCTCTCACTTTAAGCTTAGAGACCGTTTTACCGATCGGCTTGCGGTGCAAGCAGATCGGAACGGGCTCCAGAGCCGATTGCGTAGGGACAGGAGGCTGCTTATCCGTCAGGACCCTCACAGCCACCCGCCGGATACAAGCTCCATGAATTTCATCAGCGACAATCTGGCCGGGGCGAGCGCACCGGTGATGCAGGCGATGGCGGCCGCCAATGACGGCTTTGCCACAGCCTATGGCAATGATGCCTGGACGAAGCGGGTCGAAGCCATGTTCGCGGAATTGTTCGAGCGCGAGGTCGCGGTCTTCCTCGTCACGACCGGCACGGCGGCGAATGCGCTGGCGCTGGCGAGCCTGGTCCAGCCTTGGGGGGCGGTGCTCTGCCATCACGAGGCGCATATCGCCGCTGACGAATGCGGTGCGCCCGAGTTCTTTACCGGCGGCGCCAAGATCGTCGGATTGCCGGGCGATGGTTGCAAACTCACTCCGGGGGTCGTCACCGACCAGCTCACGCGCATGCGGGCAGGCGCCGTGCACCAGGTACAGCCGCAGATGCTGTCGATCACGCAGGCGACCGAATGCGGGCTGGTCTATACGCCGGCCGAGATCGCGGCGCTGAAGCAGGCGATCGGGCCGCGCGGATTGAAGCTGCATATGGATGGTGCCCGCTTCGCCAATGCCGTGGTCGCGCTCGGCTCCACGCCGGCCGAGATCACCTGGAAAGCAGGCGTCGACGTGCTCTCCTTCGGCGGCACCAAGAACGGCGCCTTTGCAGCCGAAGCCGTGATCGTCTTCGATCCGGCTGATGCGGTTGAGATGCTGTGGCGCCGCAAGCGCGCCGGGCACACCTTGTCCAAGGGCCGGCTGATCGGCGCGCAGTTCGAGGGGTTGCTGGCCGGTGGCCACTGGCTCGACCTTGCCCGCCACGCCAATGCGATGGCCGCCCGGCTCGCCGACGTCGTCAAGGCCGAAGACAAGCTGCGGCTGGCCTGGGCCTGCGAAGCGAATGAGGTCTTCCTGGTGCTGCCGCCGCAGGTGCAAGCGGCACTGACGGCGCAGGGCACGCAGTACATTGCTTGGTCGGACGGAGCGCTGCCTGTGGGACAAGAGCTTCAGACAGGCGAGGTCGTCGGCCGCTTCGTTTGTTCCTTCGCGACGCGGCAGGACGAGGTCGACCGGCTCGCGGCCGTGCTGGCTGCAGTCTGAAGGCCGAAAAGGGTCCGTTTCCCAGCCGATTCACGCCGCAAGCGCGCCGCAATCCTTACCGAGAACTGAAGGCTGCGATTTTCGTCTGACAGAGGACAGACCATGGCAGTTTTCGTTTCGTCCGCCGCTGTGCCGCGCCCGTTGCGCCGTCGGCTGGCCGGCATTGCCGTTTTAGCGGTTGTGGCGGGCGCGAGCAGCCCAGCCCTGGCGCAACTCGATGACTACGGTAGCGGCTATGCGCGCTACGGCTATGGCTACGACTACGACGATGGTTACGGCTACGGTCCGCGCTACGACTATGTGCCGCGCAGGGCTGCGCCGATCCCGCCGCGCGCGCTGGAACGGGGTGCGGCTCAGGAGTTCGGCCTGCGCGAAGTGCAGCGGACGGTGCGCACCCGTTCGGCCGTCATCGTCGACGGCCTGGCGGCGAATGGCTCGCGGGTGCGGCTCGTCATCGACCGTTTCAATGGCGAGCTGATCGATCGGATCGTGTTGCAGCCGCCGCCGCGGACCGTCAGGCTCGACCCGCGCGAAGAAGACCGTCCGGCGCCTAAGAAATTGACGCCGCGCCCGCCGGAGCGGCCAGCCGTCCTGAAGCCTGCCCAGCCACCGGCTGAGGCGAGTGCGCCCGCGACCGTCGTTCCGCCGTCACCGGCGGCCCCGAAGCCTGATGCGCCAGCGGCAAAACCCACTGCCGTGCCGTCGGTCGCGCCGAGCGACATCGGCAAGCCGAAGCTGGTCAATCCGCAGGATGTCCGGGGGGCCGACGAGCCCGATCGCCTGCCGCCGCTGGCACGGGCGCATCCGAGCGGCATTCCGACACCCGACACGACCCTGCCGCCGGTGCAGATCGAGGAGATGAAGACGGCGCAGCCGAAGCCGGAGACGCCGATCGCGCCGGTCAATCCGCCGAACTAAGGGCTGTGCAGCACGCCTAGACAAAGAGCCTCCCCGGTTTCCCGGGGAGGCTCTCTCGTTTCAGGCAAGCGGTGCTTTCACACCGGCAATGCTACGCGGCCTTCCGGGCCTCAATCACCTTGGCGCCCTGCGCGCCGATCGGAATCAGGCGCGGCTTCTTGGCCTCGGGGATCTCACGGACGAGGTCGATGTGGAGCAGCCCGTTCTCGAGGCTGGCGCCAGTGACCTGGACGTAGTCGGCGAGCTGGAAGCGGCGCTCGAAGGCGCGGGCGGCGATGCCCTGATGCAGGACTTCGCGCTTCTCGGCATCCTCGGCGGTCTTTTTCTCGCCGCGAACGGTCAACGCGTTCTCCTTGCTCTCGATCGAGAGGTCGGATTCACCGAAGCCGGCGACCGCGATCGAGATGCGATAGGCGTTCTCGGCGGTACGCTCGATATTATAGGGCGGATAGCTCGGCGCGTTATCGACGCTGGTGGCCTGGTCGAGCAGCGAGAATAGGCGGTCGAAGCCGACGGTCGAGCGATAGAGTGGGGAAAGATCGTAGGAACGCATGATTGTCCTCCAGAAGAAGCGACAGTTGATCACCCGCCTCATCATGAGCGCGGGCTTGGGGGTTAGGCTCGCGCAGCCGCTTGACGGCCTGCGCAGCAATGATCTGGGTGGCGTTTTCCGGCTTTTCAAGACCGGGTCCAGCTGGGCATAACGAGGCGATGAGCCTGCCGGAGCGCTGATGACCGAGGCCGAATTCTTCCACCAGCCGGATTATCCGGTGCCCGGCCACGGTAAGGTCTGGTTCTCTGAGACCAGCGATGGTGCGCGCCTGCGCCTGGCAAGCTGGCGCCCGAGCGTGCGTCAAAGCAAGGGCACGATCCTTGTCGCGCAGGGGCGGGCCGAGTTCATCGAGCGCTATAGCGAGGTGATCGCCGAATTGCGTCGGCGCGGCTTTCATGTCCTGACCTTCGACTGGCGCGGGCAGGGCGGCTCGCAGCGTTTCACCGGCCGGCAGCGCCGAGGCCATGTCGGTCGGCTCGTGCACTACGAGCGTGACCTCGCTCTGGTCGTGGCACAGATGCAGGAACGCTTTCCGCCACCCTATTTTGTCCTGGCCCATTCGATGGGGGCGGCGCTCTGCCTCGATGCAGCCAGGCGCGGGGCGCTGCCGGTCGTGCGCCTGGTCGCGATCGCGCCGATGCTCGGCATCAGCATGATCGAGAATCCGCGCGGCGCCCGCTGGCTGGCGCGTGTGCTGTACTGGCTCGGCTTCGGCAAGACCTTCGTACCCGGTGGCGGCGATACCGCGATCGGCACCAAGCCGTTCGAAGGCAACCGGCTGAGTTCCGATCCCGTGCGTTATGCTCGCAATGCCGCCCTGTCCGCAGCAGCGCGCGAACTTGCCATCGGCGACCCCAGCGTCGGCTGGGTCCATGCCGCTTTCCAGCTGATGGACCGCCTCGCGCAGCCACGCGCGCCGCTCGAGGTCAGGGTGCCGACGCTGATCATTGCCGCCGGGCGCGATCCTGTCGTGTCGAGCCCGGCGATTGAGCGTTTTGCGGCGCGTCTCAAGACCGGCTCAGCCCTGGTGCTGCCGACGGCACGTCACGAGATCCTGATGGAGAGCGACGCGATCCGGACGCAGTTCTGGGCCGCCTTCGATGCCTTCGTGCCAGGCGAGGATTTGCCGACCGAGACGGTTGTCGAGCCGGCTTCAGCCGTTGAGGAGGGCGAGCGCGGCCTGGTGCAGCGTCCGGTTGCCGGCGGCGAGGATGGTGCCGCCCTGGGCGGCGCTGCCACCATCCCATGAGGTGACGATGCCGCCAGCGCCCTCGATGATCGGGATCAACGCGACGATATCGTAGGGCTTCAGCCCGCTCTCGATGACGAGGTCGATATGGCCGGCGGCGAGCATGCAATAGGCATAGCAGTCGCAGCCATAGCGGGCCATGCGCACGGCGCTCTCGACGCGGCCGTAGGCTTCCTTCTGCCCGTCGGCGAAGAGGTGCGGGCTGGTCGTCATCAGCGTCGCTTCGGCAAGGTTCGTCACTTGGCGCGTATGCAGCGTGCGCGGTCCGTTCGGCCCCTCATAGCGCGCCTTGCGGCCATCGCCGGAGTAGCGCTCGCCGGTGAAGGGCTGGTTCATCATGCCGTAGACCGGTACGCCCTTGCGGGTCAGCCCGATCAGCGTGCCCCAGACCGGGATGCCGGAGATGAAGGCGCGGGTGCCGTCGATCGGGTCGAGCACCCAGACATAGTCCGCCTCGGCATTCTCGGCGCCGAACTCCTCGCCGAGGATGCCATGGGCTGGGAAGGTGCGCTTGATCAGGTTGCGCATCACGTCCTCGCCGGCGCGATCGCCCTCGGTGACGGGATCGAAGACACCGCCGCCGGACTTGTCCTCGGTCGTATGCCTGGCGCGGAAGAAAGGCAGGATCGCCTGGCCTGACAGTGTCGCCAGCCGGGCGACGAACTCAGCGAAATCGACCGCGCTCATCGAGGGTTCCTTCGGCTCTGTCGGCCGCCGTCTTCATGCTGCGAGACGAGCGGGATGACAAGCGCTGCTGGCTCGACGCTGATGGAGCGAGGACAGTTCAGCCCTACCCTGATCCGCAAGATCGTTCAGTGTCGAGCAAAAATGCGGCAGTGATATGCGTGTGGCGCATGTTCTTGTCCCCGCAAACGCTTGCTTTTTTGCGATGCAGCGCGCTATGGTGCACTGCGAAGGGGAGATCGCTTCAAACCTTCGTTGCCCTCCTTGGGCGTTTCCTCCCTAGACTTCGGGCCGCCACGCAAGTGTGCGGCCCTTTTTCTTTTTTGGGTTGTAAGGCGTTGGTGGGGCGGAGGCTTACTCCGCCGCCTGACGCCAATCGTCGCTCCAGCCGCTCCAGCGCGCGAAACATTCGGCCATGGCGGTGCTGATCACCTGCTGAAGGGCGGAGAACCCGCTATTGGGCTCGAGCGTCGCCTCGTTCATGTAGAGCGCGCGGCTGACCTCGATCTGCAGTGCATGCACCCCAGAGCCGGGTGCGCCGTAGTGCTCGGTGATGAAGCCTCCGGCATAGGGGCGGTTGCGGGTCACCTTGAGGCCGGCGCGGGCGAAGGCTTCCTCAGCCGCATCGACGACGAAGCTCGAGGCACTGGTGCCGAAGCGATCGCCGAGGATGATATCGGCCTTGGCAATGCCGTCGCGATCGAGCCCGGTCGATGGCATCGAATGCGCGTCGACCAGGATGCAGCTGCCGAAGCTGGCTTGCGTCCGGTTCACCAGATGGCGCAGCCCGGCATGGTAGGGGCGGTAGAGTTCTTCGATCCGCGCCAGTGCGCTCTCGACCGGGATGCGGCCCGGATAGATCTCATAGGCCTCGCCGACGATGCGCGGGATCGTGCCGAGGCCGCCGGCGACGCGCAGGGACCGGGTGTTGGCGAAGCCGGGTAGTCGGCCCTCGAACATGCGCGGATCGAGCTCATAGGGCTCGCGATTGGCGTCGAGATAGGCGCGCGGAAATTCGGCCACCAGCAATGGGGCGCCAAGCGCGACAGCTGCCGAGAAGAGCAGGTCGACATAGGCGTCCTCCGAGCGGCGCAGCGCCCGGAGCGGCAGGCGCGCGCCCTCGACGAAGGCCCGCGGATAGCGCCGCCCGGCATGGGGCACGTCGACGATGACGGGAACGATCTGCAGCGCCGGCTGGTAGAGCGTGAACGGCCGTTCGATCTCGGCGATCACGTCGTCGGGGCGGGGAAAAGGAAATCCGGCTGGCTGCGTCATGTCACCGAACTCAAGCACAAAGCCGCAGCCGATTGAAGGGGATGCCCTATCGTCATTCCTGCTGCCCGCCTTCACTGGTTGTTTACCGTAATGTCGCCAAATAGAACTGGTTGATCCAACTTGATGTGCGCGGGCGGTGAGTTCGCGTGCGCTGGGCTGGACCGGCGAAGCCCGGAATGGCAGGGACAGCCACCCGGTACGAGGGACGAAGCGAGCGAATCGACTTCCAGCCAGACGGGGCGGGGTGGCGTGGGCTCGGCGCAACAGCACGGATGAAGCAAGGCGCCATGACGAAGATTCTCCTGGCCGAAGACGATAACGACATGCGCCGCTTCCTCGTGAAGGCGCTGCAGAATGCGGGCTATGACGTCGCCTCGTTCGACAACGGGCTATCCGCCTACAATCGGTTGCGCGAGGAGCCGTTCGAGCTGCTGCTGACCGACATCGTCATGCCGGAAATGGACGGCATCGAGCTGGCGCGGCGCGCCACCGAGCTCGATCCGGACATCAAGGTGATGTTCATCACCGGGTTTGCGGCAGTCGCGCTCAATCCGGATTCGCAGACGCCGAAGGACGCGAAGGTGCTGTCGAAGCCCTTCCATCTGCGTGAACTGGTCAACGAGGTCGAGAAGCTGCTGGCGGCGTGACGGCTGGGGGTGTCGGCTTCCTGCAAAGAAGCCGACGAAGCGCCTTGCAAGGCGCGCACTCGTCCGCTATAGCCCCTCCACCTCGCAGCGATGCCGCCTTCGGGCCGGTGTCGTTCCGGATGCCTTCGGGCAAAACGGGCGCGTAGCTCAGCGGGAGAGCACTACGTTGACATCGTAGGGGTCACAGGTTCGATCCCTGTCGCGCCCACCATTTTCTCCTTGGATTTCAAGGACGAACGGCCGCCCCACCCGGGCGGCCGTTTTGCTTTTTGGGCCGATTCGTTTGGCGGTTCAGTTCGCCTGTGACGCGAGCTGCATGCGGCTTTCCTCCTGCAGCCAGTCACGGAAGGCCAGCATGGCCGGCGTCAACGAGCGCGATTGCAGCCAGGTCAGCCAATAGCCGCCGAGCGAGACCTCGATCGGGAAAGGCCGGACCAGCCTGCCGTCATCGAAGTAGCGCGAGAAGAGCAGTGCCGGCATGAGGGCTATGCCTTCCCCGCCGGCGGCGACCTCGGCGAGCGCGATCGACGTGTCGAAGACGGGGCCTCGCGCCTGCAACGGCTCGATCCCGGCCGCCTCGCTCCACAGCTTCCACTCGTCGGCGCGATAGGAGCGAAGCAGGACCTGCTCCATGAGATCGACGGGCTGGCGCAGAGCGGCGGTTAAGGCGGGAGCGCAGACGGGCGTCATCGGCGCGTCGAACAGGCGCAGCACCGCCGTGCCGTGCCAGGCGCCGCCGCCAAAGCGCAGTGCGTAGTCGAGCCCTTCGGCGGCGAGGTCGACGCGGTTGTTGTTGGTGGTGAGGCGCAGATCGATCTCGGGGTGGGCCTGGCGGAAACCGGCAAGGCGCGGCAGCAGCCAGCCGAGCGCGAAGGTGCCGACCGCACCGACATTGAGGACCTCGACCGGGCGCCCGGTCTCAAAGCGTTCGAGCAGCCCAGCGATGCGGTCGAAGCTGTCGCGCAGCGTCGGAAGGAGGCTGCGACCCTCATCCGTCAGCGCGAGCCCGCGCGGCAGGCGCCGGAAGAGCTCGATGCCGAGACGCTCCTCGAGGCTCTTCACCTGATGGCTGATCGCGGCCTGGGTGACGCAGAGCTCGATCGCGGCGCGGGTGAAGCTGAGATGGCGGGCCGAGGCCTCGAAGGCGCGCAAAGCGTTCAGGGGCAGATGCGGGCGGAGCATGGCAAGCCTTAGATAATCTAATGGCTCTATAGAGATATCATCGTTTGCGATTGGGCAAGCCGACGGCGACAAGGGGCCGGACGACGCGCTGGGTAGGCCTTCCGTCCGTCGTAATGACTTCGCCAGACCCGATTCCCTCCGGCGCGAGCATGCCGCTCGCGCGATGGCTTCCGCATGGAGAAAACGATGATCCGACGCCGAGATTTGCTGGTCGCCTCCCTGATGGGCGCACCGATACTGGGCGGGTTGCCCGCCTTGGCCCAAGGACGCGAAGAGGAGGTGCGCGAGGCGCTGTTCGCGCTCGATCGCAAGCATGGCGGCCGCCTCGGCGTCGCGATCCTCGACAGTGGAACCGGCCGAGTCATTGCTCATCGTGGGGAAGAGCGCTTCGCAATGTGCAGTACGTTCAAGTTTGTCGCCGCAGCCTTCGTGCTCGCGCGGGTCGACCGAGGCGAGGAGGAACTCGAGCGGCGCGTCAGCTATAGCAAGGCCGATCTCGTCACCTACTCGCCGGTAACCGAGAAACATGTCGAGAAGGGCCTCACGGTCGCCGAGATCTGTGAGGCGGCGGTGACGCTGAGCGACAACACCGCCGGAAACCTGCTGCTCGATTCCTTTGGCGGGCCGAAGGGGCTGACGGGCTATATGCGTTCGCTGGGCGACGAAGCCTCCCGGCTCGACCGGCGTGAACTGGAGCTCAACGAGGCCACACCCGGCGATCCCCGCGATACGACGACGCCGGTCGCCATGGCCAGCGTTCTGCGTCAGACCGTTCTCGGAGGTGCATTGTCACCGGCCTCGCGCCAGCAACTGACGGCTTGGCTCGTCGCCAACAAGACCGGCGACAAACGCCTGCGGGCGGGGACGCCGAAGGGTTGGCGGATCGGCGACAAGACCGGCACTGGCAACAACAACGCGACCAACGACGTCGGCGTGATCTGGCCGCCGGGGCGGGCGCCGCTGGTCGTGACCGCTTATTATGCCGAGGCGCAGGTCTCGTTCGCCGAGCGCGAGGCGGTACTGGCCGAGGTCGGGCGGTTGGCCGTATCGCTCTGAACTGTAGAAAAATCCTCCGAAATCGCGGGTGCTCGTCAGCTGGCTTTGAAAGGTGACGTCAAAACACCTCTTTCATGGCATGATCCTTCCGAAACCCGCACGGCCTGGAGGATCTGACGATGCGTGCGTCATGGCTTATCGCATTGGGGCTGGCAGCCGCCCTCGGCGGCTGCGTCACCGCAGCCGAGCAGCGCAGCCTCGATGAGGAACGCTGCCGGTCCTATGGCTTCCGCAAGGGGGCGGAGGGCTTTGCCAACTGCCTCATGGAGGTCGATCTCGACCGCTCGGCCTCACGGCGGGCTCGGCTGGAAGCATCCGGCTTCTACGGGCCGTATTGGGGTCCTTGGCCTTATCGGCGCTGGTGAGCCGCAGCTATTCCGCGTCGGCCTGACGGTCGGGCGCCGCATCGCGGAAGGCGGCGAGTTCCAGCGCTGCCGCTTCGGAGCCCAGCAGCCGCGGGAACTTGGTAACATCGACCTTGAAGCGCCTGGCATTGCCGAGCTGCGGCACAAGGCAGATGTCGGCGAGGCTGGGCTGCGCGCCGAAGCAGAACGGGCCGGGAGTGTTGGCCGCGAGCTGCTCGCCGGCCGACAGCCCGTCGACATTCACCGCGGCCGCCCAGGCGAGTGCTGTCTCGCTATCGTGTCCTAGCTCGCGCAGTCGGTTCAGCACTTTGAGATTCTGGACCGGATGGGTGTCGCAGGCGATCGCTTGGGCGAAGGCCCGCACCTTGGCGCGGTCGATCGGATCTTTCGGCAGCAGCGATGGTTCAGGACGGGTTTCCTCGAGCCATTCGATGATCGCGAGCGACTGGGTCAGCACCGTGCCGTCGTCGAGCTCGAGCGTCGGCACCAGCCCTTGCGGATTGAGTGCGAGATAGGCTGGGTCGCGCTGCTCGCCATGGCGCAGATGGTGCGAGACGTGCTCGACTTTGAGGCCCTTGAGATTGAGCGCGATACGCACACGCCAGGCGGCCGAACTGCGGAAATAGCCATGCAGCTTCATTATGCCGCCTCCCATCAGGGCCGGCTCAAAGCGACCGGCTTCAGAAGGTATAGCCGAGGCGGGCGCCGAAATTCGAGGGGCCGCGCGGATTGCCGGCATTGGCGAGCGGATTGTCGGAGCAGCCGGTGGTGCTGAAATGCTCCAGCGTCGCGATCAGGCTCCAGCGGTCGCTGAGGCGGAAGCCGAGGGCGGCGGCGCTGCGTGCGCCGGTGTTGCAGCCGACATTCAGGCGGTTCTCGGGAACGACGAAGCCCGCCTTGCCGTTGTTGACGGCGGCGCCCAAGCTCGCTTCGAGGAAAACCGATTGCGAGACGTCGAAGGTCCAGGTTGCGCCGGCATAGGCGTATTGCGTGCCGTTGACGTTGAGGCTGGAGCCGAGATGGAAGCGCGGCACGAAGGCGTTGGTGAAGCGGTCGTTCAGCGTGGCGACGCGCGGTGTCAGAACCTCGCCGCCAAAGTTGAGCAGACCGCTCTCCCGTCCGCCGGGATTGGCGGCACCGAGGCCGAAGCGGGCCTCCCAGGCCGGAGCAGGTGCTTCCGCTGCGGGGGCATAGCCGAGCGCGCGGCTGCCGCTGCGGTCGCCCTGCGCCAGCGCGGGCGGAGACAGGACCGAGAGGGCAACGAACAGCGACGCGACGCGAACCATGGCGGGTGATTTGGGCTTTCGGCGGAGCTTTTAAAGATTAGAAAAGCGCAGAGAGTGGTGGCCGCAATGTGACGACGCTGTCCTTGTGCACCGCAAAACGATCAACCGGCGCGCCACCAGAGTACGCCGAGGATCACCAGAATCGCGATGAACTGCAGCACCACGCGCAGCCGCATCAGCTTCTGCGAGGTGTTGGAGCTGCCGCCGCGCAGCATGTTGACCAGCCCGAGCAACAGCACGACGGCGACGGCGCCAACAGCGATCGGGACGAGAGCAGAGGAGACGGTCATCGCCGTGCTTTAATCCTCGCGGCGGCGCTTGACCAGCATGGCCGTGGCGGCGAAGCGCCACAGCGGTGGAGAAAGCCTTCAACCTAGCGATAGCGCCGCTGCACGATCAGGTTGGCGGCGATGGTGAGCAGCAGCGTCGCCGTCATCAGGATGAAGGAGATCGCGCCGCCGAAGGGCCAGTTGTTCTGCTGGGCGAACTGGCCGTAGACCAGCGGGCCCATGGTCTGGAATTTCGGTCCGCCGAGCAGGACCGGCGTGGCATAGGCGTTCATCGCCAGGATGAAGGTCAGGATCGTGCCGGCGAGGATGCCGGGCATGGCGAGCGGCCAGAGCACGCGGCGGAACATCGCCGCCGGTCCGGCGCCGAGGCTGAAGGCGGCCTCCTCGACATTGCGGTTGATGCCCTCGATCACGCTCTGCAGCGTCAGCACCATGAAGGGCAGGTTGACCGCGATGATGCCGATGATGACGGCGGTCTCGGTGAACATGATCTCGAGCGGCTGATCGATCAGGCCGAGGCCCATCAGCGAGGCGTTGAGCGCGCCCTTGCTGCCGAAAGCGGTCATCCAGCCGGCAGCGCGCACGGCATTGCCGACGAAGAGCGGCAGCACCACCAGCATGATCAGCAGGTTCTTGAAGCGGCTCTCGGTGCGCGCCAGCACATAGGCGAGCGGGAAGCCCATGATCAGGCAGATGATCGTGCAGATCACCGCGACGCGGACCGTGCGCCAGAGCACGTTGAGATAGAAGCCGTCGGTGAAGAACTTGACGTAGTTCTCGATGGTCAGCCCGTCGACCATGAACTGACCGGGGATGAACTGGTTGAGCGAATAGCGGAACAGGATCGCGACCGGGCCGATCAGCCCGATCGCGACGAAGATCGTCGCCGGGACGACGAGCATCCCGGCGAGATTGGTGCGGGCACCCGCGACGGGTTCGGGGGCGATGCTCACCCCTTGAACACCTTGTCCCACCATTCCTTCATTGCCGAGTCGTTCTTGGCGAGGAAGGCGTAGTCGAGATCCTTGATGCGCTTCTCCTCATCGGGGGTGAAACCGATGCGCTTTTGCAGGTCGGGCGCGACGGAGAGGCCGGAAACCGTACCATTATAGCCCATGTCTACGGCAAAGGCCTCCTGCGGCTCCTTAGCGAGCATGGCGTTCATATAGGCGTAGGCATTGTCCTTGTTCGGGGCGTTCTTGGCGATGACGAAGCCGGAGACGTAAGCCGGGATGCCCTCGACTGGCGAGACCGCCTCGCAGGGGATGCCGGCGTTTTGCCATTGCACCACACGCGCCTTCCAGATCGCGCTGATGCCGACCTCTTCGTTCTTCATCGCCTGGGCGAAGGCCTCGTTGGTCGGGTAGACGCGCGCGCCGGCCTTCTTGACCGCGAGCAGGACCTCCTTGGCCTTCTCGATGTCGTTCATGCTGGCGCCATTGGTGGCGGCCATCGAGGCGGCGATCATGATCGCCTGGTACTGGATGTCGATGAAGCCGATCTTGTTGCCCCATTTCGGATCGAGCCAGTCCTTGAAGCCGGTCGGGGCCGGGCTGATCAGCTTCGGATTATAGATGACGACGTTGCCGGAATAGATGTGTCCGATGCCGTACGGATACTTCATCGTCGGCAGGAGGTTCTTGGCGTTCGGGATCTTCGAGTAGTCGAGGGTCTCCGTCGCGCCGGCCTCGTTCATCTCGAACATGTTGGCGGCGGAGAAGCCCTGGATGTCGACGGTGCCGCGCGGCAGGCGGCGCTCGGCCACCATCTTGGCGCGGCGCGGCGCATCGCCGGCCTGGTCCTGCACCACTTCGAGCCCCTTGGGCTTGAGCAGCGGATCCTCGATGTTCTTGGTCAGCAGGCGGGCATAGTCGCCGCCCCAGGTGCCGACCACGACCTTGCCGCCGGATTGCGCCTGGGCGGCATCACCGAGGGCAGGCATCGCGACCGCGGCGCCGGCCAGGCCCTTCAAGACATCGCGTCTGTCGATCTTTTTCATGTTCGTTCCCCGTTGGACGCCTGTCGAGCGGGCCTAAGGCTCGCGTGGATAGACGAGCCCGGCGTCTTCGGCCCAGCCTATCGTGATCATGTCGCCCGGCTTCGGCTCGGCCGCACCGGGGCGATTGGGCACCTGCAGCAGGATGCGGTCCTGCTCGGTCAGCCGGACGTCGATATCGAGCAGCGCGCCGAGATAGGAGACGTGCTCGACCCGGGCCTGGAAGCGGTTGGGGCAGCTTTCAGCCTCCGCGCCGATGGCGAGACGTTCCGGCCGGAGCGCCAATGTCGCCGGGCCGGCAGCGGTCGCCTTGCAGCTGATGTCGAGGCCGCCGCCGCTGCGGAAGCGCCCAGCCTCGGCCATCGCGCCGTCGAGGAAAGCGCTGCGGCCAATGAAGCCGGCGACGAAGCGGTCGGCCGGTTTCTCGTAGAGCTCGCGCTGCGTGCCGATCTGGCGGACCTTGCCCTTCTCCATCACCACCAGCCGGTCGGCCATGGTGAGGGCCTCTTCCTGGTCGTGCGTGACCATGATCGTGGTGAGGCCGAGCTTGCGCTGGAGGTCGCGGATCTCGACGCGGACCTCCTGGCGCAATTTGGCGTCGAGATTGGAGAGGGGCTCGTCGAGCAGGAGAACGTCGGGCTCGATGGCGAGCGCGCGTGCCAGCGCGACGCGCTGCTGCTGGCCGCCGGAAAGCTGGCGCGGATAGCGTTCGTCGAGGCCGGTCAGGCGGACGAGCCGCAAGGCCTCGGTGACCCGTGGTGCGCGATCGGCCGGCGCGATCTTGCGCATCTCCAGCCCGAAGGCGACGTTCTCAGCCACCGTCATATGCGGGAACAGCGCATAGGACTGGAAGACCAGGCCGCAATTGCGCTTCCAGGGCGGTAGGTTGGTGACGTCGCGCTCGCCGATGGTGATCTTGCCTGCCGTCGGCTGGATGAAACCGGCGACCATGCGCAAGGTCGTGGTCTTGCCGCAGCCGGAGGGGCCGAGCAGGACGAGGAACTCACCGTCGGCGATGTCGATGCTGCAATCGTCGACGGCGGTGAACTCGCCATAGACCTTGCGCAGATGCTCGATCGAAAGCTTCGCCATGTTCAGACCACCCGGCTCAGCTTGACGTAACGGTCGGTGATGATCATCGCCGCTCCGATCAGGACGATCTGGATGACCGAAGCGGCAGCGACCGTCGGATCGATCTTCCATTCGAGATATTGCAGGATCGCGATCGGCAGGGTCGTGCGCCCAGGTCCGACCAGGAACAGGCTCATCTCAAGATTGCCGAAGGAGGTGACGAAGCCGAACAGCGAGCCGGCGACGAGGCCCGGCCTGATGCTCGGCAGGGTGACGCGGCGAAAGGTCGTCCAGGGGCCGGCGCCGAGATTCTGCGCGGCTTCCTCGATGGTGCGGTCGAAGCCGGCGAGGCTCGCCGTGACGAGCTTCACCACCCAGGGGATGACGACGAGGCTATGGGCGGCGACGAGACCGCCAGCTGAGCCCATCACCGGCAGGCCGGTCGCGATCTCGGTCTCGATCTGGAAGACATAGAGCGAGGTACCAAGCACGATGCCCGGCATCACCAGCGGCAGCAGCAGCAGCGTGTTGATGGCGGGGCCCAGCGCGATGCGGTGGCGCATCAGGGCAAGGCTCGCGGGCACACCCAGCACGAGACCGATCAGGGTCGCCGACACGCCGACCTGCAGGCTGAGCAGGAAACCGTCGACGAAGGGTTTGTTGTTCGCGGCCGCCTGGAACCACTTCAGCGAGTACCCTTCCGGCGGGAAGGAGGGGATCTCCTGGCGGAAGAAGGCGAGCCAGAAGACGAAGAACAGCGGCAGCAGGATGAAGCCGAGCGAGAGCGTGGCGGCGCCATTCAGCGCGATGCGTCCCAGGCTCAATCGCGCGGCGCTCAAATTGCTGCCCTCTTCATCGTCTCGTGCCCGTCCTCAATGCAGCGTATTCTTGTGGAATGCGCCACCTTTCATGATCAGCGGCAGCTTCGCACCCTGGTTCTGGAACAGCTCCAGGCTCTTCAGCGGATCGCCATCGACCAAGATGATATCCGCATAAGCCCCTGCACGCAGCGTGCCGAGCTTGCCTTCCATGCGCAGCAGCTGGGCGCCGACGGTAGTCGCCGAACGGATGATCTCGATCGGCGACAGCACCTCGCGGCGCAGCAGGAATTCGCGCGACTGCTCGGCCTGGAGCTGGCCGAGCAGGTCCGAGCCATAGGCGACCGGCACGCCGGCGCGTTTGCAGATCTCCAGCGACTTCAGGCCGCCATCGATGACGAGGTCGTTCTTGGCGAGCATCTCGGCATTCATACCGAATTCGGCGGCACGTTCCTTCATCGCGTAATAGGCGACGAGGTTGGCGGTCAGGAACATGTTGTTCTCGGCCATCAGCTTGGCCGAGGCGTCGTCGATCAGGTTGCCGTGCTCGATGGCACGCACGCCGCATTGCGCGGCGCGGGTGATGGCTTCTGGCGTATAGGCGTGGGCGCAGACATAGCGGCCGAAGGCCTTGGCCTCGGTCACAGCCGCGGTGACCTCCTCGACGGTGAATTGCATGGAGTCGAGCGGGTCGTAAGGACTGGCGACGCCGCCGGACATCATAATCTTGATGTGGTCGGCACCGAGCCGCATCTGCTCGCGCGTCGACTTGATGACCGAAGAGACGCCGTCGGAGATGTTCATCGTAAAGGCCATCGCGTTGCAGCAATGGCAGCGTGCGCCGAAATCGGTGCGCCGGCGCGGGTCGCTATGGCCGCCGGTCGGGCCGATCGCGGCGCCGGCGATGAACAGGCGCGGGCCGGCAATGTCGCCCTTCTCGACCGCTTCCTTGATGCCCCAGTCGGCGCCGCCAGTGTCACGGACCGAGGTGAAGCCGCGGTCGATCATGCCTTTCATCAGGCGTGCGGCGCGGGCGGTGGCGAGCGTCAGCGGCACGCTCTCCAGCAGGCGGATATAGACCTCGGAGAGCATGACGTGGACATGGCTGTCGATCAGCCCGGGCATTAGCGTGCGCCCGCCGCAGTCGATCACATCAGCCTTGTCGGCCTTGATCGGCTTGTCGGAAACTTCGCGGATCAACTCGCCTTCGACAAGCAGTTCATGACCCTTGCGCAATTCGCCATGGCCTGGCTCCAGCATCGCGAAATTGCGGAACAGGACCTGCGTCATGGCGGCGTCTCCCGGCGAAGCTCCTGATATATTATGAGCTTCGCAGGCCGTGTCCATCGCGTCCTGCGCGTAATGGCGCGATGGAGTCGCCTTTCGCGATCAGCCGGCCGCCGCGTTCTGCGCCAGCGCCCGGCCGCGGACGGGCAGAGACAGGTCGTTGGCGAGCATGCGATTGATCGCGGGGAGGCCGTCGAGCAGGTCTGGCAGGAAGGCCTGTGACGGCGGCATCCGCTTGGGCAGCGCGTGCAGCGCCTTTGCCATCTGCCACGGGTCACGCGTGCTCGCGCCGGTCTGGGTCGGATCGAGCAGCACGTCGATCAGGCGCAGATTGTCGGCGCGTTCGGCCCGGATCGCCTGCTCCAGGCGCGGCCGGACGCGCGGCACGATCAGCGCCGGCTTGTCGAAGGACAGGATCTCGCAGAACGTGTTGTAGCCGCCCATGGCAACGACGCAGTGGGCCCGGTTCATCAGGAGTTCGAGACGCGGCTCGAAGCCGATGCTTTCCAGCTTTGGCAGCTTCGCGATGCGTTCGGTGAACTCCTTGCGCTTTTCGCGCGACAGGAACGGGCCGAAGACGATCAGCGATGGCAATTCGATGGTCGGATCGGTCTCATAGGCCGAGATCACCCAGTCGATCACGCCGGCGCCGTCGCCGCCGCCGCCGGGCGTCACCAGGATGAACGGGCCTTTGGTGATGCGCGGATGCCGGTTCGGCGGCATCGGCGAGGGCACTGCGCGCTTGAGATAGCCGGTGTAGCGGATCTTGTCGGCGAAGAGCGGCTGGTTCGGCAGCCCGTCGAGCGGCCGGTAGATGCTCTCCAGCCCGTAGACCCAGATGTCATCATACGTATTGGCGAGCACGTCGAGCGCGCCGCTCTGGCGCCATTCCTCATGCAGCTTGGCCGGCTCGTCGAGCACGTCGCGCAGGCCGAGCACGATGCGTGCGCCACGCCGGCGCAGGATCTCAAGGGACGGGATGAGCTCGCCGCGCAGGCCGATCGGCTCTTTGTCGACGATGACGATGTCCGGGTCGAAGGAGAGCACCGTCTGCTTGATGAGGTCGGTGCGCAGGCGGATCGTGTCGGCGAGTTCGAGGTTGAGATGGTGCGGCAGATAGCGGCCGTCGCTCTGCTTCTCGATGCCGGGAATGCGGACATAATCGACGCCGTCGCCGAACTGGAAGCTCGAGATCATCGACGAGCCGGAGACGATGATCACTGATATATGAGGGTAGCTCGCGACCAGCGAATTGGCGATTGCGCGGCAGCGGCGGATATGGCCGAGACCGAAGGTGTCGTGGCTATAGATCAGGACGCGCGGTGCATGCGGACTGCACGGCGGGCGGCGCACGCCGCTATCGTCGATCAGACTGAGCCCCACGTGCGTCGCGTCCTCTGCTTGAAGGTCAGATGGCCTTCGGGGGACGCCAGAACGCACCCGAACTGCCCGAAACCATAGCGCTGCCGGCGCGTCAATCCAAGTCCGTTGCCAGGTAGGTTGCCGCGCCGAAGAGAGCATCGGGACCGGAGAATGCGACGGCCGCGTGACCGGACAGTCGCGCCAGCAGATTCGTGAGGACATCCCACGCCGTATTGTCATGATCGTGATGGTGCAACAGCAGGCCGAAGGGCTGGTTCGGTTCGGGGTCCAAGCGGCGAATGGCGAGCGTTTGGACCATCTCGGCCAGGAGATCGCCGGGCTGCCGGCCGACGCGGCCGCCATGCCAGTCGATCAGATCGAGATCGGTGTTGATGAGACGGAGCCCGCCGGCTGGTCCCAGCGCGAAATTGCGGAAGCAGGACAGGCCGGCGAAGCCGAGTTGAGGTAGTTCTGCCGCGACGTCCGGATGGATGCGGTTCCAGGGTGGCACGAAGACCGGGAGGAAGGAGCTGCCGAAGAGCTCTCGCAGGCGCTGCTGGCCGGCAGCGATCTCAGTGAGAAGCTCGGGAAGCGGCCGGTGCAGGCCAAACTCGCTCTTCTTCTCACCGGCAGGGGCGTGGTTGCGGTGCCAGGTCCCGTGCTGGCAGGGGCGCAGCAGCGGCGCGGTTTCCAGCCGCCTCGCCAGCGTCTCCTGCGCCAGTAGCGGGATCGAGGCCAGCAGCACCGGAATCGCGAAGCGATCGGCAAGGGCGGCGAGCCGGTCGAGCTGGTCGCTGGGCACGGTCGCATCGTCGTCGCGCAGCCAGAGATCGAGGCGCTTGCCGGTGGTTTCCCAGCGATTGAGCTCGGCGAAGAGAGCGGACCAGGCTGCTTCCTCGGTCACAGCGCGCGCTCCAAATCCCTGCGGCCGTTTCGAGCGATCGCGCCATCAAGCGCTGTTGCGAGGATTGCGCGCGCATCTTCGCCGTTGCGCTCCTCACGAGCGAAGCGTCGAGCGGCGGCGCCCATGCGAGCGCGTAGTTCGGCATCGCGGATCAGTCGCACGATCGTTGCCGCCAGCGCAGCTTCGTCGTCATGGGGAGCGAGCAGGGCGGTGCGGTCACGTGCGACGACGGCGGGCACGCCGCCGCTGTCGAGCGCTGCCACGGGAACCCCCGCGGCCTGCGCTTCGAGATAGACCACGCCATAAGCCTCATTCAGGCCTGGCCAGACGAAGAGGTCGTGAGAGGCGAGTTCAGCGAGGATATCGGCGCGCGCTTGCCGGCCGAGGAAACGGACGCTGCCGGGTGGAAGGCTGGCGAAGGCGGCCTCGATGGCTGGGCGCTCCGGCCCGTCGCCGATCAGGGTCAGCGTCCAGGGCAGGTCGATGATGCGCGCGAGCGTGCGGGCGAGAAAGAGGTAGCAGGCCGCCTTGTTGCCCTGGCGCATCATCGCGACTGCGATCAGCCGCAGAGGCTCGCCGTCCGCGCGCGGTGCGGCGGAGTGCTCGGGAACCTCTTCGACCCCGAGCAGGAAAGGCGGCAGCTCGATCAGGCGGTCCGGCTCCGGGATGAGCCGGCTCAAGCCTTCGCGGTCGCGCGCCGTCATGCAAAGGTGCAGATCGGCGCGCAGGATTGCCTCGCGAGCGAGCGCTGCCGCCCCCGCCCACGGGCCGTCGAAGCGTTTTTGCGCGTCGCTGGCCTCGGCGACGAGATAGGGCAGGGCGAAATGCTCGACCAAGGCTGGGCCGATCAGGTCCGGGGCGCGGTAGTGGCAGTGATAGGTGAAGAACAGGTCGGGCCGGGCGTCCGGCGCCTGCCAACGTTCCGTCAGTGACGCGATCACGCTCTGCGCCGCCTTCTTGTGAGCGGCGAGCAGTGCCGGATCGGGCTCGCGCATGAAGCTGCGCTCGGCCGGAACGATCTCGACGGCATGGCCGAGCTCTTCCAGCAACGTCACGAGCTGGCGCGCCATCAGCCGGTCGCCGGAGGGGGCGCCGTCGCCATAGCGATTCAGCGGCGTATGGAAAGCGATCTTCACGGCTGGTCTTGCGATGGCGCGAGCAGGCTTCAGCGATACGGGTCGGCTGCGTCACGCAGGCCGTCGCCGAGGAAGTTGAAGGCGAGGATGATCACGATCACCGGGACGCATGGGTAGAGCAGCCAGGGATAGAGCGCGACGACGTTGATGTTCTGCGCTTCGTTCAGCATCACGCCCCAGCTGGTGATCGGCGGCCGGAGGCCGAGGCCGAGGAAGGAGAGCGCCGTCTCGCCCAGAATGGTCTTGGGGATGGTGATCGTCGCGGCGGCAATGAGATGACTCATGAAGCCCGGCACGAGATGCAGGCCGATGATTCGGGCGGGCTTGGCGCCCATCAGCTGGGCGGCGACGACATAATCCTCCTCGCGCAGCGCCAGCAGCTTCGAGCGCACGGCGCGGGCGAGTCCGGTCCAGTCCATCAGCCCGAGGATCACGGTGATACCGAAATAGACCAGCAGCGGGCTCCAGGAGGGCGGCATGATCGCCCCCAGCGCGAGCCAGAGCGGGATATGCGGCAGCGACTGCACGATCTCGATGACGCGCTGGACGATGAGATCGACCTTGCCGCCATAGTAGCCGGCGATGCCGCCTATGATGATGCCTAGCACGAAGGAGACGCTGACGCCGAGCAGGCCGATGGTCAGCGAGATCCGCCCGCCATAGAGGATGCGCGAGAACATGTCGCGCCCGAGCCGGTCGGTGCCGAGCAGATAGAGTGTGCCGCCCTCGGGCGGGCAGACCAAATGGAGATTGCCGGGAATCAATCCCCAGAACTCGTAATTGTCGGCGCGGCAGAAGAAGCGGAGCTTCTGCGGCTTGGTTTCGTCGACGTCATATTCGCGCTTCAGGTTCTCCATGTTGAGGCGCTGGACATATGGATAGACGAAAGGGCCGACAAAGCTGCCTTCGTGGAAGAGGTGCAGCTCCTGGCGTGGGGCGCGGATGAAGTCGGTGTTGCGCGTCGTGTAGTGATAGGGCGCCAGAAACTCGCAGATCGCGACGGACAGATACATCAGCAGGATGACGACGCCGGAGATCACCGCGAGCCTGTGCTTGCGGAACTTCCACCACATCAGCTTCCACTGCGGAGCGAGATAGACGCGCTCCTGCTCGGGCGACATCTTCTCGATCGCATAGGGCTCGAACGGCGCGGTCGACCAGCGATGCGGCAGCGGCTCCGAAGCCTGTGGGGCGGAAGGCGTGGTCACTTGGTCGCCGTCCCCTGCAGGCGGATGCGCGGATCGAGGATGGCGAGCGCGATGTCGGAGATCAGCACGCCAATCACGGTGAGGAAGGACAGGAACATCAGGAACGAGCCGGCAAGATACATGTCCTGGCTCTGCAGCGCCCGGATCAGCAGCGGGCCGGTGGTCTGGAGCGAGAGCACGATCGCGACGATCTCGGCGCCGGAGACGATCGAAGGCAGGATGTCGCCGATGTCCGAGATGAAGAAGTTGAGCGCCATGCGCAGCGGATATTTGCGCAGCGCCTTGCCCGGCGGCAGGCCCTTGGCCCGGGCGGTGACGTAATACTGCTTCTGCAGCTCGTCGAGCAAATTGGCGCGCAGCTTGCGGATCATGCCGGCGGTACCGCCGGCGCCGATGATGATCACCGGGATCCAGAGGTGCTCCAGCACCGATTTGAACTTGGCCCAGCTCATCGGCTGGTTGAGGTATTGCGGGTCGACCAAACCGCCGATCGAGGTGCCGAACCAGACGTTGGCGAAATAGAGGAAGATCAGCGCCAGCAGGAAATGCGGTATGGCGAGGCCGAGCATGCCGATGAAGGTGAGGCCGTAATCGCCCCAGCTGTACTGGTGCGTCGCCGAATAGATGCCGATTGGGAAGGCGACGATCCAGGTGAAGATGATGGTGAAGAACGAGACCACCATGGTCAGCAGCAGGCGGTCGCCGACGATGTCGCGCACCGGCAGCTGATACTCGAAGGAGTAGCCCATGTCGCCGCGTAAGAGGCCGGTGACCCACCAGAAATAGCGCTCGGCCGGCGGCTTGTCGAAACCGTACTCCTTTTTCAGGAACTCGACGCGGCTCATGTCCGCCTTCTCGCCCTGCGCCTGCATCTCGGCGACCATGGTCTCGAAATAGTCCCCCTCGGGGAGGTTGATCACGGTGAAGATCAGGACGCTGGTGACGAACAGCGTCGGGATCATCACCAGGATGCGCTTGAAGATGTACTTCAGCAGCACGGCTACTTCCCCTCGAACCAGAACGTGTCCGGCATATAGCGGCCGAAGAAGGCGCCCGGCTCGAAGCTGTAGAGGCCATTGTCCGGCACGTTGCGCAGTGCCTTCGCGATCACGATCGGCTGCAGCGTGGCATTGACCACGCCGATCGTGAACAACTGCTCGGCGTTGATCTTCAGCATTGTCTGCCAGATTTCCCGGCGCTCCTCGTGCGTCGTCGAATGCCGCCAGCTGCGGTAGAGCTCGACGAGCTCCTTCGCCTCCTGAATCGTAGGCTCCTCGCCTTCGCGGCCTCCGCTCTCGAAATACTGGCCCCAGCGCGGCCAGTTGAACTGGGCGGGCGAGGTCGGCGCCAGCGCGTCGGGCTCCATCTCGGCCGCGACCAGCGCATTGTCCATGCCGGTCCAGCCGGACATGATCGTCTGGCCGGCGAGGATGCGGCGGCGGAAGACGTCGAGCTGGCTTGAGCGCGGGTGGATCTTGATGCCGATCGCGATGAAGTCCTGCTTGATCAGGTCGAGGATGTCGGTCTCCTCGGTCGAGGCGCCGGCGGTCTCGATGGTGAACTCCAGGCGCCGCCCGTCCGGGAACAGGCGGATCTTCTCGCCGTCACGCTTGGAAAGGCCGATCTCGTCGAGCAGGCGGTTGGCCTCGGCAAGGTCCGGCGTCATGTTGAGCTGTGCCAGCGCCGCATCATAAAGCGGACTCTCGGGCAAAGCGGTGTTGCCGCTCTCCTTGGCGAGCCCGAAATAGATGACACGGTTGATGTCGCGGCGATTGATCGCCAGCGAGAGCGCGCGGCGATAGCGCACATCGCGGTTGAGATCGCGCCAGGTCGGATCGATCGCGTTCAAATTGGGCATCAGCGCGAATGAGGCACCTTCGGCCCGTTTCCAGAGCTTGACCTCGAAGTTCATCCGCTTCGCAGCGCCCTTGAGGAAGGTATAATCCTCGAAGCGCAAATAGCGGGCCTGCAGGTCGGCGTCGCCGGCAGCGGTCTTGGCCGGGATCAGCGCGGAGCTGCCGATCGTCAGCGTGACCTCGTCGACATAGGGTAGCTGCCGACCGTTCTCGTCGATCCGGTGAAAATACGGGTTGCGGACGAAGGTGAAGCGCTCAGCCGGGATCGATGTGGTGTTACGCCAGGGGTCGAGCGTCGGCAGGTCGGGATTCTCCGGCCGGTACTGGCGTGAGAAGCGCTCGTGCAGCGAGCCCCAGTCCTTGACGCGTGCGCTCTTGATCTTCTGCTCCAGCTCTTCCTTGCCGGCATAGCGCTGGTGGAACTGCTTCAGATAATGCGCCGGCATAGCGATGTAGAGCGGCTGGGCGCCGGCGACCGCCGGCAGGAAGACCGGGTTCGGCTCCGCCCAAGTGTAGCGCAGGGTCAGCTCATCAAGGATCTCGAAGCGGCAAGGCTGGCCGGAGATCAGCATCGCCTGCGGCGGTCCCCCCGGCGATAGCCGCTTGTTGTTGGCGACGTCCTCCCACCAGTAGCGGAAATCCTCGGCGGTGAAGGGATGGCCGTCCGACCAGCGATGGCCGGCCCGCAGCCGCAAGGTGAAGACGCGGCCGCGCTCGACCTCGAAACTCTCGAGCAGGTCGGGCGCAAGTTCGAGCTTGTCGTCGTAGACGACGAGGCGGGTGTAGCCATAGATCGTCATCATGCGGATGTCGCGCTGGTCGCCCATCAGCATCCGCATGGTGCCGCCATGCCGGCCGGGCGCGCGACCCATGGCTGCCACCTCGATCAATCGCGGTGATTTCGGCAGGCGTTCGGAGAGCGGCGGTAGTCCACCGGCAGCGACCTTGGCGGCGAGCGCAGGGCTGTCGATCAGGGTCTCGACACCGGCAAAGCCCAGCCGCGGGGCGACGAGGGCGGCGCCGGTTCCGAGAAGAAAGCTCCTGCGCGCGATCCGCATCAGGCGAGCTCCCTGACATTGGCGCCGGGCTTGGCGAGGACGAGATGGCCGGCGCCGAGATCGAGATGGGCGAGCGGTTCGCCATCCGGATCGGGCTTGAAGCCAGCCGGCCAGTGGCGCGTATCGGAGGCGCCGCCGGGGGCTGCGAGCTTGAAGTCGAGCTTGCGGTCGAGATCGGCGAAGGGCACCGATTTCAGCAGCGCCTTGGTGTAGGGGTGGACCGGCGCGGTGAAGAGGGTGTGGCGCGGCGCGAGCTCGACGATGCGGCCGTTCGCCATCACCGCGATGCGGTCGGCCATGTAGTTCACCACCGCGAGATTGTGCGAGATGAACAGGAAGGTGAGGCCGCGCTCGGCCTGCAAATCCTTGAGCAGGTTGAGGATCTGCGCCTGGACGGAGACGTCGAGGGCCGAGACCGGCTCGTCGCAGATGATCAGCTCCGGATCGAGCGCGAGCGCCCGGGCGATGCCGATGCGCTGGCGCTGGCCGCCGGAGAAGGAGTGCGGATAGCGCGAGAGGAAGCGCTGATCGAGCCCGACATCGTCCATCAGCGCCTTGACCCGCGCCTTCTGCTCGGCGCCGTCGCCGCGCTCGTGGATCACGAGCGGCTCGCGCAGGAGGTTCATCACGGTCATGCGCGGCGACAGCGACGAGACCGGGTCCTGGAAGATCATCTGCAGCTTCGGCCTGAAGTTGCGCAGCGCCTCGCCCTGCAGCGAGAGAAGGTCGATGCAGTCCTTGCCGTCGTCGAAGCGGATCTCGCCTGAGTCCGGTGTCAGCGCCCGCATGATCAGCTTGCTGAGCGTGGTCTTGCCGCAGCCGCTCTCGCCCACCAGCCCGAGGCATTCGCCACGCTCGATATCGAAGCTGACATCGTCGACGGCGACGACGGTCGAGGTCGTACCCTTGCCGAAGAAGCGGCTGGAATTGGTCGTATAGGTCTTGCGCAGATGGCGCGCCGCGAGCAGCGGCGCCCGCTGTTCGACCGCCTGCTGCGCCGGAGCGGGCTTCGGCGTCGCCGCGACGCGCGGGCGAGCCTCGCGCAGGGCGACCAGCCGCTCGCCCTCCTGCATGTCGAAATGCGGCGAGGCCTTGAGCAGCGCCTTGAGATAGGGGTGCTGCGGGCGGCGGAAGATGTCCTCGGCCGGGCCGCTCTCCATGATCTCGCCATGGTAGATCACCACGACCTCGTCGGCCATGTTGGCGACGACGCCGAGATCGTGGGTGATCAAGAGGATCGCCATGCCCATCTCGGCCTGGAGATCGCGCATCAGATCGAGCACCTGAGCCTGGATGGTGACGTCGAGCGCCGTCGTCGGCTCGTCGGCAATCAGAAGCGCCGGCTGGCAGATCAGAGCCATGGCGAGCATGGCGCGCTGGCGCAGGCCGCCCGAGAGCTCGAAGGAATAGAAGTCGAAAGCGCGGACGGGATCCTTGAAGCCGACCCGCTTCAGCATCGCCTCGATCAGGGCGCGTGCTTCCGTCTTTGGCACCGGCCGGTGCAGCAGCAGCGCTTCCTCGATCTGGTTGCCGATCGTGTGCACCGGCGAGAGCGATGACATCGGCTCCTGGAAGATCATGCCGATCCGCCCACCGCGCAGGTCGCGGATCTCCTTGCCCTCGGCGGGAAGGGTGGCGATGTCGGTGACGGCATCGGGTGTTTCTGGATCGCGAAACAGGATGCTCCCGCCGGTGATGGCGCCCGCGCGCGGCAGCAAACCCATGATCGCCTGCGAGATCACCGATTTCCCCGAGCCGGACTCGCCGACGAGCGCGACCGTCTTGCCGGCGGGAATGCGGAAGCCGACGCCCTTCACGACATCGCGAGCGAAGCCGTGAACGGTGAAGCCGATCCTCAGGTCGTTGATCTCGAGAATATTCATCTGCGGCTGACGCCGTCGTCCCCTGATGTCCGTGTTGCCGGATGCACGATCTGCGCCGTCATCCGGATCGATTTGCCGTTAAAGCCGCCTTGCCCACTACGGTGCGATTCTTTCTCCTCCCGTCCCCGTCGTCCTTGTCTCCAATCAATGACGACCGCGTAACATGGCGGCGTTCCCGGCAGTGCCGCTTGCTTCGACCGAACTTGAAATCGCCGGACTTGTCGAGTCCCGGGGCATGTTGCGCCGCGTCGTGAACTGCCCACATATGGGGACAAGCCGGCGGAGTTTCCGCTCTTCCGGATGCGGGATGGGAAAGCCCCTTGGAGAGAAGCCTCTTCCGTTACGTCTGGCAGAAGAGCCGCCGGGAGCAGATCATCGTTCTGCTGGTGATCCTCGTCTCGATCCCGTTCAACTGGCTGTCCTTCGATGTGCCCAAGCGCATCGTCAACGATGCGATCCAGGGCGGCGCCTTCAAGGACGGCAAGACGACGGCAACGGTGTTCGACTGGGCGCTGCACCTGCCAGAATTCCTCGGCGGCGGCAGCTTCCAGATCTCTGAGGGATTCAAGGTCGGCCAGCTTGGCCTGCTGCTGACGCTGAGCTTCTATTTCCTCGTGCTCGTCCTGATCAACGGCGGCTTCAAATACGTCGTCAACCTGCAGAAGGGCGTACTCGGCGAGCGCATGCTCAGGCGCATGCGCTACGATTTGTTCAGCCAGTTGATGCGCTTCCGGCCGGAGGATATCCGCTCGGTCAAGCCGGCTGAAGCTGCGAGCATGATCAAGGACGAGGTCGAGCCGATCGGCGGCTTCGTCGGCGATGCCTTCATCCAGCCGGCCTTTCTGCTCAGCCAGGCATTGACCGCGCTCGCCTTCATCATGATGCAGAGCGTCTGGCTCGGCTCGATCGCACTGGTCATCGTGCTGATGCAGGCGGTGATCATCCCGATCCTGCGCAAGGAGCAGCTCCGCCTCGGCCGCGAGCGCCAGATCGTCTCGCGCCAGCTCGCGGGGCGGATCGGCGAGATCGTCGATGCCGGACCGACCATTCAGGGAAATGGCGCGACCTCCTATATCCAGTCGGACATCGCCGGGCGGCTCGGCACGCTGTTCGACATCCGCTATGCGCTCTACAAGCGCAAATTCGCCGTCAAGTTCCTGAACAATCTGCTGGCGCAGGTCACACCCTTCTTTTTCTATGCGATCGGCGGCTTCTTCGCTCTGCAGGGCCGACTCGACATCGGCCAGCTGGTCGCGGTGATCGCGGCCTATCGCGACCTGCCTCCGCCGATCAAGGAACTGATCGACTGGGAGCAGCAGCGCAACGACGTCACCATCAAATACGAGCAGGTGATCGCGCAGTTCAGCCCGACCGAGGTGGTCACGCTGGAGGAAAAGGGCGAGATCGCGCGGCTGCCGTCCCGCGGCGAGATCCGGCTCGACAAGGTCGAGATGGTCGACAATCGCGGGCAGCCGCTCCTGGCGCCGCTAAGCCTGACTCTGCACCGGCCGGGGGCGGTCGCGCTGATCGGGGGGGCCGGAGGTGGCCGCGACACGCTAGGGCGCATTCTCGGCCGGCAGACCATGAGCTATGCCGGTCGCGTCATGATCGACAAGGAGCCACTCTCCGCGATCAGCGTCGAGCGCGCGAGCCATTTCATCGGCTATGCCGGCCCCGAGGTCGAGATCATCAACGGATCCCTGCGCGACAACATCCTGCTGCCGCTGAAGCGCAGGCGCCCGGTGGTGAAGCCGGACAAGGCTGTCGACCAAGAGGAGCATCGCCGCTTCATCGAGGCGCTGCGGGCGGGAAACACGCCGCTGCCTTTCGCCGCGGACTGGAACGATTACGAAGGCGTGGGGCTCGACGGCGAGGAAGCGCTCGAGCAGCGCGTCCTCTCTATTCTCGAGACGCTCGGCTGTGCCGATGAGATCTACGAACTCGGGCTCGACGCCAAGGTGATCGCGCCGCTGCCGGAAGGCGCGGCCGAACGCATCATCGAAGCGCGCGAGGTGGTGGCGGCCGAACTGACCAAGACCAAGCTCGCCGGGCTGATCGAGACCTTCGATCTCGAGCGCTACAACGCCAATGCGACGATCGCGGAGAACCTCGTCTTCGGCGCCATGCGCAATGGCCGTCAGCCGGCCGACTTTCTGCTCGAGGACCCTTACGCCCGCTCGGTGCTGCAAGCTGAGGCCCTCGATGAGCCGCTGGCCGAGATCGGCGGGCGCATCGCCTCGACACTGGTCGAGATCTTCGCAGGCCTGCCGCAGGGCCATGTCCTGTTCGAGCGCTATGCCTTCGGCGGTGAGGTGGATCTGGAGAAGCTCGGCGAACTGGCAGAGGCTCTGCGTCGGCACGACCGGCGCAGCCCGCTCGACCCGACGGTACAGCGCGAGCTGGTCGCGCTCGCGCTCGGCTATGTCGAGCCAAAGCACCGGCTCAACCTGCTCGACATCGCCCTGCGGCGGCGCGTGCTGCGCGCCCGGCACAGCTTTAAGACCTATCTTCCCGGCGAAAAAGCCGACGAGGTCGAATTCTACGATCCGGCCGATGTGATCCATGGCGCGAGCGTGCGCGACAACCTGCTGTTCGGGCGCATCGGCTTCGGCGTTCCCGATGCCGGACGCAAGGTGGCGGAGATCGCCCGGGCGGCGCTGTCGCGGGCTGGGCTTGACGCGGCGGCCTATCGATTGGGGCTCAACACCGATGTCGGCCTGCGCGGCCGATTGCTGCCGCTGCGCCTGCGATTGATGGTGCCGCTGGCCCAGGCGCTGATCAAACAGCCGGACATTCTGGTGCTCGATCTCGACGCCTTCGCCATCACCTGCGCCGATCCTCGCGGCCTGATCCGCCGGATCGGCAGCTATTGCAATGACAAGACAGTGTTCCTGCTCTTGACCGACCAGGGGTTGGCTGCCGATATCCCTGAGAAGATCATCTTCAACGGAGCCGTGGCCCGGGTGAGCAACAAGGGCGGATCTGTCGACGAGGCGGACGAGCAGGACGAGATGCTGCCCCCCAATGGGGCGGTTCCGATCGAGGCGAGGACATGACACTCGAGAGCGATATCGGCTGCCTGAAATCGATCCCCCTGTTCCGCGGCTTGCCGGGACCGCGACTGAAGCTGCTCGCCCTGATGGGTGAACGGCTCTATTTTCCGGCCGGGACGGTGATCACCGAGGAAGGCGCAAAGCCCGAGGAGGTCTACTGCATCCTGGAAGGGGAGGTCGAGCTCTCGCACGATTTCTCCGACGGACGGCAGAAGAGCTTCCGGCTCGCGACCGGCAGCATCATCGGCGACGTGCCGTTGCTCTGCAACCAGACCAATGCCGCGCGTTCCGCCGCCAAGACCGACGTGGTGGCGCTGCGGCTGCCGCGGGCGCTGTTCTTCGAGCTGCTCGACAACATTCCTGAGTTCTCCGTCGCGCTGTCGCGCGATCTGGCCGGGCGGCTCTATCGGTTGGCGGATTCCGTCCTGCACGGTGAGAAGACACATTGAAGCGCCGGGTGCGCCGATGACAGCGGTTCCGAGCACGCCAGCCGGGGGCAGGCCCGTCGCCTCCGGCTTCGACCAGATGTCGTCCTGGAGCCGCGACGTGCGCTTCGCTTCCGGCTGCATCCTGATGGTCTTCGCGACCACGCATTTCCTCAATCACGCGCTCGGCATCTTCGGCGTCGCGACGATGGAGGCGGTGCAGGACTGGCGCTACTGGTTCTGGCACAGCTGGATCGGCACGGTCGGACTTTACGGGGCGCTGATCGTCCATCCCGTCTTCGCTCTGCTGCGCGTGGCGCAGCGGCGGACTTTCCGCATGCCGGCGCGCGAGGTGATCCAGATCGTGCTCGGCGTCGCGATCCCGATCTTCCTGATCGACCATATCGTCGGCACCCGGGTGCAGGGATCACTGTTCGGCCAGGACGAGAGCTATCATGCCGTCCTGCGTCGACTCTGGCCCGGTCTTGCTCTGTCACAGAGCCTGCTGCTGCTGCTGGTCTGGACGCATGGCGTGATCGGCCTGCATTTCACCTTCCGGGCGCGCGATGCCTATGTGCGCTGGCGCGACCCGTTTCTGCTCGTGGCCGTATTGATTCCGCTGCTCGCCATTATCGGCTTTTCGGTGGCAGGGCGGGAGGCGCAGATGATGGCGCTGCCGCCGGAGCTCTATACCGAGATCCAGATCGACACCTTCAACCGCTCGGTCACCTGGGCAAAGCGCGCCTTCTTCGGCTTGATTGGCGGCTTCGCCGGCTTCGTCGTGCTGCGCGAGCTCAGGGCGCGGGCGCTCGGTGCGATCGCGGTCCGTTTCGTCGGGCATGGCGTGCGCCGTGTCGTTCCCGGCCCGACCCTGCTCGAGATATTCCGTCGCTTCGGCATTCCGCACGCCGCGCTCTGCGGCGGGCGGGCGCGCTGCGCCACCTGCCGCGTGCTGGTGCTCGACGGCGCCGACGATCTGCCGCCGCCCGGCCCGAACGAGGCGCGGCTCCTGCGCCGGATCTCGGCCGGCGACCATGTCCGGCTCGCCTGCCAGATCCGGCCGAAGCGCGACCTCCAGGTCCAGATCCTGCTCGCCGCCAAGCAGCGCGGTGCCGGTCCCACCGGCGCTCTCGATTCCGATGACCGGATCGGCAAGAAGGGGCTGACGGTGATGGTCGCGGACCTCAGAGCCTTCACCGCGCTCTCCGAGCGGCAGTTGCCCCATGAGCTGATGAGCCTGCTCAACCGCTTCTATGACGAGATGTCCCAGGCGATCGCGGCGCATGGCGGGCGGATCGAGGCGATCTATGGCGACGGGCTGATGGCGGTGTTCGGGCTGGAGGCAACGCCGGCGCGCGCGGGCGCAGCGGCGATCGCCGCGGCCGGGGACATGGTCCGAGCGGTCGAGGCGCTCAACCGCGAATACGCCAATGCCCTGCCATTGCCGCTGCGCATCGGCATCGGCATCCATGGCGGCCAGACGATCGTCGGCGCCGTCGAGAACGAAAGCATGGGGCGGCGCGAAATCACGGTCGGCGAGACGGTGATGATCGCGAGCCAGCTCGAGGCCGCGACGCGGCGCCTTTTGTCCGACATCGTCGTCTCCGCCGAGACGGTGAGCGCGACGGGACGCAGTTATCGCGACACGGTGCCCCACAAGATCGCGGTCAAGGGGCGCGACAAGCCGATGCAGGTCTACGGCTTCGGCAGCACGCCGGCCGGTGAAGCCAAGCCGGACGGGGATCAGGACGCCAAGGTCACGCCGCAAAAGGCTGAAGGCGCGCTCCCAGTGGCGAAAGAGAAAACTCCGACAGCCACAGATGGGAACAGCTCCAGCTAGCCAGGCGCCGCGAGCGGGCGCTGGCAATTGCCAGGGCTCCTGCCTATGGTCCGGCCGCTTCACAATCTGCCGCATAGCCCAGAGCTTCGATGACCGACGAGATTTCCCGCGAGGCGCTGCACGACATCCTGCGCGGCGTCGCGGCGCTGACCGGCGACGCGATCGTAAGCGATCTCGCCCGGCTGGTCGGCAAGGGCGTGCGCGCCGATATCTCGATCGCCTTCAATCCCAAGCAGATCGCCTCCAAACGCTGGCTGGTTGAGACGCTCGCCGAGGTCCTGCCGAAGCCGGACGGGCCGGTCTGGGTGCTCGGTGCCTGGCATGGTGTGCTCGGCGCCATGCTCTTGGCCGATGAGCGACTGGCGATCCCGCAAGTCGTGAGCCTCGACATCGATCCGGACTGCGCGCCAGTGGCCGAGATGTTGAACCATCGCCATGTCGCGTCCGGACGCTTCCGGGCGATGACGGCCGACATGATGAGCCTTGACTTCGAACGGGCCGAAGGCGGGCGGCCGGGGCTGGTGATCAATACCAGCTGCGAGCATCTCGACGATGTCCCAGGCTGGATCACTGGCCTTCCCGCCGGGCTGCCGCTGCTGCTGCAATCGAATGATTATTTTCGCGAGTCCGACCACCGCAGCTGCGTTCCTTCGCTCGACGCCTTCAAGGCGCAGGCCGGGCTTTCGGAACTGTGGTTCGCCGGTGCGCTGCCGACCAAGAATTACACCCGCTTCATGCTGATCGGCCGCAGATGAGCAGCGAGGAGCCCGCCGGGCCGGCGGTCGCGATCGCGATGAAGGGTTATCCGCGCCTGTCGGAGACCTTCATCGCCCAGGAACTGATCGGCCTGCAGCGGCTCGGCCTGTCCTTCGCGATCTGGTCGCTGCGTCACCCCACAGATGGCGCGCGGCACTTGATGCACCGCGAGATCACAGCGCCGCTGCACTATCTGCCGGAATATCTGCATGACGACTGGCCGCGCGTGCTGCGCGGCATCGGACGCGCCTTCCGGCGCCCGAGCATCCTGCGGCTACTCGGCGTCTTCATGTACGATCTCGCCCGCGACCGCACACGCAACCGCCTGCGCCGCTTCGGCCAGGCCTGCGCGATGGCCCGCGAACTGCCGGCGGGAACTCGCCATCTCCATGTCCATTATCTGCACACGCCGGCCTCGGTGATCCGCTATGCGGCACTGAGCCGGGGCCTCTCCTGGTCGTTCTCCGCCCATGCCAAGGACATCTGGACGACGCCCGACTGGGAGAAGCGCGAGAAGATCGCCGATGCGCGCTGGGGCGTGACCTGTACTCGCGACGGCTATGCCGAGCTGAAACGTCTCGCTGACGGGCCGGACAAGGTCGCGCTGCTCTATCACGGGCTCGATCTCTCGCGCTTCCCTGTACCGCCTGAAGCACGACCACAGCGCGATGGTTCCGACTCGGCCGATCCGCTGTGCTTCATCACGATCGGGCGGGCGGTGGCGAAGAAGGGCTTTGATGACCTGCTCGCGGCGCTTGCGATCCTGCCCGCTGATCTGAACTGGCGGCTCGTCCATATTGGCGGCGGCGAGATGCTTGCGGCACTGAAAGCGCAGGCCGAGACGCTCAGCATCGCGTCGCGGATCGAATGGCGCGGGGCGCAGGCGCAGGACGCGGTGATCGCCGCGCTACGCGAGGCCGATCTTTTCGTGCTGCCATCGAAGCAGGCGGAGAACGGTGACCGCGACGGCCTGCCGAATGTGGTGATGGAGGCGGCAAGCCAGGCTTTGCCGATCGTCGCGACCGATTTCGCCGGGATCCCGGAATTTGTGCAGCATGGGCGCGAGGGATTGCTGCTACGGCCGGGCGATGTCTCGGCCCTGGCCAAGGCGCTGGACGGCTTAAGCCGCGATCCGCAATGGCGCGCGAAGCTGGGAGCGGCGGCTCTCGCCCGGCTCGGGACCGAGTTCTCGGCGCAGGCCGGTCTGGAGCGGGTCTACCGGGCGTTGATGGTGGCGGTCGCTGGCAAGGGAGATGCCGCGCCATGAGCGTGCGCATCCTGATTGCGGTTACGCATCTGTTGGGGATCGGCCATCTGGTGCGGGCGCGGCAGCTGGCGCGCGCTCTGGTCGGGGCCGGGCATGCGGTCACGCTCGCCAGCGGCGGCATGCCGGACGGCAAGGCTGCAGCGGGCTGTCGCTTCGTGCAATTGCCGCCGGTACGCACCGAAGGCACGGATTTCCGCAATCTGCTCGATGAGAACGGCCACGCCGCGACGCCGGAGCGACTTGTCGCGCGGCGGGAACAACTTGCAGTTCTGGCGCAGGAGCTTTCGCCCGACATCGTCGTGACCGAGCATTTCCCCTTTGGCCGGCGCCAGCTTGCGGGTGAGTTCCTGGCGCTGATCGCGGCGGCAAGGGCGGCTAATCCGCGCGCGCTCGTGCTGTCGTCGATCCGCGACGTGCTGGTCGCGCCGCAACGGCCGGAGCGGCTCGCCGAAGTAGCCGAGCGGCTCGCGACGCAGTTCGACGCGGTGCTCGTGCATGGTGACCCGCGCGTTCTGCCGCTCGAAGCCTCCTGGCCGGTGACGCCGGAGATCGCGGGCAAGCTGGTCTATACCGGCTATCTGGCGGAGCCTCTCGCCTTGCCGGTGGCGGCAGCAGGTTCGTCGGGAACAATCCTCGTCTCCGGCGGGGGCTCGGCGGCGGCGCTGCCACTTTTCGAGGCAGCGCTCGTGGCGGCGCGATTGCTGCCGGCACGCCCCTTTCATCTTTTGGTCGGCCACGGCGTAGCCGAGGCCGATTTCGCCAGGCTGCGACAATCGGCTCCGGCCAATGCCCATGTCGAGCGGGTCCGGCCGGATTTCCCCGCCCTGCTTGCCGGCTGCGCGCTCTCGATCAGCCAGGCCGGTTACAACACCACGCTCGATCTGCTGCAGGCCGGGCGGCCGGCGCTGCTCATCCCCTTCGATGCCGGCAGCGAGACCGAGCAGGCTCTGCGTGCCGCGGCACTGGAACGGGCCGGCCTGGCGCGCGTTGTGAACCTTGCCGAAGGACCACAGGCTCTGGCTGCTGCCGTCGAAGCGACACTGGTTCAAGGCGCTGTGCCGCCGACCATGGACGTCGATCTCGACGGCGCGGCGGGCACCGTCGCAGCGATCGCAAGACTGCTCGCAAGCCGCTCCTGAGCCGTGCGCGAATGCATGCCGGCGAAGGGTCGGCATGCCTCTTGCGAATTGCCGCTCCGCCGCTTTCGATCTAAGGAAGTTCCACACGCCTCCCTTTCGGTCGGCTCCAGGACACCGGATCTTCTGCCGGCCCCTGTCCTGCGCCCGGAGAAGAACGATGACAACGACGACTGCCTCCGCCCCCGGAATGCCGGACATGAAGTTGTCCGTGCGTCAGGTCTTCGGGATCGACAGCGATCTGGAGGTGCCGGCCTATTCCAAGCCCGAGGCGCATGTCCCCGACTTCGACGCGGATTACCGTTTCGACCGCGACACCACGATCACGATCCTCGCCGGCTTCGCCCATAACCGCCGCGTGATGATCTCGGGCTATCACGGCACCGGCAAGTCGACCCATATCGAGCAGGTCGCGGCCCGGCTGAACTGGCCCTGCGTCCGCGTCAACCTCGACAGCCATGTCTCGCGCCTCGACCTCGTCGGCAAGGACGCGATCGTGCTGAAGGAAGGCAAGCAGATCACCGAGTTCCAGGACGGCATCCTGCCCTGGGCGCTGCAGAACAACATCGCGCTGGTCTTCGACGAGTACGATGCCGGCCGTCCGGACGTGATGTTCGTGATCCAGCGCGTGCTCGAGCAGTCCGGCAAGCTGACGCTGCTCGACCAGAAGCGCGTCATCCGCCCGCACCCCGCCTTCCGGCTGTTCGCCACCGCCAACACGGTCGGCCTCGGCGACACCTCGGGCCTCTATCATGGCACCCAGCAGATCAACCAGGGCCAGATGGACCGCTGGTCGATCGTCACCACGCTGAACTACCTGCCTCACGACAACGAGGTCGCGATCGTGCTCGCCAAGTCGAAGCACTATCAGACCTCGCCGGAAGGCAAGGACATCGTCAACAAGATGGTTCGCGTCGCCGACCTGACCCGCAACGCTTTCATGAACGGCGACCTGTCGACCGTGATGAGCCCGCGTACCGTGATCACCTGGGCCGAGAACGCGGCGATCTTCGGCGATATCGGCTTCGCCTTCCGCGTCACCTTCCTCAACAAGTGCGACGAGATGGAGCGCACGCTGGTGGCGGAGTTCTTCCAGCGTTCCTTCGGCAAGGAGTTGCCGGAGAGCGCGGTCAACGTCGTTCTGAGCTGAAGCACGTTCCGCAAAAGTGGGAGCCACTTTTGCGATCGGAACGCGCTCAACGAGCAGGAGGCCGAGCATGGCAAGGTACGAAGGAAGCTGTCACTGCGGGCGGGTCGCCTATGAGGTCGAGGCCGACCTTGCCAAGACGATCACCTGCAACTGCTCTTATTGCCAGCGCCGCGGTTCGGTGCTGGCCTTCAGCCCGGCGACGAACTTCACTCTGACCAAGGGCGAGGATGCGCTGACCGAGTACCGCTTCAACTCGCAGAAGATCCAGCATCTGTTCTGCGAGACTTGCGGCATGGAATCCTTCGCGCGCGCCAACGCGCCGGACGGCACGCTGACCATCGCGATCAATGTACGGTGCCTGGCAGGCGTCGAGCCGACCGAGCTGGCGTCGATCCAGTACGACGGACGGGCGCGGTAGGGCGGGAGTGCATCGTGCCGAGTGCCAGCCGCAAGCCAGCCAAGCCTAAAGCGAGCGCTGCGACACGGGCGGCCGGCGAGCCGGCTGCGATCCGGGTCGAGCGCGCGGTCGGGCCGGCACGGCGCGCGATCCTGAAGGGCTTGCGCGACTATAATCGCTCGAAGCTCGGTACCGTCTCCGCGAAGGACGTCGCGATCACATTGCGCGAGGGCGGCGAGATCGTCGGCGGCATTGTCGGGCAACTCTGGTGCGGCTGGCTCTTCATTCAGCTTTTCTGGATCGACGAGGCTTTCCGCGGCGCCGAGCGCGGGGCGGAGCTGATCGGCAGGCTGGAGGACGAGGCGCGGGCCTTCGGTGCGACGCAGGCCTATGTCGACACGTTCAGCTTCCAGGCGCCGGGCTTCTACCAGAAGCAGGGCTATCGTGTTTTCGGAGAGCTGGAGAATTTCCCCCTCGGGCATTCGCGGTTCTGGTTGACGAAGACGCTATGAGCACCTCGAACCGCAAACACGACATGGCCGAGGAGCCGCAGGCGCGCGGAGCCACGATCCAGCGCGAGGCGGATTTTGCCGCGACGCGCGAGGTCGTCCTGCGCGGCCTTGCTGCGCATAACGAGTCCAAGGTCGGGCCGCGCAATACGCAGCCCCTGGCCTTGAGTCTGCGCGATGAGGCCGGCGCCATGGTCGGCGGTCTCGTCGGCGAGCTGAAATGGGAGTGGCTCTATGTCGATCTGTTCTGGATCGACGAGGGCCATCGCGGTGCCGGACACGGCGAGGCGCTGCTCGCCATGGCCGAGCAGGCCGCGCGCGACTACGGCGCACGCGGTGTCTATCTCGGCACGATGAGCATTCAGGCGCCGGACTTCTATCCCCGCATGGGCTATCGCGAATGCGGCCGCATGGACGACTATCCGGTGGCCGGCCAGACCTTCCATCACTTCATGAAGGCGCTATGAGCATCTCCAACCGCAAGCCCGGGACCCCGAAGGAAGCGCCGGCGGAGCCGCTGAAGCGCGCGGTTTCGGGCGCGATGAAGGCGATCGCGCGCAAGCCGGAGATGGAGATCGTCTTCGCGGCCGACAAACCCTCGCTGGTCGGCGAGCGCGCCCGCCTGCCGGAGCCGCCGCGCAAGCTCACCGCAAACGATGTCGCGATCCTGCGCGGCCATGCTGATTCGATGGCGTTGCGCCTCGCCTGTCACGATTCCGCGGTCCATCGCCGTGCCGCGCCCGAGGGCGATGCGGCGCGCGCGGTCTTCGACGCAGTCGAGCAGGCCAGGGTCGAATGTGTTGGTTCGCGCCGGATGAGCGGGGTTTCCAGCAACATCTCGGCCATGCTGGAGGACCGCTATCATCGCGGCGGTCGTTATGAGGAGATCACCGATCGCGCCGACGCCCCGCTTGAGGACGCGCTTGCGCTGCTGGTGCGCGAGCGCCTCACCGGCCTGAAGCCGCCCAAGGCGGCGGAGAAGCTGGTCGATCTCTGGCGCGAGCAAATCGAAGCCAAGGCCGGCGGTGATCTCGATCGGCTGGCCAAGACGATCGAGGATCAGCGCGGGTTCGCCCGCACCGTGCGCGACATGCTGGTCTCGCTCGATATGGCCGAGCAGAGCAGTCAGGGCGACGAGTCCGATGAGGACGAGGACGATCAGGATCAGTCCTCCGAGGAGCAGCAGCAGGAAGAGGGCGAGGCTGAGCAGCAGAGCCAGGGCGAGCGCTCCGAGACCGAGACCAGCGAGGACGCTGCCGAGGAGCTGCAGGAGGGCGCCTCCGAGGCTGCCGACGCGCCGGCTGGCGACTGGGACGAGGAGGACGAGAACTCCGAGGCCGAGGAGGCCGGCGAGGCGCCGCGTCCGCGCGACAGCCGCGCCAACGACCGGCCGCAGACCGACTACAAGGCCTATACCCAGAAATTCGACGAGATCGTCACCGCCGAGGAGCTCTGCGACGCCGAGGAGCTGACGCGCCTGCGCGCTTATCTCGACAAGCAGCTGGCGCATCTGCAGGGCGTCGTCGCCCGGCTGGCAAACCGCTTGCAGCGCCGGCTGATGGCACAGCAGAACCGCTCCTGGCAGTTCGATCTGGAGGAGGGCGCGCTCGATCCCTCGCGGCTGCCGCGCATCATCATCGACCCGTTCCAGCCGCTCTCCTTCCGGCAGGAATCGGACACGAATTTCCGCGACACGGTGGTGACGCTGCTGATCGACAATTCCGGCTCGATGCGTGGCCGGCCGATCACGGTCGCAGCGACCTGCGCCGACATCCTGGCGCGCACACTGGAGCGCTGCGGCGTCAAGGTCGAATTGCTCGGCTTCACCACCCGCGCCTGGAAGGGCGGACTCTCGCGCGAGAGCTGGCTGCAATCGGGCAAGCCGGCCAATCCCGGCCGGCTCAACGATCTCCGGCACATCATCTACAAGGCGGCTGATGCCCCTTGGCGCCGGGCGCGCAAGAATCTCGGGCTGATGATGCGCGAGGGCCTGCTCAAGGAGAACATCGACGGCGAGGCGCTCGACTGGGCGCATAAGCGCCTGCTTGGCCGGCCGGAGCAGCGCAAGATCCTGATGGTGATCTCGGACGGCGCGCCGGTTGACGATTCGACGCTCTCGGTCAATGCCGGCAGCTACCTCGAACGCCATCTTCGCCATATCATCGCCGAGATCGAGACGCGCTCGCCGGTCGAACTGATCGCGATCGGCATTGGCCACGACGTCACGCGCTATTATCGCCGCGCCGTCACCATCGTCGACGCCGAGGAGCTCGGCGGCGTGATGACCGAGAAGCTGGCGGAGCTGTTCGAGGAGGATGCCGCCGCCGGATCGGGCTCGCGAGGCTCGCGCCGCCTGCAATGAGCCTGAGCCGTCGCAGCGTCATCGCCGGCCTCGGCGCGGCGGCTCTCAGCCTGCCTGCAAGGGCGCAGAGCCTCGAGCCGGCGCGCGTTCCGGTCAGCGTCTCTTCGCGGCCGATCGCGAGTTTCGAGCCCGGCAATCCCGCGAAGACCCGCTTCGGCCAGCTGATCTTCCGCGGCGGACTTCAGCTTTCGGGCAGTCACCCCCGCTTCGGAGGCTTCTCGGGGCTTTGGCGTTCGCCCGATGGGGCGCGGATCGTCGCGATCACCGACAATGGTTTCTGGCTGACCGCCAAGCTTGCGCGCAGCAGTCAGGGCAAGCTCTCAGGCCTGGAGGAGGCCGAGCTCGCGCCGATCCTCGGCGCCTCCGGCAAGCCGCTGCATCGTTCCCGCTATTACGATACCGAATCGCTGGCCATACAGGGCGGGGTCGCCTTCATCGGCGTCGAGCGCGCCCATGACATCCTGCGCTTCGATTTCGCCCGTCATGGCGTCGAGGCGCGAGCGCAATTGGTGCCGACCCCGCCGGCGCTGAAGCGTCTGCCGAGCAATCGCGGGCTTGAGGCGCTCGGGGTGCTGCCGGCCGGCCATCCTCTCGCCGGTGCGCTGATCGCGATTTCCGAGCGCTCCGGCCGTGAGGACGAGCCGACCATGGGCTTCATCATCGGCGGGCGCCAGCCGGGCACGCTGCAGGTGATCCGCCGCGACGGCTACGACATCACCGATCTCGCCTTCCTGCCGGGCGGCGACTTGCTGCTGCTGGAGCGCTGGTACAAGCCGCTGCGCGGCGTCGGCATGCGCATCCGCCGCATCGCCGCCGGCACGATTCGGCCGGGCGAGCAGTTGGACGGTCCTGTCCTGATCGAGGCCGATCTCGGCCAGGAGATCGACAATATGGAGGGGATGGCGGTCCACCTGGAGAACGGGCGGACGATCATCACCCTGATCTCGGACGATAATTTCTCGACCTTCCTGCAGCGGACCGTGCTGCTGGAGTTCGAGCTCGCGCAGTAAACGAAAAAAGCGGCCTTGCGGCCGCTTCATTCAGTCCCGAGGGAAAAGCCCGCTCAGTTGGCGGCGAGCTTCTTCTCGATGTCGCGCTTCAGCGTCAGCGCGCCGGTCGAGAGATCACCGGCCGGAGCCTTGACCAGGAAGGCGTCGAGGCCGCCGCGATGGTCGACGGTGCGCAGCGCGTTCGCCGAGACGCGCAGGCGGACCGAGCGGCCGAGCGCATCGGACTGCAGCGTGACGTTGACCAGGTTCGGCCGGAAGACCGTCTTGGTCTTGCGGTTCGAGTGGCTGACGAGGTGGCCGGTCTGGGTGGCTTTCCCGGTCAGTTCGCAACGGCGGGCCATGATCGTGTTCCCAAAATCTCCGAATGCTCAACGCGAAATGCCGACACGCGACGTGCCGGCAGGCAAGCACCGGAAGTCAAATTGAAGTGGCGGGTCTATAGCCGCCGGCTGGCGGCCCGTCAAGGCACGTGCGCGGAAACGCCTGCGGAAACATCTCGGTAACCATTATCCCGCCAAGCTGGCGCGAGCCAGTCACGATTCGGACCGAATCTCAGTGCATGCGACGTCCTTGGTCGCGCCCGGAGCCTGCGCAATGAAGCTCGCTTTGCCGTCTGCCAGCAGCGCCCGCCTCGCGGCGCTGATGCTTGCATTGTCGGCGCCGGCCGCGCAGGCGGCCTCGCTCGACGCGACCTATGACGTCTCGCTGCTCGGCCTGTCTCTCGGCAAGGCCAACCTGTCCGGTGGTATCGACGGCGGCAGCTACAAGCTCGACGCCAATGCGAAGCTGACCGGGCTCGTCGGCAGCTTCACCGGCGGGCGCGGCTCGGGCGCGGCGACCGGCAATCTCAATGGCGGCAGGCTCTCGCCGGCGACCTTTGCCGTTTCCTCGGCCAATTCCAGCGAAAGCCGCACCGTGCGCATGGCGCTCGACCGCAACGCCGTGCAGGCGCTGGCGATCGAGCCGCCGATCGACGCCAAGCCCGATCGCGTCCCGCTCAAGGACGAGCACCAGCGCAACATCATGGATCCGCTCAGCGCCTTCCTGATGCCGGTCGAGACCTCCGGGCGCAGCGGCGGCGCGGCCGCCTGCAACCGCACGCTGGCGATCTTCGACGGCGCGGCGCGCTACGACATCAAGCTGAGCTATTCCGGCACGCGCGAGATCAAGATCGACGGCTATAGCGGCCCGGTTTCGGTCTGCCAGGCGCGCTATGTGCCGATCGCCGGCCACCGCTCCCTGCGGCCCTCGACCAAATTCATGGCCGAGAACAAGGAGATCTCGACCTGGCTCGCCCCCGTCGCCGGGACGAACATGATGCTGCCGGTGCGCATCTCGGTGAAGACGATGATCGGCACCGCGGTGATCGAGGCCTCGAGCTTCAAGGTCGATCCGGACGTGACGGCGACCGCGACGCGGAATTGAGGTCAGGCGCCGGCTGCAAGTTCGAGCGGGAAGGGCGTGGGGTCGAAAGAGCCCCCCAGACCCGTGACTTCGATGTAGGTCGCCTGCCATTCGCGCAGCAGCCTTGTCAGGCCGGCCACATCCCGCCGTTCAAGGAGAGGTAGAGCAGGGTCGACGACCCTGCTCCAGAGCCGCGCAAAATATTCCGTGTGAGGTGCAGGCCCGCGTAACCGATCGAGCTCGCGACAATCAGCGAGCGCCTTGTCGAGATTGCCTAGGGCGATGTCGACGCGGAGTTGGCAATCCTTGTGCGCGTAAAGCGGACTCGTGATGAAGGTCATGTCCCGCGAGGCAAATGGGGCAAAATCCTCCAGTGTGGCGATCGTTCGTAACTGCGTGAGTGCCTGCCCAACCAACCGCTTGAACAAATCTGGCATATCCGGATCGCTCCAGCACCAGCCATAGCCTCGAATTCCGAGCGGCCATTCCCAGATCACGCCTGACAAGTTGAATGTAAAATTGACTGCGGCTGTTACGATGAAAGCGTCGCGGCCACCTGATCGACCGATGCCGATGCATCGGTGCACGTGGCTTACCGGTTTGAGGTAGATGTAGTTCTTGTGCAGGACGATATCCGGATTCTCAGTGAGCAGCGGCGCAAAGAGTTGGCGAATTTGCCGGGCTGTCGTCATTTGCGTGGCTTCATCTGCATGATGATGAACCGGTGAGCGTTCGGATAGAGCCGTTTCATCAGGACGACCAATTCAGCGGCGCGCTTCGGCCCGAGTATAGCGTTGCCGGTCTTGAGATCGTAGCCGCAGGCAGTCGTCTCGCTGGCTCTTTCGACGACATCGGCTCGGAATGTATGTCTGAGTCCGTAACGCCTTGCGCCATCACCAGCTACCTCCTCTCTGAACGCGGAAATCTCGGCTCGAAAATTAGGGTCGCTCTCCTTATCGACGCCGCGTTTCACACGGGTATGCACGGCGGTTCCGTAAGCTCCAGCATTCGGGTAGTTGCTTGGGCTTCCGGCGTCGCGAGCTGCTTTGTCCAATAGCTCCTGGACGGTCTCTCGGCGATTGCAAGCGCGGTCGGCTTCTTGCTCGGTCAGGTTGGCGACGAAGTCCAGCCTTGGTGAACTGCTTCCATCCCCTTGGAACTCTCGCGCACTAAAGCCGGCGACGGCCTGCAGTCCATCGATCTTGTTCCGCGCCGACAGCCAGGTGAAGAGCGTCAGCGCGGTCGTGATCGTGATTTCTGCGGCGGCCGGAGCGACCACGAGCGGTGCAAACGCCTCCTGCACCGTCGCCTCACGCTCCGGCCCGCGCTCGGTCCAGGTCGAGCGGGAAACGACCTCGCCGTCCGGGCCGCCGTTCCGGATCGTCTGGGTGCGACCCGCGGTCTCGAAGGTGGTCTTGCCGCCCTCGGGCAAAGTGACGGTGTGGCGCTCGTCCCAGTCGCTGCGACGGCCGGGCTCGGCGAATTCGGACTGGATGGTCGAGCCGTCGCGATTGACGATGGCACGTTCGGCCAGGGAGCCATCCGGACGCGTTGCGTCCTGATAGAAGGCCCAGTTCTCCTCGCCGCTGGTGTCGGCGACGGTGTCGCTGAAACTCAGCGCGGTAGACAGGGCATTGCCGAGATCGCCGAGCCAGTCGGTTCCGGTCAGCGTCGGATCGCCGCCGCCTCCGCCGCTGGTCCATTGCCCACCACCTTCACTGCCGGCCGGTACGCGCGGCTGGTCCGGATTGTATTTGCGGGCGAGCTCGTGCCGGAGCAGCCGCGTCTGCGCCTTCAGCGAGACAAGCCGGCGGCGCAGAAGAACGATCTCGTGCCAATGCGCGCTGTCACTGGCTGAATGATGCGGCTGGTCCGGCATGGCGTGCTCCCTGGTTTGGAGTGCGCCATTCTGAGGCCGCCGGAACCGCCGGGGATAAGATCGCTTCCTATCCCCGCCGGCGCTTCAGCTGCCATCTGACTCGCAGTTCGTGGAGGCTTTGCCGTTCGACGAATTGCAGGATCTCCGGGTGAGGGGATAGCCTTTCCGGCGATTCGCCTCCGGAGCCGTCATGTCCAGCGATTTCGCCTTGCCTCCCGGCCTCAGGCATCGCCAGGTCGTCGTGCGCGATACCGTCTTGCATGTCGCCGAGGTCGGCGACGGGCCGGCGGTGCTGCTGCTGCATGGCTGGCCGGAGTTCTGGATGAGTTGGCTGCCGCTAATGAACCGGCTGCATGGTGAATTCCGGCTGATCGCGCCTGATCTGCGCGGCTTCGGCGATAGCGGGAAATCGGTGGGACCGCGCAGCGATGTCGGCGCCAACAGCCATGCCGACGACATGGCGGCGCTGTTGGAGGGGCTCGGCCTTGGCCGGGTCGGCGTCGTCGGCCACGATGTCGGCGCCTATGTCGCGCAGGGTCTGGCGCGGCGTCATCCGCAGCGGGTCGAGAAGCTGCTGTTCTTCAACTGCCCGACACCGAGCGTCGGCTCCGCCTGGGTCCGCGACGGCCATGTCAACGAGATCTGGTACCAGTCCTTCCAGCAATTACCGCTGGCGGAGCAGTTGATCGGTTCCAGTCGCGAGGCTTGCGCGCTCTATCTCGGGCACTTCCTGACGCATTGGTGCCATCGCAAGGAGGCTTTCGCGCCAGTCTTCGACGCCTTCGTCGAGAATTTCATGAAGCCCGGCAATCTGCGTGGGGGATTCGACTGGTATCGCAGCCAGAATGCGGCGCGGATCGCCGCGATCGACGGTCATCCAGCACCGTCCGTGCCGATCCATCAGCGCACAAGGGTGCATTGGGGCCGACACGATCCGATCCTGAAATCCGAATGGTCGACTTTCCTGTCGCATTATTTCGACGATGTCGAAGTGACCTTCTGCGAGAGCGCCGGCCATTTCGTTCATGTCGAGGCGCCGGACGAGGCGGCGCAGGTCCTTGCCGAGGTCTTCGCGGACTGATCGGGACGTGGTTGCCTGCCGCGATCTTCGGCGGCCCCTCTCGTCTTCTCGCCCGCGACGCCTACATGAGCGAAAGCGGCCCTCGCGCGCGCAAGTCGGCGAAGGATGGATAATGAAGGCGATTCAAAATCTTGTGGTTTTTGAATCGCTTGCCGCAATATCTCGCCGTGAACGAAACCTGATTCTGTGGGAGTCAGCGATTCGCCCCCGCTTCGTTCCGGACTCGTTCTGTTCACGAATCGGGTTGCTTTTACGCCGCCCGACTCGATAGGGCTCGCGGCCGCCCGGACTGCAGGAAAGCTCCAGCGTCTTGATCCAACCTCGTTCCCTTCCGCCTTCGCTCCGCGCCCGCGGTGTCACGGCGGTGCTCGGCCCGACCAATACCGGCAAGACCCATCTCGCTATCGAGCGGATGGTCGCGCATCCGACCGGGATGATCGGCCTGCCGCTGCGCCTGCTGGCGCGCGAGGTCTATCAGCGCGTGGTCGACAAGGTCGGGCCGCAGGCGGTCGCGCTGATCACGGGCGAGGAGAAGATCAAGCCGGAGCGGCCGAGCTTCTGGGTCTGCACGGTCGAGGCGATGCCGCGCGACCTCGCGGTTGATTTCGTCGCCATCGACGAGATCCAGCTCGCCGCCGATCTCGACCGTGGCCATGTCTTCGCCGATCGCCTCCTCAATCATCGCGGCCGCGAAGAGACGATGCTGATCGGCGCCGGTACGATGCGGCCGCTGGTCGAACAGCTCATTCCCGGTGTCAACGTCGTCTCGCGGCCGCGCCTGTCGAAGCTCTCCTTCGCCGGCGACCGCAAGATCACCCGCCTGCCACGGCGTTCGGCGATCGTCGCCTTCTCGGCCGAGGAGGTCTACGCCATTGCCGAGCTGATCCGCCGGCAGAAGGGCGGGGCGGCGGTCGTGCTCGGCGCGCTCAGCCCGCGCACGCGAAATGCCCAGGTCGAAATCTACCAGTCGGGCGATGTCGACTATCTCGTCGCCACCGACGCGATCGGCATGGGGCTCAATCTCGATGTCGACCACATCGCCTTTGCGGGCGACAGCAAGTTCGACGGTCATCATTATCGCAAGCTCAATCCGGCCGAGTTCGGCCAGATCGCCGGGCGAGCCGGCCGGCATCTGCGTGACGGCACCTTCGGCACCACCGGGCGCTCGCCGCCCTTCGAGCAGGAACTGGTCGAGGCGATCGAGGACCATCGCTTCGAATCTGTCCGGCAAGTGCAATGGCGCAATTCCGATCTCGATCTGCGTTCGATCGCCGGCCTGATCGACAGCCTCAACGTCCAGCCGCAGGAGCAGGGACTGACCCGCGCCCTGATTGCCGAGGACATGACGACACTGGAAATCCTCGCGCGCGACGCGGACATCGCGCGACTGGCCCAGGGCAAACCGGCTGTGACGCGGCTCTGGGAGGTCTGCGGACTGCCCGATTACCGTAAGATCGCACCGATGCAGCATGCCGAGCTGGCGACAACTTTGTATCTGCGCCTGATGCGTCATGGCCGGCTCGATCCGGACTGGTATGCCGGCCAATTGGCCGCCCTCGACCGCGTTGATGGCGAGATCGACACCCTCTCGGCCCGCATCTCCCAGGTCCGGACCTGGACCTATGTTGCCAACCGGCCGGACTGGTTGCTCGATCCAGAGCATTGGCAGGGGGTGGCGCGTCTTGTAGAGGACAGGCTGTCGGACGCTTTGCACGAACGGCTTGCCAGCCGATTCGTCGATCGGCGTACGAGCGTGTTGATGCGTCGCCTGCGGGAGAATGCAATGTTGGAGGCCGAAGTCACCGCGACCGGCGATGTCCTGGTCGAGGGTCAGCACGTCGGATTGCTGCAAGGCTTTCGCTTCACGGCCGATCCCAAGGCGGGTGGGCCGGAAGCGAAGGCGCTGAATGCTGCGGCGCTGAAGGCGCTGGCTGGCGAGCTCGAGGCACGCGCCTCGCGCGTTGTGCTGGCCGGCGACGATGCCTTCGTGCTGTCGCATGATGGGCTGGTGCGCTGGATCGGCGAGCCGGTGGCGCGCCTGACTGCCGGCGAGAAAGTGCTGGAGCCGCGCCTGCGCCTGATGGTCGACGACCATCTGCCGGCACAGGCCCGCGAGCAGATCGAGACCCGACTGGCCGCCTGGCTGAAGCATCACATCACCAAGCTGCTCGGCCCGCTCCAGATCCTGGAGAATGCCGAGAGTGCCGCCGGCATTGCTCGCGGCATCGCCTATCAGACGGCCGAGGCGCTCGGCGTGCTCGAGCGCAGCAAGGTCGCCGAGGAGATGAAGACGCTCGACCAGGAAGGTCGTGCGGCGCTGCGCCAGCTCGGCATCCGCTTCGGCGCCTTCCATCTCTATGTCCCGGCCCTGCTGAAACCGGCGCCGCGCGCGCTTGCCGCCCAGCTCTGGGCGTTGAAGCACGGCAATCCGGAGGCTGCCGGGCTCGACGACATCTCGCATCTCGCCTCGTCGGGACGAACCTCGTTCCCGGCCAACAAGGACGTGCCCAAGGGGCTCTATCGCGCTGCCGGCTACCGCGTCTGCGGCGAGCGGGCTGTGCGTGTCGACATCCTGGAGCGGCTGGCGGACCTGATCCGGCCCGCGATCGCCTATCGTCCGGGCCTGACGCTTGGCCAGCCGCCGGCGGGCACCGCCGATCAGGACGGCTTCGTCGCGACCGGGGCGATGACCTCGCTCGTCGGCTGCGCCGGCGAGGATTTCGCCTCGATCCTGCGCTCGCTCGGCTACGTCTCGCAGAAGCGGCCGGGCCCTGCGATCACCGCGGCGCTCGCCGTCGCGCCGCAGCCCGTTGCCGCTGCTGCGCCGGAAGTTGAGGCGCCCGCGGCCGACACGGCCTCGGCGACCGAGCAAGTCGAAGCGTTGGACGAAGCTACCTCGTCCGATAGCGAGGTCGCGGCCGAGAGCGCCGACGGTGCGGCGCCAGTAGGCGAAACGCCTGATGTTCCGGTTCTGACCGACGCGGATGTCGCTGCCGCGCCACCAGTCGAAGAAGAGCTGGTCAGCCTGGCCGAGCCGGTGTCGGCCGATGCGATGCCGACGCTGGTGCTGCCGAGCGACGAGCCGGCGACGGAAGCCGTGTCTCAAGCCGAAGCCGAGACCGCGGCGGCTGAGCCTGCTGCGGCTGTCGAGGCGACTCCGCCGGCCGAACCGGAACTCATCGAGATCTGGCGGCCGCATCGTCATCAGGGCGGCCGGCGTCCCGAACAGGGACAGCGTGGCCGTCGGCCTGATCGGCGCGCCGGCGCAGAAGCCACTGCTCCTGCCGAAGGTGGCGAGGGCAAGCCGGGCGGACAGCGTCCGCCGAACCGCAATCGCTGGCGTGAAGGCGGCTGGAACGGGCCGCGCCCAACTGGCGGCGAGGGCACGCCAGCGGCGCCGGAGGGAGCGGGCCGCAACGCCCAGCCACGCGATGGACGTCCCGAGCGTGGTCCGAGGCCGGAGTTCAAGCGTGATGGCGGTCGCCCTGGTGGCGGTCCGCGCCGCGACGAGCGCGGCGGCAAGGAACAGCGCTTCCAGCAGCCGCCCAGGCCGCGTCCGGCCGAGCGTCAGCCCGATCCGGACTCGCCCTTCGCCAAGCTCCTGGCCCTGAAGGCCCAGCTCGAGGGCAATGACGGCCGCAAGAGCTGAGTTCTAGGTAGCTTCGAGGTTCCGCTTGCGGGAAGATCGGCAACGCCTCGACAAATGGCTCTGGTTCGCGCGCTTCGCGCGGACTCGGCCCGCTGCCGTGCAGCTGGTGGAGGAGGGGCATGTCCGGGTCGCAGGCAAGCGCGTCGAGAATCCGGCGCTCGGCCTCAAGCCCGGCGATGTGCTGACGCTCGCTTTGCCGCATGCGACGCTGGTGGTGCGAGTGACCGCCTTCGCCGCCCGGCGTGGCTCCTATGAGCAGGCGCAGACGCTCTACGAGGTGCTGAGCGGCCCCGAGCGCGGCGATGCGCCGCTTGCGCCCGACGAGCCCGCGGGATAGAGCGCGTGTCAGATGTGGCGAGCGCTGGCACGCCCGCGAAAAATCTTCTCGAAACGTTGGTTTCGATGGAAGTTTGATCTCGTTTCCGGTCGTGACAGGGCCTTGAAACATTCTCTCGACCGGCTCTAAAAAGCGCCGGCCGATCGGAAGGACAGCGTCATGACCTATGTGGTCACCGAGAACTGCATCAAGTGCAAGTACATGGACTGCGTCGAGGTCTGTCCGGTCGACTGTTTCTATGAAGGCGAGAACTTCCTCGTCATCCATCCTGACGAGTGCATCGACTGCGGCGTCTGCGAGCCGGAATGCCCGGCCGAGGCGATCAAGCCAGATACCGAGCCTGGTCTCGACAATTGGCTGCAGCTCAATGCGAAGTTTGCGGCGAGCTGGCCCAACATCACACAAAAGAAGGACAGCCCCGCCGACGCCAAGGAGTTCGACGGCGTGCCGGGCAAGCTCGAACTTCTATCGCCGGAACCCGGCGAAGGCGACTGAATCTTACCTTACGTCAGACGGTAATTGCGATTAACCATGGCCGGCCGCAACGCGGCCCGGTGGTGTTTGCATTCCGTTTACCTTTGATTCGGCGCGATTTTTGTGGTATCTACAAGCCACAGTCGAGTTCGTTCCGCCTGCCCCTGCGAGGTCACACAAACGGGGCACCCCCTGAGACGGCAGCAATGCACCACCGGCCAGAAGGCTCGGCGTGTCGCTGTCTTCGTGGCTGGCGGTCAGCAAGAAACAATCGGCTGAGGGAGCGTGTTGCGTCGGGGAAACAAGACCAGAAGGTCGTTCCCGTCGTGTCAGGCAGAGAGTCGCCGGTCATCCCGACCAGCGACTGAAAGTCGCGTCTCCGCCTCCGGCGGGGAAATCAGGAGTCGAAACGGCATGTCCACTGCGAAGAAGACTGTTGTGCGCCAGGGCTTCAGGACGGGCGAGTTCGTCGTCTACCCGTCCCATGGCGTCGGTCAGATCACGGCGATCGAGGAGCAGGAAGTCGCTGGCTTCAAGCTCGAGCTGTTCGTGGTCAGCTTCGCCAAGGACAAGATGACCCTGCGCGTGCCCACGGCCAAGGCGGCGAGCGTTGGCCTGCGCAAGCTTGCCGATGCCGAGATCGTCGGCAAGGCGCTGGCGACGCTGACTGGCCGCGCCCGGGTCAAGCGCACCATGTGGTCGCGCCGGGCCCAGGAATACGAAGCCAAGATCAATTCGGGCGATCTCGTCGCCATCGCCGAGGTCGTGCGCGATCTCTATCGCTCCGAGGCGCAGCCCGAGCAGTCCTATTCCGAGCGTCAGCTCTACGAAGCGGCGATCGATCGGATGACCCGCGAGATCGCGGTGGTCGAGGAGATCACTGAGACCGAGGCGCTGAAGAAGATCGAGGGCCAGCTCGCCAAGTCGCCGCGTCGCGCCGGCAAGGGTGAGGCCGCCGAAGCGGCCGAAGCCGAAGAGGGCGACGAGGACCTGCAGGAAGAGGCCGCTTGAGGGCAGCTTCCCGACACTGGATTACAGAAAAGCCCGGCGGATCGCTCCGCCGGGCTTTTTCGTGTCAGGCTGCGCCGGTCTCGGCGGCGAGGAAGGCGATCGTGCGCTCCCAGGCGAGCTTGGCGGCCGCGGCATTGTAGCGCTCGGCGCTGGTGTCGTTGTGGAAGGCGTGGTCGACGTCAGGGTAGACGATCGCCTGGTAATTGACGCCGGCCGCTTTCAGCGCGGCCTCATAGGCCGGCAGACCCTCGACGAGGCGGGTGTCGCGGGCGGCGTGCTGGATCAGCAGCCGCGCCTTGATTTGCGGGACTTTGGCGAGGTCGGGAGAGCGGCCGTAGAAGACGACGCCGGCATTGAGCTCCGGCGCGTTGACGGCGAGGTCATTGACCGCGCCACCGCCCCAGCAGAAGCCGACTGCGCCGACCTTGCCGGTCGCGTCCGGCCGCGCCTTGAGAAACGCCAGTGCTGCGCGCCCTTGCGCGATGACATCCTCGGGCTTGAGTTGCGGGAACAGGGCGCGGGCGGCATCGGCATCGGCCGGCGTGCCGCCGAGCGGAGTGAGGAAATCGACCCCGAGGGCGCTGAAGCCGGCCAGTGCAGCGCGCCGGGTGACGTCCTCGATATGCGGGTTCAAGCCGCGGTTCTCATGGATGACCAGGACACCGCCGCGCTTTGCTTGAGTCTTCGGCGTGACGAGATAGCCCTTGAGTTTCACGCCGCCGATGGTCTCGTCGATGCGCTTGCTCTCGATACGGGCATCGTCCGCCGTGACCTGCTGGGCCTGGGCATAGTTGGGCTCCAAGAGCGAGAGCGCGGCCTCGGCGGCCGCCGCAGAGCCGGCGATGGCGATCAACCGGTTCATGAAGCTGCGCCGGTCGAGCGGCTTGTGGGTGTATTCGTCGTAGAGTTCGACGATGCGGCGATCGAGCGCCATGGCTGCCTCCCTGTCCTGACGGATGCGGCAAGGCTACCACAAGGCGAAAGGAAAGCGGCAGGCGAGCGGCGCGCTATTCGCTCACGATCTTGTAACGCTGGCCGGGCGTCAGCTTCGCGCTGCGCTCCAGCCCGTTCAGGATCAGAAACTGTTCGAGCGGCCGGTCGGTCGAGGCCATGCGCTCGGCGAGGCTGACGGGCGTGTCGCCGGCACTGGCGGTGACGAGCCGGATTCGCAGCGGGCTGACCGATTGCGCATCGCTGGCGCTCAGGTTGCGGAAGCTGTCGAGCAGCGCCCGCATAGCGCGTTCGGGATCGTTCTGGCCCTTGGCGGCGAGGATGAAGCGATAGACACGCGGCCCGGCCTGGATCGCGGCGAGGCGGAAGGTCCAATCGGCGCCCTTGCCCGAGGTCACCGCCGCCGGCAGGTCGCCAACCGTGAGCGACTGGACCTCGGCGGTGGCGACGCCATCGATCCAGCCCGAGGCGACATAGGATTCGAGCGTCTGCCCGGCCTTCAGTGCGACCGAGTCGAAGCGCAGCGCCTGCGTGCCGTCATTGCTGACGCCGACCACCATTTCGCGGGCCGCCTCAAGCTCGAAGCCATCAGGCGCGGTGAAGGCGATGCGCAGCGCGCTGTTGAGATAGCGGCGGCCGCGGACCACGCCGTCGGCCGGATCGTCGCCGAAGGCGATGCCGTCGATCGCGGCGAGCCAGCGCGAGGCCTCGCGCTCGCCGATGCCGGGCGCCCCGATCTGGCGAGCGCCATTGGTGACGGCGGCGACGCGTTCTGGCGTCGAGGGATGGCTGGAGAGGATGTCGAGCTTCTTGTCGCCGCCGCCCTGGCGGCCGGCGCGGAAGCTGGTGTTGCGGCCGAGCGAGACCAGGAAGCGGCCGGCGCCATAGGGATCGTAGCCGGCGCGGGCGATGTTGCGCACGCTGATCTGGTCGGCGGTCAGCTCCTGCTGCCGCGAGAAGCGGGCGAGCGAGAGCTTCGAGCTCTGCTGCACGGCCGCGCCGGTCGTCGGGTCGTTCAGCACCTGCGCCACGACCTGGCTGACCAGCGCCGATTCCGCTTCCATCTCGGCGCGCTCGACGGCATGGCGCGCGGTGACATGGGCGATCTCATGCGCCATCACCGAGGCGATCTCGGCCGAATCGTTCGCCAGAGCGAGCAGGCCGCGCGTGACGTAGAGCCGTCCCGTCGGCAACGCGAAGGCGTTGACGATCGGCGAGTTCAGGATCGTCACCTCATAGGTGCCGATCTGGCCCTCGCCAGCCTTGGCGAGCCTGACGATGATCTCTTCCAGTACGGCCTTGACCTGTGGTGCGCGGTATTCGCCGCCAAAGGCAGCAAGCAGGCGCTGGTGCTCGCGGTCGGTGCCGCGCTGCAGGTTGGCAACCCGCGGCGCCGGCTCGCCACCAGGCTGGTTGAGCGGCGCCAGGACGGAGTTCTGATCGCCGAAACACGCCGCCAGCAACAGGGCCGGCAGCACCGCGGCGGCCAGACGCCCCCGGAACGGCTGACGATGTCGCTGAAATCTCCGCATCTGCCCCTAGTCGATCAATTCCAGTGCGCTGCGCGTCTCGGCTTCGATCAGGAGGCCATCGCGCCCCTCGACCACGCCGCGTACGCGCACGCGTTTACCCGTCAGCGTCGCGGCGGTCCAGCCGCTGCGCTGCAATTCACGCCACAACGCGCGCGACAGGACGATGCTGCCACCCGCGCCGCGCCGCCGTTCGAAATTGAGATAGGTTCGCTGCGCCCGCTCTCCCACCGCAGCGATACGCCCCTCGACCACGACGATCCGGCCCGCCTGCGCTCGCATCGCAGCAGCATCATGACCGTCGATGACCGGGAAAGCCACTGCGGCAAAACCTCCCTGCGCGGTGGCCGGCGAACGATTCTGGGGGCCGGCCGCTATCGGTCGCGGCTCAGCCTTCCGCCAGAGTTCGTTGCAAGCGGCGAGGCCGGGTTCGGCGAGGCGCAGTGCGGCGCCTCCGGCGAGGAGGGCCGCGGTCAGGTCGGGCTGGCCTGCGAATGGATCGGTGGCGCCCTCGGCGGCGAGGAGACGAGCCGGGAGACGGCCCCAGCGATCCGCACCACCAAGCGGCGCCAAACGGAAAGCCTGACCCTGCCAACGCGTCAGCTGCGCAGTGAAACGCTCGCGCTCGGCATCGTTCTGCCGTGGCGCGAGGCCGACGAGCCTGACGGTCCTGCCGTCGGCGAGGAGCGGGTCGCCATGCCGGTCAAGACCAGCAAGGCTGACCACCTCCGTTGCCTCCGGCGTTGCGCAAATGTCATCCGCGGCCCGCGTAACAGCGGTTGACGCCGCCATGCTGCCGAGGACCAGCAAGATCGCTGCAAAGGGAGGCTTCACCCGCATCGGCTTTATGCTAAACGCAAGAACGTGCGTCCCGGTAGCTCAGCAGGATAGAGCAACGGTTTCCTAAACCGTAGGTCAGGGGTTCGAATCCCTTCCGGGACGCCAGTTTTCCTCATCCTGCCACAAGCGCCAGCACCCCGTCCGACGGACGGGGTCGATTCTGCCGATGTCGAGGTCAACCTTGCCATGACGTTAGTGCCGACGATTCGGACCGAACGCCTGATCCTGCGTGCGCCGATCATTGCCGATTTTCCTGATTATGCCGATTTCCTGGGCTCATCGCGGGCGCAGCATATGGGCGGTCCTTATGATCAGCGCGGTGCCTGGGGTGTGTTCTGCCATGACGTGGCGGTGTGGACGTTATTCGGTCATGGCGCCCTGATGATCGATCTGCCCGGCGGTATTTGTATCGGGCAGGTCGGCATCAATCACGGACCGCTCTTTCCCGAGAAGGAGCTGGGCTGGCTGATCTATGCCGGACATGAGGGGCAGGGCTATGCGAGCGAAGCTGCGGCCGCCCTGCGCGACTGGGCTTTCGAGCAACTAGGCTTGGAGACGCTCGTCAGCTATGTCGATCCGCGCAACAAGCGCTCGATCGCTGTGGCGGAGAGGCTCGGTGCTCAACTCGACGCCAGCGCCGCCAGGACAGATCCTGAGGACCTAGTCTACCGGTATCGTGGTGCGGGAACCGGGCACGCCTCATAGAGAGGCGCAGGCGCCTTCCTCAATGCTTCGCCACGTGTTCGGGCTTGCCCTTGCGCTTGGTGGAGGCCAACTCGTTGAGTTCCTTCTCGGTCATCGACTTGGCCATGGACTTCGAGGCGCCCTTGAGCTCGCTCTTGGGGATGTCTCCGCGTTTGGCGGCGAGCGCGGCTCCGGCGGCCTTCTGCTGCGCCTTTGATTTGGCTGGCATAATCCAATCTCCCGATATGAGGTTCGGTTGAGCGTGCAACCCGATCGGAGCAGGATGGTTCCTGACGCCGCCACTGCAAGCCGGCTCTCTTCACGTGGCGATCATGCGAACGCTGCGGGGTGCCTGCCCTTGCCGGTGAGAGGCGGGCGCGGCAAAGCTCATGGCACGGCTCTTGAAGAAGACTCCAAGGCCGGCCAACACTCGTCTCTCGGGATCATCTTGCGCATTCTCATCCTCAATCCCAACACCAGCATCGAGATGACCGAGCTGGTCCTGCACGTTCTGGCGCCGTTGACGCCCGCCGGCGTGACGCTGAAGCCGGCCACCGGCCGCTTCGGGGCGCGCTACATCTCCAGCCGCAGCGCCGGAGCGATTGCTGGCCATGCGGCGCTCGACGCTTTCGCCGAACAGGGTGCCGATTGCGATGCGGTCTATCTCGCCTGCTTCGGCGACCCCGGACTGATGGCCTTGAAGGAGATCGCCGGCGTGCCGGTCATCGGCATGGCCGAGGCCGCCTGTCAGCAGGCTGCTTCGCAGGGCGGACGCTTTTCCATCGTCACTGGCGGCGAGCGCTGGGGCGCGATCCTGACCGAGTTTGTCGCCGCGCTCGGGCTGGACGGTAGGCTCGCCGCCGTCGAGACGGTGGCGCCGACCGGCGGCGACATCGCCGCCGACCCGGATGGCTCGCTGACGCTGCTGGCGGAAGCCAGCCGGCGAACGGTCGAACGCGATGGAGCACAAGCGGTGATCCTGGGCGGCGCCGGGCTGGCCGGGCTAGCGGCGCGGGTCCAGCCTTATGTCGGCGTGCCGGTGATCTGCTCGACTGAAGCCGGCTTCGCCGCTGTACTGGAAGCGGCACGCAACCCGCTGCCAAAGCCGGTCCAGGGCGACCTCGCGCTGCCGGCGGCGGTGCCGAATGTCGGGCTCTCGGCCGGCTTGGCGCGCCTGCTTGGCGAACGTTAGCGGCGCTGCTTCGACGGAGGCAGTGCAGATTGCGCGGTCGAAGCGGACCCTCCCGTGCCGGCCAGCCAGATCATGTGCTTCGCGCCGCCCGCTCCGGCGCGAGCGCGCACCGTCTTTTCCTCCACGGCGAAGCCGGCCTGGCGCAGGCGCTGGGTGAAGCTGCGATCCGGTCCGGCCGACCAGACCGCGAGCACGCCGCCCGGCCGCAGGGCGGCCTTCGCATGGGACAGGCCGGCATGGTCGTAGAGCCGGTCATTGGCCTCGACCATCAGCCCGTCCGGCCCATTGTCGACGTCGAGCAGGATTGCGTCGTAGCGGTCGCTTCCGTCGCGAATGACGTCAGCGACATCGGCCTCCCGCACGCTGACCCGTGGATCGTCGAGGCAACCGGCGAAGATCGCAGCGAGCGGACCGCGCGCCCAGGCGACCACCGCCGGGATGAGCTCGGCGACGACGATCTCGGCATCTTTCGGCAGCACTGCGAGTGCGGCCCGGAGCGTGAAGCCCATGCCGAGCCCGCCGATCAAGAGGCACGGCTTTGGGCGTTGTCCGATCCTGTCGATGGTGAGCGTCGCCAACGCCTCTTCCGAACCCTTGAGGCGCGAGTTCATCAGCTCGTTATGGCCGAGCGTGATCGAGAACTCGTCCTCGCCGCGGCGCATGAGCTTGAGCGTGCCGCCGCCGGGGATCGAGGTGGCGTCGAGCTGCGTCCACGGCTTCATCGGCGCGTCAATCCAGCCGGGCGCGTTTGACGAAGGCACCGGCCTTCATGATGACGGGCATGTGCTTGCCCTGGCGGGTCAGCAGCGCCAGATCCTTCAGCGGGTCGCCATCGACAACGACCAGGTCGGCATAGGCGCCCGGCGCGATTGCGCCGATCTTGCCCTCGAGCTTCAGCAGCTTGGCCGCGACATGGGTGGCGGCGCCGATCACCTCATGCGCCGGCAGGGCCCGGCCACGGATGACGAACTCTTCCGACTGGTGGCGATGCATCTCGCCGAGCAGGTCGCTGCCATAGGCCATGGCGAGCCCGGCCTTCTTCATGATCGCGAGCGATTCCATGCCGGCGGCGCGGACATATTCGACCTTGGCGACGGAATCGGGCGGGAAGCCGAGCTTGCCGCCTTCGCTGGCGAGCTTGTCATAGGTGACGAGCGTCGGCACGGCGACAGCGCCGTTCTTGGCCGCGAGCTTGGCCGTCTCTGCCTGGATCAGATTGCAATGCTCGAGTGAATGGACGCCGGCCTCGACGCAGCGGCGGATCGCCTCGTCGGTGTAGACATGGGCGGAGACGTAGGTGCCGGCCATGCGGGCTTCTTCCACGACCGCCTGCAATTCGCCGACGGAGAAGCCGAGGAAATGGATCGGGTCGGTCGGCGAGGCGCAGCCGCCATTGGCCATGATCTTGATGAAGTCGGCACCGCCCTTCAGCTCCTCGCGGGCGGCACGGCGAACCTCGGCCTCGCCATCGCAGATGCGGCCGAGCGCGCCGAGGCGATGGCGGGTCGTCGGCGCGAGCCGGTCGTCATAGCGGCCGCGGAAATCGGCATGGCCGCCGGTCTGGCTCAGCGCCTTGCCGGAGATGACGAGGCGCGGCGTCGGGAAGTCGTTCTCCTCGGTCGCCTGCTTCAGGCCGAAATCGGCGCCGCCGACATCGCGCACCGTGGTGAAGCCGCGCAGCAGCATCTCGCGCATGATCACCAGCGAGCGCACCGTGACGAGCGAGTCGGGCAAGGCGGCGTTGCGGCCGAGATCGGCGAGGCCGGCGATGACGTGGACATGGGCGTCGATCAGCCCGGGCATCAGGGTGCGGCCCTTGAGATCGACAGCCTTTGCCTTGTCGGAGCGAACGGTCTTGCCGACCTCGCGGACCAGCCCGCCCTCGACCAGGACGGAGACCGGCGCGCTGCGCTCGGGCGCGGTGCCGTCGACGATGCGGGCATTGTGGAACAGGGTCGCGGCCATGGCTTTCGTCCTTGCGTATGAAGTCTCGATCGGTCGTGTTCAGCGGGTCAGGAACGCCGTGAGCCAGAGCCCGAAGCCGAAGACGGTGTGGTTGATCAGGCCGATCAGCCGGACCTGGCTGGCATTGGGACGCTTGCTCGCAGCGAGGCCGAAGCCCATGCCGGGCTGCAGGATGAACCAGCCGCAGCCGACCGTGACGACACCGACGATCAGGGCGGGAAGCAGTGTCGGATAGCGAGCCCAGTCCAGGCCCCAGAGCAGCAGCACGATCGCGGCGAAGAGGACGCCGATGAGGTAGTGCATGATCCAGCCGACGGCGAGTTCGCCTTGCACCGGCGGCGTCTCGGCGATGGTGTCGTGCGCGAAGCGGCCGCGCGGCAGATAGGCGAACCAGCGCCCGACTGCGGCCCAGTTCGCGAGCGGGATGCCGAAGGCGCGATTGAGGAACAGCGCCCAGAGGTCGAGCAGCGCGGTTGCGCCGACGCCGATCACGAGCGAACGGCTGATCACTTCGAGCATATCTGTCCCCCCGGCCGCAAACCGACCTTGCAGCTATGGAGGCGGAACCGCCCGGCCTGGTCAATCGCCAGCAGGTTGAATTGGCCTGTCCGTAGCGCAGGCGGGCCATGCGGCGCAGCGGCGCAGGAACCGCCAGGGGACTCTGCTCGTTCTCCTCAGGTACTTTCAAGGCGGGGGTTATGCGATGGCAGTGGCGACGGCGAGCAAGACGAGCGCGAACGGGCCGCATGGGGCGGAGGAACTGCCCTCGGTCATCGTCACCAGCTACAATCTCGAAATCCGTGATGCCGACGGCTTCCTTGGCGACAAGGCGAGCCGCGGCGCCTTCATGGACCATCTCGCCGAACTGCGCGGCCATCTCGCTGAGGCAGGCGAGGACCCGCTGGCGGACGCCGGCAAGACGCCGAGCAAGTCGGAGCTCGACAAGCTCATTATTGAGGGAACGGCCCGCGAGGCGGCGCTGGTGCTCTCGGCGGTCGAGCGTTTCGCCCAGTCGCTCGCCTTCGTCATCCGCCGGTTTCTGCGCCAGAAGGCCTGGAGCCCGGTCGAGCGCATCGTCGTCGGCGGCGGTTTCCGGCAGAGCCGGATCGGCGAGCTGGCGATCGCGCGGGCCGGCATCATCCTGCAGACCGAAGGCTTTTCGATCGAGCTCGTGCCGGTGCGCCATCACTCGGACGAGGCCGGGCTGGTCGGCAGTGCCCATCTCGCGCCGAAATGGATATTCGAAGCCTATGACAGCCTGGTCGCCGTCGATATCGGCGGCTCGAACATCCGCGCCGGCATCGTCGAACTGCGTCAGGACAAGGCGCCCGACCTCAGCAAGGCCCGCGTCTGGGAAACCGAGCTCTGGCGCCATGCCGACGAGGAGACGAGTCGCGAGGAGGCGGTGCAACGGCTCGGCAAGATGCTGGGCGAGCAGATCGGGCACGCTGAAAAGGAGGGCCTGCGCGTCGCGCCTTTCATCGGTGTCGGCTGCCCTGGCCTGATCGAGCCGGATGGCGCGATCGACCGCGGCGCGCAGAACTTGCCCGGCAACTGGTCGAGCAGCCGCTTCAACCTGGTCGAGAGCATCCGCGAGATGGCGCCGGAGATCGGCGAGCACGATACCGTCGTCACCATGCACAACGACGCCGTCGTGCAAGGCTTAAGCGAACTGCCCTTCATGCAGGATGTCGAGCACTGGGCGGTGCTGACCATCGGCACCGGGCTCGGCAATGCGAGCTTCCACAACCGCGCCAAGCCGAAAGGCCGGGACAAGGAAAAAGACAAAGACAAGCCGAAGGACGGCAAGGACAAGAAGGATTGAGGCTCAGTCCCGCCTGGCCGGCAGCGCCCAGAGCAGGCCGCGCGTCACGATCGCCGGGAAGACGGTGAGATGGTCTTCGCCGGGGATGATCTCGGTCGAGAGCTTGAGGCCGGGATAACTGCGCGAGCGCAGTGCCTGCTCGAATTCCCTGAGATCGGCGATCATGTCGGTCTTGCCGTTGTAGCGTGGGTCGCCCGAAGCCTTGTCGATCGTCTCATAGGAGGCGATCGCCATCAGCACGTTCGCCTTCAGCTCCTTGTTGGCCTCGGCATAGCCGCGCTCGCGCTGGAACAGCACCTTCTGGTCGAACCAGAGCGAGGGGCTGCCGATGATATAATGCTGAAACAGCTTTGGCTCGGTCAGCAGGACGTAGAGACCGAACAATCCGCCATAGGAATGGCCGGCATAGATGCTGCGGGTGGTGTCGGTGCGGTAGGTCGCGGCGACGAAGGGCATCAACTCCTCGGAGAGGAAGCGGCGATAGCCCTCAGCTTCACCGAATACCGGCGGGCGGCCCGACTGATCCCTGGTCTTCTCGCCGTTCGGCGTCGGCGTGTAGTCGCGCCGGCGGCTGTATTCGGGGGTGTCTCCGACCGAATAGGACAGACCGACCAGGATGAACTCCTCCAGACCCTTGGCCCGGTTGCCGACCCGGCGGGCGATGCTGCGCACCAACGGGAAGGCATAGTCGGCATCGGTAACGAACAGCACCGGGAAGCGTCGCCGCGGCTGCGACTGATAGGATTCCGGCAGGCTGACGAAGATCTCGTAGTCGCGCTGCAGCGCCTTGGCCTTGATCGTCCTGACCTCGGTGCCTTTCAGCACGAAGGGTGGCGGCGTCGCGGTGCCGGCGGCAGCGGAAGCCGGCGGCTCGGCGTCGGGCTGCGCGATGGCGGTCGTGGCGATCAGGAGTGCGGCGACGAGGGCAGGCAGGCGAAGCATCCAAGACGTCTCCGACAGGACTGTGCCGGGATCGTGACGGCTCGCGCGACTGTCGCCAAGGCCTATCGTCGCAGACCGGGGGCCTCCAGCGCGAGTCCTTTGGCGCGGACGGCGAGATAGAGTTCGAGCGCGAGATAGTCGTCGGAGCCGTAATCGAACTGCGTTGCTCTGACGCCGAGCGAGCAGGCGCGCAGGCGCCGGTGCAGCGAGCCGAGCCCGTTCCATTCGAGCCGGTAGACGGGATAACCGGTGCCGACGCCGTGGCTGATCGTGTCGCCGCGCAGTTTTTGACCTACGAGGCCGTCATGGCACTGCGTGCAGGCGAGGTTGAGCTGGCCCTGCCTGCGTTCATAGAAAGATTTGCCGGCTTCGTAAAAGGGTTTCGCCACGCCCTCGGCTGAGACCGATAGCGGCATGCCCTTCGAGAGCGAGGCGACATAGGCGGTGAGGCCGAGCAGATCCTGGCTCTCATAGCCGAAGGCAGGCTGCTTCTGCCGTCCGACCCTGCACTGCTCGATCCGCCCTTCGAGATTGATCAGCTTGCCGCTGTCGGTATCGACCTGCGGATAGCGGGCGGCGGCGCCGCGCAGGCTCTGCTTGGGATCGGCATGGCAGGAGATGCAGCTCGGCGCGGCTCCTTCTCGGCGACTGAACAGTTCCTCGCCCTGCTCGACCCAGAGCCAGCCGGGATTGCGAGCCTCGTCCTCCTGCTGCTGGTGCATCTGCGGCGAGAGGAAGGCGCTGCCCGGTTTGATTTCGTCGGCACCGGCTGCCCCGGCCAGTGCAATCAAGACTGCCGCAAGGACGCGGCGGGTGGCGCTCATGTCACGACGAGACGGGCGGTGCGGGTGAAGGTCGCCCCGCCATCCTCGCGCCATTCGAAGGTGAGGTCGCCGGTCTCGACGGCGCGGGTGGTGAAGCTGACGAAGGGGTTGGCCGAGATGCCGGTGTGCATGTCGTAGCGGAACACCGGCTCGCCGACATAGGTCACGGTCAGGCGATTCAGGATCTTGCGTGGCACCACGCGCCCTTCGGCATCGACCTGGCCGCCGCGATCCATCGGATGGCGGACGAGGACACGGATCTCGACGATCTCGCCGGCCTTGGCCTCTGCCGGCATGGTGATGCGGGCGTTGAACGATGCCATCGGGTCAGCCTCCGTCGATGCAGGCGCTCAGCGTCACCACGATGTCGGCATCGGCCATGACGTAGCCGCCGCTGTTCAACGAGGCGATCGCCACGACCTTCTGGGAGGTGGCGAGGCGCAAAGTGGCGCGGATATCGGCCCGGCCGCTACGCGGGGACAGATGAAAGCGCGCCACGTCGGGGAACGGGTTCTTCTCGGCGATGATATGGATCCAGCGGACATGGTCGGCCTGCGTCATCGGGCTCTCGACCTCGATCGCGACATCGACCGAGTTGCCGTTCTCGACCAGCTGGGGAATGTCGAAGGTGATCTTGCTGCGCTCCGGCACCGCGCCTTCGGTAATGCGGGCGATCAGTTCGGCGAGCGCTGGTGGTGCAGCAGCCAGAGCGGGGGCGGGCAGGGCGGCGAGCGCGAGGCCGGCGGCGCCGGCCGCCATGACCTCGCGGCGCGAGAGCGCCTGTTCAGGGGGTGCGCAGGCTGGCGAGATAAGCGACGACATCCTCGATCTCCTGGGCGGTGAGCGCCGGCCGATCGCGAAAGGCCGGGGCAACGTCTCGCAATCCTTCGGTACGAAAATAGGGCGGCATCACCGTCTGCGGATTGAGCAGGCCGGCATCGATAAGGCGCAAACGCAACTGGCCGCTGTCGAGCCGGGTAGCGACGCCGGCAAGGCCCGGACCGATCGTGCCCTGGAAGGGCTCGTTCGGCTCCGGCACCTGGTGGCAGATCAGGCAGTTGCCCTGAGCGCGGTCGAGCACGAGCGCCCGCCCGCGTTTGAGATCGCCGACCTTGCCGCCGAGCGGCGCGGGGATCGCGTCGCCGACGACGGTGTAGGCTTCGAGCGCGCCTGCCGGCGCGCTCGCGAGCGCCAGCACGATCAGTGCGATCCGGATCGCGGCAAGCCTCACGCCTTGCGCAGATCCGTGTTCTTCAGCGGCAGGTTGCGCACGCGCTTGCCCGTGGCGGCGAAGATCGCGTTCAGTACCGCCGGCGCCGCGACCGCGATGGTCGGCTCGCCGACGCCGCCCCAGAAGCCGCCCGAGGGCACGATGATCGTCTCGACCGCCGGCATGTCCTCCATGCGCATCACCGGATAGGTGTCGAAATTCTCCTCGACCATGCGCCCATCCTTGACCGTGCACTCCCCGAAGAGCGCAGCGGAGAGCCCGTAGACGAAGGAGCCCTCGACCTGGCGCTCGATCTGGGCCGGGTTGACGGCGTGACCAGGGTCGGTCGCGGCGGTGATCTTGTGAATCTTCAGCTTGCCTGCGGCATCGACCGAAACCTCGGCAACGGCCGCGACATAAGAGCCGAAGCCCATGGTCTGGCAGATGCCGCGATAGACGCCCTCCGGCGCCTTGGTGCCCCAGCCGGCCTTCTCGGCGACGGCGTTGAGCACCGCGAGATGCTTGGGATGGTTCTTCATCAGCGCGCGGCGGAATTCGAGCGGATCCTTGCCCGCCGCATGCGCCAGTTCGTCCATGAAGCATTCGAGATAGATGGTGTTCTGGTTGAGGTTGACCCCGCGCCAGAAGCCCGGCGGCACATGCGGGTTGCGCATGGCGTGGTCGATCAAGAGGTTCGGCACGGTGTAGCCGATCGAGGCCTCCGGCCCCGGCGGGTTGAGGCCCTGGAAGACGGCCGGGTCGCGCCCGTTCTGGATGTTTTGCGGGAAGATGCCGGCGACGATCGACTGGCCGGAGATACGCAGGTGCAAACCGGTCAGGTTGCCGTCCTTGTCGAGCGCGCCGGTGAGCTTGCACTGCGTCACCGGGTGGAAGCGCCCGTGCAGCATGTCCTCCTCGCGCGACCAGATCAGCTTGACCGGCGTGCCCGGGATCTGCTTGGCGATGGCGACGACCTGGCGGACCCAGTCATGGACGGCGCCTCGTCGGCCAAAACCGCCGCCGAGATCGATTTTGTAGGCCTCGCATTTGGCGAGTGGCAGGCCGGAGGCCTCGGCGGTCGCGGCCAGCGCTGCCTCGCCGTTCTGCGTGGGCGTCCAGACCTCGCAGCGCTCGGGGGTGTAGAGCGCCGTCGCGTTCATCACCTCCATGCAGGCATGGTTCTGGAACGGATAGGAGTAGACCTGCTCGATGACGCGGGCGGCGTTGGCGATAGCGCCTTTGACGTCGCCGTTCTGGTTGCCGACCGCCGCTTGCGGCGCATCGAGCCCTTCCTTCAGCCAGGCGGCGATGCTTTCGCTGGAGACCTTAGCGTGCTCGCCCTCGTCCCAGGTGATCGGCAGCGCGTCGAGCGCGGTCTTGGCGCGCCACCAGGTATCGGCGACGACGGCGACGGCGCTGTCGCCTACCGGCAGGACGTGCTTGACGCCCGGCATGTCCTTGACCTTGGCGGCGTCGAAGCTCTTCACCTTGCCGCCGAAAACCGGGCAGTCCTTGATCGCGGCGTTGAGCATCCCCGGCAGCGTGAAGTCCATGCCGTAGACCTTTTTGCCGGTGGTCTTGTCGGCGGTGTCGAGCCGCTTCAGCGGCTTGCCGGCGATGATCCAGTCCTTCGGGTCCTTCAGCGGCACATTGGCCGGAGGCTGGAGCTTGGCGGCCGCTGCGGCGACCTCGCCATAGCGGATCGAGCGGTTGGAACCCTTGTGGGTGATCACGCCCTTGGCGGCGCTGCATTCGGCAGCCGGCACCTTCCAGCCATCGGCCGCGGCCTGGACCAGCATCATCCGAGCCGCTGCGCCGCCCTTGCGGACATATTCATGGGATTCGCGCACGCCGCGGCTGCCGCCGGTCGAGAAATTGCCCCAGACGCGGTTGCGGGCGAGGTTCTGGCCTGGCGTCGGATATTCGGTCGTGACCTTGGCCCAGTCGCAGTCGAGCTCTTCGGCGACGAGCTGGGCGAGGCCGGTCAGCGTGCCCTGACCCATTTCCGAGCGGGCGATGCGGATCACCACCTTGTCGTCGGGATGGACCACGACCCAGGCGTTGATCTCCGGCACTGCGCCTTGCGCCTGAGCCTCATCGGCGAAGGGGATGGAAAAGCCGAAGCTGAAGGCGCCGGCGGCTGCGGCCGAGCCCTTCAGGATGGTGCGGCGGGAGAGCTTCGTATCGGTCACAGAGGCTAGACTCATGGCGTCCTCCTGATGCGGATGGCGCTGCGGCGAGGCTGTGGCGCTCGAGCCGTGCGCAGGAAAAAAGGGAAAATCAGATCAGCCGCGGCCGAGCTGGCCGCCGGCGGCGACGTCCTTGATGGCAGCCTTGACGCGGTTATAGGTGCCGCAGCGGCAGATATTGGTCATTTCCGCGGCGATATCGGCATCGCTCGGCTTGGGATTTGCCTGGAGCAGGGCGGCCGCGGCCATGATCATGCCGCTCTGGCAGAAGCCGCATTGCGGCACGTCGTGCTCGATCCAGGCCTTCTGGATCGGATGGTTGCCGTCGGGCGAGAGGCCCTCGATGGTGACGATCTTCTGCTCGGCGGTGAGAGCGCTTACCGGCATGGTGCAGGAGCGGGTGGCGACGCCGTCGATATGCACCGTGCAGGCGCCGCATTGGGCGACGCCGCAACCATATTTTGTACCAGTCAGGCCGATCTGCTCGCGGATCACCCAGAGCAGCGGCGTGTCGTCCTCGACTGCTACGTCGATCGTTTTGCCATTAATGCTGAGCTTAGCCACCGCAACCTCCCGGTTTCGATTCCAAGGTCGGCGAGAGAGCCATCGCGCCTCGCCGTTCGATCAGGCTGGCCGGTCAGCGGCCAGAGATGTTCCTTGGAGGAATTCAAACTCAGAAGCGCGTCTACCGCCAGAGGTTGTACGCTCACCGGCGATCACGGTCCCGTTGGGCTGTTTCTGGGCATCGACTCTTCGATCCGGACGGCTTTTGCTGGCGCCGCCATGATGCTGTCCGGTTTTCTGTCGAAGACACACAGCGTCAGGCGCGTCGGCGACGGCGCGTTCTCACAGGAATGTGATGCTCTTGCACGATCTTCGTCCGCCGGCGCGGCAAAGCCGCGAAGCCGGCCATACTGTCGTTTCGTCGGACATGCTTGCTTTCGCGCCGCTGCAATGGCGAGGCTGCGCGACGATGCGAATCAGCCCGGCAGGACAAAGATGCCGATGATCCCCCGCCTTCTCCGAGCTTTCCGCCAGTTCGGCGGCGCCCTGCTGTTCGCGCTGGCGCTGTTGTTCCTGCCCCTGGCGGCGTTGGCGCAGCCCACTGACCCTGCGAGTGCCCGCGCCCGCCTGGATTCGATCCGCGGCGAACTCACCCAGATCGAGGCGTCACTCACCAATCCGAATGTGTCGGACAGCGAATTGCAGCGCCAGCGCCTGCGGCTGCAGCCCTTGCTCGACCAGCTGCGTATCCTCACAGATGAGCAGGGACCGCGCACCGAGCAGGCCAAGCTCAGGCTCGACCAGCTCGGGGCAAAGCCGGACGCCAATGCGCCGCCTGAGACGCCGGACGTGGCGCGTGAGCGCGAGACCCGCACCAAAACCTTCGCGGAAGCCGACGAGACGCTCAAAATCGGCCGCGCGACGCTGCTGCAAGGGGAGCAGCTGCAAAGCTCGATCGCCGATCTCAGACGCGACCGTTTCGCCAAGGCGCTGTTCGCAGCCGGCCCGTCGATTCTCAATCCCGAAGTCTGGTCGACGACGCTGACGGCCTTCCCATCGGATCTGCGCGCCTCGCAACTGATCTTCGGCGACTGGCTCTCGGTCTTCACCTCGGCGTTGCTCAGCGCCCGCGGCGTCCTCGTCGCTTTCGCCTTCCTCGGCGCGATCGCACTTTATGTCGCGCGCGCCCGCTACATGCCGCGGCTGACAGCCCGGCTGGCGGCAAGCGTGGATTCGAGTGATCGCCATATCCTCTATGCGGCGCTCATCCGCATCGTCGCGCGGACGGCGCCACCGGCACTGGCGAGCTGGCTGATCTATGCGGGGTTGAACACCGCCGGCCTGCTACCGCCACGGATTCAGCCGGTGATTCTCGCCGCGGTGTTCGGGCTCGCGCTCTTCGCCTTCGTCCAGGCGCTGGCCGATGCGTTGTTCGCCCCCGGCGAGCCGCAGCGGCGCCTCGCCAGCGTGATGGAAACGACCGCGCGAACCGTGGCCTGGCTCGCGGGCTCGCTCGCGATCGTCATGGCGATCGGCAAGGTGTTCGAAGCCTGGCTGCAGGCGATCGCTGCCGGCCTCACCTTGTCGATCATCGTGCGCGGTGTCTTCGCCGTCGTCTTCGCGCTGATCCTGATCGCCGGCCTCTATCGCCTGCGCGACAATCAGGAGATCGAGGAGGAGGCCTGCCTCGGTCCCTATGTGCCGGTCGATGGCGCGAGTCTGGGACCGGTGCGGATCCTTGGCTGGATCGTCGGCGTCGCCGTGATCCTGTCGGTCCTGCTCGGCTATGTCGTGCTGGCGACCTTCCTGACCGAGCAGGTGATCTGGCTCGGCATCCTCGCCGCCGCCTTCGTGCTGCTGATGCAGCTGATCGAGCTTGGCATCACCAGCCAGCTCACCGGTGAGGGGCGCTTTGCGCTGACGCTGCGCGCCGGGATCGGCCTGCGTGCGGCGACGCTGCAGAAGATCGCCGTCGTGCTGTCCGGCGCGCTCAAGATCGTGCTGATCGTCGTCACGCTCATGCTGGCGCTGGCGCCATGGGGGCTGGAATCGACGGATTTCCTGACCTCGCTGCGCGCCGCCTTCTTCGGCTTCCAGGTCGGCGGGGTCACGGTTTCGCTGTCCTCGATCGTCGTCGCGATCTTGCTGTTCGCGCTCGGGCTTGCGGCGACGCGCTCGCTGCAGGGATGGCTCGAAGGCAAGTTCCTGCCGACGACTGCGCTCGACCCCGGCCTACGTAACTCGATCACCACGGCGGCCGGCTATGTCGGCTATGTCGCCGCGGCCGCGATAGCCTTCTCCTCGCTGGGTCTCAGCCTGGAGCGGCTGACGCTCGTCGCCTCGGCGCTCTCGGTCGGTATCGGTTTTGGCCTGCAGTCGGTGGTGTCGAACTTCGTCTCGGGGTTGATCCTGCTCTGGGAGCGCCCGATCCGGGTCGGCGACCAGGTGGTGGTCGGCGACGCCGAGGGCATCGTCAAGCGCATCAATGTCCGCTCGACCGAGATCGAGACCTTCGATCGCTCCTCGGTGATCGTGCCGAACTCGAACCTGGTCTCGGGCGTGGTGCGCAACCGCGTCCGGTCCGATCGGACCGGCCGGGTGCTGATCTCGATCAGCGTGCCGCGCCGGCTCAACCCGACGGACGTCCGCGCCATGCTGCTAGAAGCTGGCGAAGCGCATGGCGACGTGCTGAAGAAGCCGCCGCCGGCCGTGCTGTTCAAGAAGCTCGGTACGACGACGATGGATTTCGACCTGATCTGCGTGGTCGGCGAGGTCGACATCGTCGGGCGCGTCACCAGCGATCTCAACTACGTCATCCACCGGCGTCTGACCGAGCTGGAGACCCCGGTCGCGACCGAGCTCACGGTCAAGGGCCTGGAGGGCGTCGAACATTCGCTCGGCGAGATCGCCGCCGCCGTCTCGCGGGAGGTCGGCCGTCGCGCCAAGCCAGCGGGCGGACGTGTCACCGTGAAGCGTTCGGGCCCACCGCCAGAGGCCGAGGAAGAGCCGGAGGAGGCCCCGGCCCCGCCGCCCGCCAAGCCTGAACCAGCCGCGACGGGCGGCAAGGACGAGACCAAGGACTGATGCAATGCGCCTTTTCCCCGCGTTTTCCACGCGCCCGCAGCGGCTGCGTGCGATGAGCTGCCCCGCCGCTCTCGCCGCCGCGCTCTCGCTGCTCAATCTCGCCGGTTGCACCGAGCCCGCGCGGACGCAACCCGCCTTCTATCGCGATCTCGGCTCGCCCTCTGCGAAGGTCGATGCGGAGGCGGCGCGGGCGACCATCTCGGCCTATCGGCTGAATGCCGGCCTCGCCGCGCTGAAGCTTGATCCGGAGCTGATGCAGGCGGCCGAGCAGGAGGCCGCCGCCATGGCCGCCGCCGACAAGCCGGCCCAAGCCGAGGCGGTGAAGGCCAGGCTCGCGCGCGCCGGGCAGCCGGGCGCGGAGGCCAATCTCTCGGCCGGCTATCGGCGCCTGGCCGAGGCCTTCTCGGGCTGGCGTGACTCGCCGCAACACGACCGGGTGATGAAGGCGCCGAACGCGACGCGGATGGGCATCGCCTCGGCCTATGCGGCGGGGTCGAAATATCAGGTCTACTGGGCGCTGGTGGTGGCGCCCTGAGCAGGCGCGGCTGACGGGCCTATTCGATCACGAAATCGAAGGGCGTCTTCGGGAACGGTTCCTTCGCGAGCGTGAAGTGCCACCATTCCTTGCTGTAGCCGCGGAAGCCCTCGGCCCTCATCGCGGTGGCGAGGATAGCGCGGTTGCTGCGAGCCTCGGCCGTGTTTCCGGAATGGCCGAGCGCGCTTTTCTCCGAGAAGCAGTCAAATCTCGTGCCGAGATCGAGACTGGATTCGCGCGGACGCGTTGAAAGCGGACCGTCGCAGGGGCCGGCATCCAAGGGCGTTGGCGAGGCGGCTTCGCCAGAGCGGATGAGGCCGACATCGACGGTGGAGCCGCGCGAATGGCTCGAATTGCCGGCGATGTAGCCTTTGGCAACGAGATCGCCCCTGGCGATGCCGGGATGAAAGATGCGGCCAAGATCGGGCCCACCCGGCCGCTTCACCCAGTCGTTGAAGGCAGCGACGGCGCGAGCTGGCCGGTAGCAGTCGAACAGCTTCAGCCCGTATCCCTCTTGGGTGAGCCGCTTCTCGGCGCTGATCAGGGCGTCGGCAGCTGCGCGCGTCAGGATGCATTCAGCCCGGCCGTAGCCGGGCACGGCCGCGCCGGTGAAGTTGAACGGCGTCGCGTAGCGGATCTCCTGGGCGATCGTTGGCGCCAGTTCCCGTAACCACACGAAGCCGGACGGCAGCGGCTCGGCGCCGACCGGGCGCAAGGCTAGCAAGGACAAGCCGACGGCGAGCACGCGCCAGTCGATGGAAAGCCACGGCATGCCGTGGCTCAGGGCCTTGCGCCGACGGGCAATGGCGGTGCGTCTGCCTTCAGGACGATGCCGACGCGGCGGTTGAAGGCGAGATAAGGGTTGTCCTTGACCAGCGGGTCGGTGTCGGCCTTGCCGGTGACCGAGCTGAAGCGCTCATCCGGGACGCCGGCATTGCCGAGGATCTCGCGCACCGCCGAGGCGCGGCCGACGGACAGCGCCCAGGGATTGCCGGGGGCGACCGTGCCCGGGCGCTGCGCGGCAGTGTGGCCGGTGATGGCGATCCTGTTGGGCATGCGGCGAAGCGTCGGCGCGATCGCGGAAAGCAGCCTGCGCATGCGTTCGTTCGGCTGGGTCGAGCCTTCGTCGAACATCGCCCGCCCGTCTTGATCGACGAGCTGGATATCAATGCCCTGCTCGGACACGTCGATCAGGATGTTGCGCGAGAGCTCGCCGATCTCGGGCATCTCGCGCAGCGCCTGGCGCAGCGAGGCGGCGGCGAGCGCGAAACCGCGGTCATGAGTGGCCGAGACCAGCCCCTCCTCCTTCTGCTGATTTTGGTTCGGCGCAGTGTTGTCGGATGCGTCCTCGATCGGACGGACATAGGCGTTCTTGATGTGCGTTTTGGTCGGGACGCCGTCGACCTCGACGATGCCGGCGAGCTTGAATTCGCGCTGCGTGCCGAAGGCCTCGCGCATCGAGCCGGCGACGATCTGCAGCTTCTGCTTGTCCTGGCTGGAATAGGCGGCGACCATGACAAAGAATGCCATCAGCAAGGCCATGAGATCGGCAAAGGTCACGAACCAGCCGTGACCACCATGCCCGCCTCGCTTCTTCTTGGCCATTTGCTAAGGTCCGCTCAGGTGGCTTCAGCCATCTCCGCCCTGTGATGGTCGGGCAGATAGGCAAGGAGCATTTCGCGCACCAGGGTCGGGCTTTTGGCGTCACGCATCTGCAGGATGCCGTCGATGATCAGCGTCCGCGAGATCTCCTCCTCCTCGAGTTTGATGTGGAGCTTGTCGGCGATCGGCAGGGTGAGCATGTTGGCGACCATGGCGCCGTAGAGGGTCGCCAGCAGCGCGGTCGCCATGGCCGGGCCGAGCTTGGACGGGTCGGACATGTTGGCGAACATGGTGACCATGCCGAGAATCGTTCCGATCATGCCCCAGGCCGGGGCGCAGTCGCCGATCGCGCGGTAGACCTTGGAACCCTCGTCGAGCCGCTGCAGGAAGTTGTCGCGGTCGCGCTCCATCGTGTCGCGGATGAAGTCCTTGTCATAGCCATCGGCGATGTAGCGCAGGCCCTGGGCCAGAAACGGGTCGGAGACCTCGACATTCTCGAGCGCCACCGGGCCGCTCTTGCGGTTGATCTCGGCGACGCGGGTGATCTCGTCGATCAACTCGCGCGGATGGATCGAGCGCATGGTGAAAGCGAAGCGGAGGCCCATCGGCAGCCCGTGCGCGATCACCGAGAAGGGAAAGCGCAGCATGGTCGCGGCCGAGGCGCCGCCGAAGATGATGATCACGGCGTGCTTGTCATAATAGGCGGCGAAATTGCCACCATCGATCATGATCAGCGCGACGATCGTCGCGATGCCGCCGATAATGCCTGCGCCGGTCGCGATATCCATGAATGCCATCCCAAGCCGGCCGGGCCAGGCATGCCGCCGAGCCCAGGCTTTCGCTGTTGCGGAAACCATAAGGAGCGGCAATTGAAGGAAGCGTTAAGGTTGAGGACTTGCTCACGCGGTGGCGTCGTCTAAAGCTGCTGCACAATGTCTTTGCTTGCGATCTACGCCCGCGTCCTCGGCGAGCTCGGCCCGGAACGGCGCCTCGGGCTCATCCTCGCACTCGCCAATATCGCGCTGGCGGCCGCTGCCTTCGCCGAGCCGATGCTGTTCGGCGCTTTGATCGACAAGCTGACCAGCCTGCAGATCAGTGGTACTCGCCCGAGCTGGGCCGATATCAACGTCTTGCTGGCCGCCTGGGTCGGCTTCGGCCTGTTCAACATCGCAGCCGGCGTCTTTGTCGCACTGTTCGCCGACCGTCTGGCACACCGCCGCCGGCTCGCGGTGATGGCGAATTATTTCGAGCACGCGCTGACGCTGCCGCTCGCCTACCACACGCAGACCCATTCCGGCCGCGTGCTCAAGGTGATGCTCGAAGGCACCAGCGGCATGTGGGCGCTCTGGCTCTCCTTCTTCCGCGAACATTGCGCCAGCTTCGTCGCGCTCTTCATCCTGCTGCCGTTCACGCTGTGGAAGAACTGGCAGCTCGGCCTGGTGCTGATCTTCCTCGTCGTGCTGTTCGGCACACTCACCGCCTTCGTGCTGCGCAAGACCGACAAGCTGCAGAGCAATGTCGAGGCCTATCATTCGAGCCTAGCCGAGCGGGCCTCCGATGCGCTCGGCAACGTGCCGGTGATCCAGAGCTTCACCCGGATCGAGGCCGAGGTCCGTGGCCTGCGCAACACCATCACCAGCCTGCTCGCCGCGCAGATCCCGGTGCTGACCTGGTGGGCGGTCGCCACCGTCGCGACCCGCGCCTCGGCGACCCTAACCGTGCTCTCGATCTTCGTCGTCGGCACCTGGCTCCTGATGCAGGGGCTGACCACGGTCGGCGAGATCGTCACTTTCATGGGCTTCGCCACCATGCTGGTCGGCCGCCTCGAGCAGATCGTCTCCTTCGTGAACTTCATCTTCATGCAGGCCCCGAAGATGCGCGAGTTCTTCGAGGTGATCGACACGCTGCCGGCGGTGCGCGACCAGCCCGGCGCGCCCGATGCCGGGCGGCTCGAAGGCGCCATCGCCTTCGACAACGTCTCCTTCTCCTATGACGGCAAGCGCGCCGCAGTCGCCGATGTCTCCTTCGAGGTGAAGCCCGGCGAGACCATCGCCATCGTCGGCTCGACGGGATCGGGCAAGTCGACCACGCTCGGCCTGCTGCACCGCGCTTTCGATCCGCAATCGGGTCGCATCCTCGCCGACGGACGCGACATCCGCGAGATCTCGCTGCTCTCGCTGCGCCGGAACATCGGCGTCGTCTTCCAGGAGCCGATGCTGTTTGCGCGCTCGATCCGCGAGAACCTGACCGTCGGCAAGCCGGACGCGACCGATGCCGAGATGGTGGAAGCACTCGACCGGGCTCAAGCGACCGAGGTGATGGCGCGCCAGAGCGACGGGCTCGACACCATCGTCGGCGAACGTGGCCGCACGCTCTCCGGCGGTGAGCGCCAGCGCCTGTCGATCGCGCGGGCGTTGCTGAAGAACCCGCCGATCCTGATTCTCGACGAGGCGACCTCGGCCCTCGATGCAGCGACCGAAGTGAAACTGCAAAAAGCCCTCGACGAGGTGATGAAGGACCGCACCACCTTCGTCATCGCCCACCGGCTCGCCACCATCCGCAATGCCGATCGCATTCTGGTCTTCGAGCGGGGGCAGGTGATCGAGATGGGCTCGTTCGAGGAACTCGTCGCCAAGGGCGGACGCTTCGCGGCGCTGGCCCGGGCGCAGTATCTGGTCACCGACAAGCCGGTGGTAGCTACAGAGCCATCCTCGCTCGCGGTCAAGGGCATCGTCGAAGGCTGAGTGCCGCCTCCTTGCTACCTCGGAGGTAATCGACTGGCCGCCTCATAGGTCGCATGGTCCCCGGCATCGCGGGTGTCGACCCGCTCCGAAAGGGGATCAGACTATGACCGCCTACGCCATCGCCCATCTTCGCGACGTCGCCCTCAACGCTGAGATCGCCGATTACATCCGCCAGATTGACGAGACCCTCACGCCCTTCGGTGGTCGCTTCCTGATCCATGGCGTGACGCCGGAAGTCATGGAAGGCCCCTGGGAGGGCGACCTCGTCGTCATCGCCTTCCCGGACCTTGCGGCCGCTCATGGCTGGTACGCCTCGCCGGCCTACCAGGCGATCCTGCCACTGAGGACGCGCAATTCGCGCAGTGCCGCGATCATCGTCGAGGGCGTGCCGGAGAGCTACAGGGCGACCGATTTCCTGGCGAAGCTGGGCTGACCGTCAGGGGGGGCCGGCTCGCCCGGCAGGAAATGCAGGCAGGGGTCGAGCTTGATGTGGTCGGGGCCGACCTGTTCCCAGCTGCCGCTGACCACGACGCGCTCGCCGGCCTTTCGGCCATTGCTGTCATAGGTGACGCAGAGCACCTGCGGATCGGGTGCCTGGCACAAACCGAGATAGGTCAGCCCGGGGCCTGCCTTGACCATGCCCAGCGGGCCTTCGACCTCGATCGTGATGAGCTCGCCTTCCTTTCCGGCCAATGATTTCAGCGCCGCGCGCAACTCACCGCAGTTCGTGCGGAAGGTCGGCTCAGGCTGCGCCTGCGTCGTGCCTGCGGTCGGCAGCAGAAATGTGCCTGCGAGAATGGCGAGAGAAGCAAAGCGAAGGGTAGGCGCGATCATCGCACTGGTCTCGCCTTGCTTTGTGGCGCCTTTGCGAAAACCGCCAGCAGCCAGGCAACAATCACGTGTCACACACGCGCCATTGTGGAATGATCGGACAGGTATGCGCCTTCGCATCGCTTCCAACCACGGATTGCCACGACGACATGATGATTGCCCGCCTCGCTTGCGCCTGGGCTTCGGTCTTAGCCTTTCAGTTCTTCGGCAGTGCGCTGCTGGGGCAGCTCGGCGCTCCAATCCCTTCGCTGCTCATCTTCGCGTGGCTGCTCGGCGTGATCGTCTGGTCGGCTTTCGGCGTGGTGCACGAGGCCGATGAGCTGGCGCATCGGCTCGGCGAACCCTATGGCACGCTGATCCTGACGCTCTCGATCGTCATCATCGAGGTGGCGCTGATCTCGGCGGTCATGCTCGGCGCCAAGGGCGCGCCGACGCTCGGGCGCGACACGATGTTCGCCGTGCTGATGATCGTGCTCAACGGCGTGGTCGGCATCGGCCTGCTGCTCGGCGGTCTCAGGCATTTCTCGCAGGGCTACAATCTCAAGGGCGCTTCGGCCTATCTCGCGGTGATCATCCCGCTGACCCTGATCCCGCTTGTGCTGCCGAACTTCACCACGTCGACCGCCGATGGCACGCTGACGACCTTCCAGTCGATCGCGTTCTCGCTCTTCACCCTGCTGCTCTACGGCGCCTTCCTGATCCTGCAGACGGGTCGCCACAGCGTGTTCTTCCAGGAGCCGGCGGGCGAATCGAACATGCCCTATGGGGCCGCCTATATCCGGGGCAAGATGCAATCGGAATCCGGGTTGGCATCGCAGCCCACGCCCGATCCTGGTCCGGCGGAGGAGCCGCCCCATGTGACATCGGGAGGCTCCACCCAATCCCATGTCATCCTTCTGCTCCTGAACATCCTGCCGATCGTAATCCTGGCGAAGAGTCTTGCGACCGTGCTGGATTTCGGGATTGCGAGCCTCGGCGCCCCGGTTGCGCTCGGCGGCATCCTGATCGCGATGGTGGTGTTCACGCCCGAATGCATCGCCGCGCTGCGGGCCATCACCACCAACCAGCTGCAGCGGGCGATCAACCTCTGCCTCGGCGCAGCAGCCTCGACGCTCGGACTAACGGTGCCGGCGGTTCTCGTGATCGGGCTGATCACCGGGCAGCCGGTGGTGCTCGGCCTGTCCGGCACCAACATGGTCATCCTGGCGATGACGCTCCTGCTCTCGACGCTGACCTTCACCGGTACGCGCACCACCATGCTGGAGGGCGCGGTGCACCTTTCGGTGTTCTTCGTCTTCCTGGTGCTGGTCTTCAGCCCCTGACGGGGCCGGACTGGGCCGCTTCCGGTTCGGCCGGCGTGCCGTTGCCGGCCGGGGCGATCCTGAGCGCGGTCAGCCGGTTGCGGCTCTTGCGCATCACCTCGAAGCGGAAACCGTGGAAGGTGAAGGCCTGGCCGGCATCGGGGATGGCGCGCGCCTCATGGATGACGAGGCCGGCGATGGTCGTCGCCTCCGCATCCGGCAATTGCCAGTCCATTGCCCGGTTGAGGTCGCGGATCGGTACGCCGCCATCGACGATGACCGCGCCGTCCGGCTGCTGGCGCAGGCCGGGCACAGCGACGTCATGTTCGTCGTGGATGTCCCCGACGATCTCCTCGAGGATGTCCTCGAGCGTGACCAGCCCCATCACCTCGCCATATTCGTCGACCACCAGCGCGAAATGCGTCTTGCGGGCGAGGAAGCCCTTGAGCTGCTCGGGCAGGGGCGTGTTGACCGGCACGAACCAGGGCGCGAAGGCGATTCCGGCGACATCGAGCTTGCCGGCGTCGCCGCCGGCGGCGTCGAGCGCGCGCAGCAGGTCCTTGGCGTGCAGGATGCCGACGATGTTCTCCGGCTTGTCGCGCCAGAGCGGCATCCGTGTATAGGGCGAGGCCAGCACCTCGCGCACGATCGTCTCCGGGCCGAGATCGAGATTGATCGTGCGCATCTTGGTGCGGTGGATCATCACGTCGGCGACTTCGAGCTGCTTCAGGTCGAGCAGCCCGCTGACCATGTCGCCATCGGCCTTCTCGACCATGCCGCCCTGGCGCATCAGCTCGACCTGGTCACGCAGAATCTCGTCGATCGCCAGCACCGGGCGCTGCGAATCGATCCGCAGGCCGAACAGGCCGAGCACGCGACGAGCGAACCATTGCATCAGCCGCACCGGCGGGCCGAACACAGCAAGCAGACGGGCCACCGGGCGCACCAGCTTGAGCGCCATGCGTTCGGGGTCGGCGACGGCCGCCATGCGCGGCGCCAGTTCCCCGAGCACGACGATGATCAGCGCGACCGCGATCGCGAGGCCGGCTGCGCCGCTGGCGCCGAAGGAGGCCAGCGCGGCATAGGCGGCGAAGCTCGCCGTCGCGGTCTTCACCAAGGTTCGCGCCAGCAGGAAGACGCCACTCAGGCGCTCGCGATCGTCGAGGACGCGTAGCGTAATGGCGGCACGGCGGCTGCCCGCCTTTTCCTGGGCAGCGAGCCTGGCACGAGAGAGCGCGTGAAGCGCCGCATCGGCTGCGGCCAGGAAGCCGGTCAGCAGGACGCCGAGCGCGACGACGGCGAGGGCGAGCCAGGGATCGAGATGCGGAATGGCGACCATGGAAGGAAGCGCTCAGGTCCCCGCGAGTTCGCTCTCGATGAAGTCGTGCACCGTCTCGGCGGTGACGCCGGGCGCGATGAAACTCCTGCCGATGCCATGCGCCAGGATGAAGGTCAGCGCGCCGCGCTTGACCTTCTTGTCCTGCGTCATCGCCTCGACGATCTCGCCGGCCGTGCCGGCACCGCCGGGCACGTCCTGCAGCCTGGTGGGCAGGCCGACGGTGGTGAGGTGAGCAGCGACGCGACCTGCATCCTGCCCGGGGCAGAGGCCGAGGCGCTGCGAGAAGCGGAAGGCGAGGCAAAGCCCGATCGCGACGGCTTCGCCATGGACGAGCCGGGTGGAATCGTAACGGGTCAAGCGCTCCAGCGCATGGGCGAAGGTGTGGCCGAGATTGAGCAGCGCCCGGTCGCCATCCTCGCGCTCGTCGCGCGCCACGACGGCGGCCTTGGCCCGGCAGGCGGTCGCGACGGCATGGTCGCGCTCGGGGCCGCCAGCCATGACGCGGCGCCAGTTGACCTCGCACCAGTCGAAGAAGCCGGCATCGTCGATCAGCCCGTATTTCACGACCTCGGCATAGCCGGCCTTGAACTCGCGCTCGCTCAGCGTGTCGAGCAAAGCGGTGTCGCAGATCACCAGCGCGGGCTGATGAAAGGCGCCGATCAGGTTCTTGCCATGGCTGGAGTTGATCCCGGTCTTGCCGCCGACGGAGGAATCGACCTGGGCGAGCAGGCTGGTCGGAATCTGGATGAGGCGCACGCCGCGGCGCAGTACGGAAGCAGCGAAGCCGGAGAGATCGCCGACGACGCCGCCACCGAGCGCGATGACGAGGTCGTTGCGCTCGATCTTGGCGGCAAGCAGCCCGTCGCAGAGCTCGATGAAGCGGGCATAGGATTTGGAAGCCTCGCCCGGTGGAATGACCAGGCGCGTCGTCGTGACGCCGGCCTGATGCAGGCAGGTTTCGAGCGCCGGCGCATGCAGGGCAGCGAGGTTCTCGTCGGTGACAATGGCGGCGCGGGCTCCAGGGCTCAGCGCGGCGATGGTCTCCGCAGCCTCGCAGAGCTGATGGCGGCCGATCAGGATGTCATAGGAGCGCTCGGCCAGCGCGACCGGCACGACGATACGCGCCGCAGCAGCGGCTTCAGAGGCCTTCAGGGCGCTCATCGCATGCCCTCCTCGCGCAGCCGGCGGTCGAGCGCAGCCATCGCATCCTCGACGACGACTTCGTGCGGGTCGTCGCGGGAGATCAGCGTGATGTCGGCAAGTGCATAGACCGGCTCGCGCTCAGCCAGCATCCGGTGCATGGTCGCCTCCGGATCGGTCGTCTGGAGCAAGGGGCGGTTGCTGCGCTTGCGGACGCGGCGCATCAGCACGTCGAATTCGGCCTTGAGCCAGATCGAGACGCCGAGCTCGGCGATGCGAGCGCGGGTGTCGGCGTTCATGAAGGCGCCACCGCCGGTCGCCAGCACCAGCGGCGCGCGCGTCGCCAGAATGCGGGAGATGACCCGGCGCTCGCCATCGCGGAACTCGCTCTCGCCGCGCTGGGCGAAGATTTCCGGGATCGTCATGCCGGCGGCGGTCTCGATCTCGGTGTCGGCGTCGACGAAGGGCAGGCCCAGGCGCGCGCCAAGGCGCTTGCCGACCGAGCTCTTGCCTGAGCCCATCATGCCCACCAGCACCACCGCCCGCGCCCCAAGCGTTGCACGCAGGGCGATCCGGTCCACCTGTTCGATCGTTTCCGCCATCGTCATCGAAAGAATTCCTCCCGCCCGCTCTAGCATGAGGATCGCAGCGCCGCCACGCCTCGTGCGGCGCGGTTGACCGGGGCTCTCAAGCCGGGCTTGTAGCGCGGCGACGAGGGTGACGGGGACATGATGCCGGTAGCCGGAGAGGATTGCGGGATCGCCGGATTGCGGCCGCCCTTCGTGCTGCTGGAGGATCGCTCCGGGGCGGGACAGGCGCTGCTCTTCGCCGATCCCGTTGAGATCGTGGAGACTACCGAGCCTTCTGAAATTGCCGATGCTTTCGCTCAAATCGAGACTGGATTGGCGCGGGGCCTCTACGCGGCGGGATTTCTCTCCTACGAGCTTGGCTACGCATTCGAGCCCCGCCTTGCCGGATTGCTGCCGGTCGGACGGAGCCTGCCGCTGCTCTGGTTCGGCCTGTTCGAGGCGCCGCGCAGCATCGCGCGAGCAGCGCTCGACCGAGAGTTCGGAATGTTGTTTCCGCCGCCGCTGGAGGCGCTCGCGTTCGGCCTGGATGAGGCCGGTCACGCAGCGGCCGTGCAGCGCGTGCTCGACTATCTCCACGCCGGCGACGCCTATCAGGTCAACCTGACCTTCCCGATCCGCTTCCGCTATCGCGGTGATCCGCTGGCGCTCTATGGCGCGCTCAGGGCGAGCCAGCCGGTCGCGCATGGCGGCATGGTCGCGACGGGTGAAGCGAGCATCCTCTCGGTCTCGCCCGAGCTGTTCATCGAGACATCGGGCGGGCGCGCCATCACCCGGCCGATGAAGGGGACGGCGGCACGTGGCGGCGATGCGCAGGCCGACGAGGCAGCGAAGGTGGCTTTGCGCGCTGATCCGAAGCAGCGGGCCGAGAACCTGATGATCGTCGACCTCTTGCGCAACGATCTGAGCCGGGTCAGCGAAACCGGTTCCGTCGCGGTGCCGGCCTTGTTCAGCGTCGAGACCTATCCCGGCTTCCACACGCTGACCTCGACGGTGACGAGCCAGCTGCGGCCGGGCCTATCGCTCCTGAAGCAGATGCAGGCGCTGTTCCCCTGCGGCTCAGTCACCGGGGCGCCGAAGCTGCGGGCGATGGAGATCATCCGCGAGCACGAAACTGCACCGCGCGACATCTATACCGGGTCGATCGGCATGATCGCGCCGGGTGGCGATATCAGCTTCAACGTTGCGATCCGGACCGCGACGCTGCTGCCGGGCGGTGAGGGCGTCTATGGCGTCGGCGGCGGCATCGTGGTCGATTCCAAGCCTGCCGAGGAATACGCCGAGTGCCGGCTGAAGGCGCGGGTGCTGACCAATCTCGCCGGGGATTACGGGCTGATCGAGACGCTGCGCTGGTCGGGCAGCTATGTCCGGCTGCCCTTGCATCTCGACCGCCTGGCCGCGTCGGCGGAGGCTCTCTGTTTCCGGTTCGATCGCGAGCAGCTGCTCGCGCAGCTGCGTGAGGCCGAAGCGTTATTCCAGATTGGCGAGGATCGCCGCGTTCGTTGCCAGCTGTGCCGCGACGGCACGCTTCAGATCACGGCGGTGCCTATGCCGCTTGCGGCCGATGGTGCGGTCCGTCTCGCCATTGCCAGCCAGCGGGTCGATGCCGGCGATCCGTTCCTGCGCCACAAGACCACGCGCCGGGCGGCCTATGAACGGGCTTTCGCCGAGGCGACGTCGCAAGGTTGCGGCGATGCCTTGCTGCTGAACCGGCAGGGCTTCGTCACCGAGACCAGCCGCAGCAACATCTTCGTCGAGCGCGACGGTGTCTTGCTGACGCCGCCGCTGGAGCACGGGCTGTTACCGGGCGTGCTGCGGCGCGAGCTGATCGAAACCGGCGCCGCCCGCGAGGCGCCCCTGCGTCTCGACGATCTCCGGCAGGCCGGGAGCTGGTTCGTTGGCAACAGCCTGCGCGGGCTGCAGCTTGCAGAGATCGCAGGCTCCGCCCTTGCATCCGATGCCCCCAATCAGAAATAACGGTTGGGGTGCATGGGGAATCGCCGGCAGTGCCGACGCTGTTCAAGTTTCTGACGTTTCTCGCGGTTATCGCCGGCCTGATCTATGGCGGCATGATCGCGCTGGTGACTTTCGTGCAGCCCGAGCCGCGCGAGATGGTCGAGGTCGTGCCGCCCTCGAAGCTGCAGAAATGAGCAAGCAGGCGCGCGCCTGGCTGAACGGCTTCCTCGACATGCTGGCTGCCGAGCGTGGCGCCGCCAAGAACACGCTCGAAGCCTATGAGCGCGATCTCGACGACTATCTCGGCTTCGCCGCGAGCCAGGGCGGGCCGGCGGCGATCACGGCCGGTGATGTTCGCGCCTATCTCGTCGACTTGTCGGAGCGCGGGCTCAAAGCCTCCTCGGCGGCGCGGCGGCTCTCGGCGGTCCGGCAGTTCCATCGTTTCCTCTACACGGAAGGGCTGGCGGGAGGCGATCCGACCGCGGCGATCGAGGGGCCGCGGCTCGGCCGGCCGCTACCGAAGGTGCTCAGCGTCGTCGAGGTCGACCGGCTAATCGGCACGGCGCAGCAGATGGCGGAGCAGGAGAAGCAATCGCCGGCGGCGCGGGCGCGCAGCGTCAGGATGCGCTGCTTGATCGAGATGCTCTACGCCACCGGCCTGCGCGTCTCCGAGCTGATCGCACTGCCGCTCTCGGCCGCGACCACGCGCGAACGTTTTCTCGTCGTGCGCGGCAAGGGCGACAAGGACCGGCTGGTGCCGCTGAATGAGGCGGCGCGCGTTGCGGCCGTGGCGCATCTCGCCTTTTTGCGCGAGCAGGGCGCGGCCGAGGGGCGCTGGCTCTTTCCCTCCGATGGCGAGAGCGGGCACCTCACCCGCCAGGCTTTCGGGCGCGACCTCAAATCGCTCGCGGCGGCGGCGGGCCTATCGCCGGCGAAGGTTTCGCCGCATGTGCTACGGCACGCCTTCGCCAGCCATCTCTTGCAGAACGGCGCGGACCTGCGCGTCGTGCAGGAGCTGCTCGGCCATGCCGACATCGCGACGACGCAGATCTACACCCACATCCTCGACGAGCGGCTGAAGAGTATGGTGCGCGACCTGCACCCGCTGATGGACGGCGAGAGCTAGCTCAGGCTGCGTTCGGTGTACTCGGAGCCGGCTCCTCGCCCCTCCTGCCGCAGAGCGCCAGCATGGCGCGGGCGATTTCGGCCTCGCCCATGATGGTGCGGCTGGCGCCGCATTCCCTGAGATGCTCGACCTCGGCGACGGAATGGGCCCGGGCGATGATCGGCAGGCCGGGATTCTGCTTGCGGGCCTGCTCGCAGACCTGGCCGGCTTCGAAACTGCCGGGAATGGCGACGAAGAGGCGTTTTGCCTGCGCCAGCCCGGCGGCAGCGAGCACTTCCGGATCGGCGGCATTGCCGACGAGGACCTCGGCGCCGTCGCGCCTTGCGGCGGCGACGCCATCGTCCTGGTCCTCGATCACCAGCAGCTTCTCGCCCATGGCCGCGAGGCCGGCGCCGAGCAGCGAGCCGACGCGGCCATAGCCGACGACGACGATATGGTCGGTGAGAGCGGTCGGCGCGATGTCGCGTTCGGGGGCGGGAGCAGGCTCGGGCTCCGGCGCAGCTGCTGGAGCCTCCGGTACCGGCGCCGGTACTGCCTCGGCTGGCTTTGGCTTGGCCGGCGCCGGCTCGGGCGGGGCGAAGCGGTCGACCAGCTTGAACAGCAGCGGGTTGAGCACGATCGAGAAGATTGCGCCGGCCAGGATCAGGTCACGGCCCTGCTCGGGCAGCAGCTTCAGCGAGACGCCGAGCCCGGCGAGGATGAAGGAGAACTCGCCGATCTGCGCCAGGCTCGCAGAAATCGTCAGTGCGACCTGATCGGGCTTGCCGAAGGCGCGCACGATCAGCCAGGCCGCCAGGGTCTTGCCGAACAGGATGATCGCGATGGTGGCGATCAGCGGGAATGGCGAGCGCAACAGGATGCCGGGGTCGAACAGCATGCCGACCGAGACGAAGAACAGGACGGCGAAGGCATCGCGGAGCGGCAAGGATTCCTCGGCGGCGCGATGGCTGAGCGGCGATTCGCTCAGAATCATGCCGGCGAAGAAGGCGCCGAGCGCGAAGGAGACGCCGAACAGGCTTGCGGCGAGATAGGCCACGCCGAGCGCGATCGCGAGCACGGCGAGGCGGAAGAGCTCGCGCGAGCCGGTATGGGCGACCCAATGCAGGATCCAGGGGATCAACCGACGCCCGATAATCAGCATGAAGGCGACGAAGGCGGCGACCTTGGCGAGCGTCAGGCCGAGCACGCCCCAGAGGCCGAGATCGAAGCGCGTCGCCAGCGGCCCACTTCCGGCAGCGGCGCCGGAGCCGCCGTTCAGCACATCGGCGACCGCCGGGATCATGACCAGCGCGAGGACCATGGCGAGGTCCTCGACGATCAGCCAGCCGACGGCGATCTTGCCCTTTTCGGTCTGGACGATGCGGCGCTCCTGCAAGGTGCGCAGCAGCACGACGGTACTGGCGACCGAGAGCGCCAGGCCGAAGACGAGGCCGGCGATCACGGTCCAGCCGAGCAGCAGCGCGAGGCCCAGCCCGAGCAGCGTGGCTGCAGCTATCTGCACCAATGCACCCGGCACGGCGATGGCGCGGACCGAGAGCAGATCCTTCAGCGAAAAATGCAGGCCGACGCCGAACATCAGCAGGATGACGCCGATTTCGGCGAGGTCGTTGGCGAGGCCCTGATCGGCGACGAAACCGGGGGTGAACGGGCCGACCGCGACGCCGGCGAGGAGATAGCCGACGAGCGGGGAAACCTTCAATTTCTGCGCCAGCGCCCCAAAGACGAAGGCGAGGCCGAGGCCCATGACGATGATGGCGATCAATGGACCGTGATGCATGGGTCTCCGGCGGGCAGGCGGGAAGGGATGTCGCGACTTTGCGGATCGCCGCGGACCAATTCAACCTTCGATGGCAGACAAAAGTCGTGAAGCAGCTGCGACATGGCGCGCAAGGGCGAGGTCAGGCCTTGGTCGGCTTGTGCTCGAGCAGGATCTGGCCCTGTTTCTCGACGCTGAGCTTGAGCTTCTCGGCGAAGATCGCGAGCAGCAGAGGCAGCATCACCTCGACGCGCACCAGCGCATCCTCGACCTCGATCTTGCCGTTGACGGTCTGGCCGAGCGCCGCGACGCCGAACTGCAGCGTGTCGCCCTGCCAGCTCTCCTCGACGAGCTGCATGCCGAAGCCGCCGAGCTTGTCGCGGACCTTGCCGACGCCGCCCTGCAGTCGCTGGCGGGCCGCCTCGCGGCCGAGCGAATGCGAGATCGTTATAGTGACGGGGCGTTTCATGCGTCAGGTCCCGGAGGCGTGAGCGAACTGGCGTGCCGTTGAGATGGGCTCCACCGCGGGCGCTTGCAACCGTCTATGGACACGACCTTGAACGAAGTCGTCCCGAGCCACCATGAGGCGACCCGGGACGACGTGTATGAAGTGAAACTGGGTTTGAGGATCAGTTGCTGCGGGCTTCGAGCGCCTGCTGGCCATGGGGCGTGACCTTCCAGAGCTCATCGCCGGGCTCTGCCAGACCGCGACCTTCAAGCAGGCGCAGCATCGCCTCGCCGAAGATGAAGCGGCGCGTTTCCTCGTTGATGCTCTCGAGCGCGATCCACTCTGGATCGGTCATCACGATGGTCTGCGGATTCGTCGCGGTCTCGGCCATATCGTCCTCCTCCGTGGCGGTTGCGGCGGTTAGACGCAAAATCGCGAGCAATCTTGGAGAGTATATGGCCGGCTTCGGGTGGCGCTGCGGCAATTGCGCGGGTTTTCCGGGTTAGACGGCGGTTTTTCCGGATGAGCCCTAGCCGTAGGGCAGGCGCAGGCCCGCCTCGGCGGCGCAGGCCTTGAGCGCGAGCAGGATCGCGTTCTCGTTGGTCTCGACGCCGTGGCGCTGCAGGCAAGGCACCAGGATCGCCGCCTCGGCATGGCCGGCCGGGCCGATCACCGGGCAGGCAATGTCGGTGACGGCGAGGATGTCGCGGCTCGCCGCGATGCGGTGGCCGAGCGTGCGAATCTCTGCCAGCGCGACCTGCGTCTCCGGCTCGTCGAGACGCTGCCGGATCTCCGTCGGCGCCTCGCGCATCAGCCCGCGCCGGCGCGCTTCCGACTGGAAGGCGAGGATCAGCAGGCCGGAATTGGCGTCGAGCGCCGGGCGGCCATAGCCGGGGCGGACGATGACGCTGGCGTCGAGATGGCCGGCGGTGGTGGCGAGCACCACGGTCTGCGCCCGGCTCAGCACGACGAGATGGGCGGCCTGGCCGCTCTCCTCGCTGAAACGCTCCATCAATGGCAGCACGACAGAGGTGAGCTGTTTGCCGCCCGGCGTCCTGATGCCGAGATCGAACAGGCGGCGCGACAGGCCGAGCCGGTCGGTTCCCGCCTCGCGCTCGAGATAGCCGCGCTGCTGCAGCACGAAGACCATGCGGAAGATCTCGCTCTTCGAGCGCTGCAGCCGCTCGGCGATGACGCGGGTCGAGAGCGGTTCGCCGGTGTCGGCCAGCAGTTCGAGGATATCGAGGCCCTTCTCCAGGGCCGGCGCGGCATAGGCCGCTTTCTCGTCATTCTCGGCTTCAGGGAAAACGCTCATGCTACGCCTGTTTCATATGTGAAACTTGACATCAAATAAGAAGCCAAACTAGCCTCCGGGTAAAGAGGGGGAGAAATGACCGCATCGCCGCAGCATTCGTCCAGCCTATCCGGACGGCGGGCCCATGGCCCGCGGCCCCAGCAGGGCTGACGGCGATGAAGTACGGGCTCCAGTTTCGCGACGTCTTTGCGGCCTGGGAGTCTATCCTCGACGGCGTCTGGATCACGCTTCTGCTTTCGGTGGCGGCGATGCTCGGCGGGCTCGTCATCGGCGTGCTCTGCGCGGCCGGACGAACCTATGGCCCGGCCTGGCTGCGCCGCATCGTCGGTGCCTATGTCGAGATCATCCGCAATACGCCGCTGTTGGTGCAGCTCTTCCTGATCTTCTTCGGGCTGCCGAGCTTTGGGGTCCGGCTCGACGGGCTCACCGCCGCGATGATCGCGCTCGTCATCAACCTCGGCGCCTACACCACCGAGATCGTCCGCGCCGGGCTGGAAGCCGTGCCGAAGGCGCAGATCGAGGCTGGCCATTCGCTCGGGCTCTCCGGCCTGCAGGTCTTCCGCTACATCGTCGTCTTCCCGGCGCTGAAGGCGATGTTCCCGGCGCTCGCCAGCCAGTTCGTGTTGCTGATGCTGGCGACCAGCGTCGCCTCGCAGATCTCGGTACAGGACCTGTTCCACGCCGCATCGATCGTGCAGTCGCGCACCTTCCGCGATTTCGAGGTCTACACCGTGATCGGGGTGCTCTATCTCGCGCTTGCCATCGGCTTCCGCGGCCTCTTCGCCCTGATCTACCGTGTGGTGTTCGTGCGATGATCCGGGAATTCGGCCTCATCGATGTGATGTACCTGATCGCCGCGGCGCGCTGGACGATCGCGCTGACAGCAGTCGCCTTCGCCGGCTCGGCCGTACTTGGGCTGGGGCTCGCGATCCTGCGTATCCTGCCGATCGCACCACTGCGCTGGTTTTCGGCGACCTATATCCAGCTGGTCCAAGGCACGCCGCTCCTAGTCTGGCTGTTCCTGATTTTCTTCGGCCTGCCGCTCGCCGGCATCTCGGTCAACCCCTGGATCGCGGCCGCCGTCGCCTTCTCGGTCTATGGCTCGGCCTTCCTCGGCGAGATCTGGCGGGGGGCGCTGACCTCGATCGCAAAAACACAATGGGAGGCCGGCTCCTCGCTCGGTCTCTCGCTCGCCGAGCAGCTGCGCTACGTCATCATCCCGCAATCGATCCGGATCGCGATTCCGCCGACGGTCGGCTTCCTGGTGCAGCTGATCAAGAACACCTCGCTTGCTGCTGTCATCGGCTTCGTCGAGCTCACCCGCGAGGGCCAGCTCACCGCGGCCGGCACCTACAAGCCCTTCGCCGTCTACATCACCGTCGCCTGCATCTATTTCGCGATGTGCTTCCCCCTCACGCAATGGAGCCGCTCGCTCGAGCGGAAGCTCGATGTCGCTCGTTGAAATCCAGGACGTCAGCAAGAGCTACGGCACCAACCAGGTGCTGAAGGGCGTCTCGCTCGATGTCGCGAAGGGCGAGGTCGTCGCCGTGATCGGCCGCTCGGGCTCGGGCAAAAGCACGCTGCTGCGCTGCGTCAACGGGCTGGAACCGGTCCAGGCCGGCACGATCCGCGTCGATGGGATCAAGGTCAACGACCCCGCCACCGACCTGCGCAAGCTCCGGCAGGAGGTCGGCATCGTCTTCCAGAGCTTCAACCTGTTCCCGCATCTCTCGGTCGCCGACAATATCACGCTCGCCCCGCGCGTCGTGAAGAAGCAGCGCCCCGACGAGGCGCGCGCGGTTGCCCGCGAGGTGCTGGCCCGCGTTGGACTGGAAGACAAGCTCGACGCCTACCCCGCCCAGCTCTCCGGCGGCCAGCAGCAGCGTGTCGCGATTGCGCGTTCGCTCGCCATGCGGCCGAAGCTGATGCTGTTCGACGAGGTCACCTCGGCGCTCGATCCCGAGCTCACGGGCGAGGTGCTGAAGGTGCTGGAATCCGTGGCGCAGGAGGGCATGACCATGATCCTCGTCACCCATGAGATGGGCTTTGCCCGCAGGTTCGGCTCCCGCGTCGTCTTCATGCACGAGGGCCGCATCCACGAAGAAGGCCAGGCCGCGGCGGTGCTCGCCGAGCCGAAGACGCCCGAGCTCAAGACCTTCCTCAGCGCGGTTCTGCACTGAGGCAGGGAAGATCAGTTCCAGTACCGGTCAACGAGGGGAGAGAAAGATGCGTAAACTGTTTGCAGGCCGTTCATTCCTAGCAGGACTTGCGGCGATGGCGATCGCCGCGTTCGGCGCGGTCGAGGCTAAGGCCGACAAGCTCCAGGACATCCTGTCCAAGGGCGTGGTGCGCATCGGCGTGCCGCTCGACGCCCCGCCCTTCGGCTCGCAGGACGCCAACCGCAACGCGGTCGGCTTCGACATCGAGTTCGCCGAGATGGTCGCCAAGGGGCTCGGTGTGAAGCTGGAGATGCAGCAGATCACCGGCGCCAACCGCATCCCGTTCCTGCTGACTGACAAGGTCGACATCGTCATCTCGGTGATGGGGCTGACCCCCGAGCGCGCCCGGCAGATCCAGTTCACCGCGCCCTATGCCAACACGTTTCTTGCCGTCTACGGCGCGAAATCGGCCAATGTGACGAGCCCGGAAACGATCGGCTCGAACCGCGTCGCCGCCGCCAAGGGCACGACGCAGGAACTCGCCATCACCGCGACGGCGCCGAAGGCGAGCATCATGCGCACCGAGGACGACGCGACGGCCGCCGCCGCCTACATCACCGGCCAGGCGGACCTGCTCGCGACCAATTCGATCGTCGCCCAGGCGCTCGCCAAGCAGAACCCGAGCAAGGAGTTCGAGCGCAAGTTCGTCATCCGCCGCAGCCCGGCGCATATGGGCGTGCAGATGGACCAGCATAATCTGGTGCGCTGGCTCGACGGCTTCATCTTCTTCAACAGTATGAACGGCGAGCTCGACCGGCTGCACAAGAAGTATCTGGACATGCCGATGGACCCGCTGCCGACGCTGTGAGTGGCAGCATCCGTCGTCATTCTCGGGCGTAGCGAAGCGCAGACCCGAGAATCTCATGACGAGTAGGCACCGGCTGGCGCCTCCTTCGGCCTGAGATGCTCGGGTCAAGCCCGAGCATGACGCCCTTCTTGACCCTCCCCAATCCAGGAGAGGGCTTCCCAGGTCACGTCCATCGAGCCCTGCCATGACCAGTTCCCGCCAGAAGCCGACACCGCGCCCATCCAGCGCCTTCCTCACCGTCGATCCGGAGAAGGACGGCAAGCAGGTCGGCTTCCTGATGATCCCGCATTCGCCGCATGACGACGCCTGGGGCGCGACGCGGATACCGGTCGCGATCATCAAGAACGGCTCGGGGCCGACCGCGATCCTCGAAGGCGGCAACCATGGCGACGAGTACGAAGGGCCGATCGCGATCTGCGACATGATCCGCGATCTCGATCCCGGCCGGGTGCAAGGGCGGCTCATTCTGATGCCGGCGAACAATGTCCACGCCGTCATCGCCGGCCAGCGCACCTCGACGGTCGATGGGCTCAATTTCAACCGGACCTTCCCGGGCGATCCGCGTGGCACCATCACCCAGCAGATCTCGGCCTTCGTCAGTGACCATATCCTGCCGCTGGGCGATGCCTTCCTCGACCTGCATTCCGGCGGCTCCTCGCTCGATATCATTCCGAGCGCCATCGTCGAGCCGACCGACGATCCCGAGCTGCACAAGCGCAATGTCGCGGCGGTTCAGGCCTTCGACGCGCCGATGACCGTGGTGATCTCCAATCTTGGCGAGCCGCGCACCGCGACGGCGACCGCCTGCCGGCAAGGACTCGTCACGGTCGGGACGGAGATGGCGGGCGCCGGCACGGTCTCGCTCGACGCGCTCAAGGTCTGTCGACGCGGCGTCGCCAATGTGCTCGACCATCTCGGCATCGTCAGGCGCAACAAGCCGGAGCCGCGCAGTGGCGGCGGGCAGGTGCTCGAACTGCCGGGAACTGCGGCTTACGTCTACGCCACGGCCGACGGCGTCTTCGAGCCCTTCCATGCCAATGGCGAAAAGGTCAGCGCGGGCCAGCCGGCCGGACGCATCCATTGCACCTGGGATCCGACGCGCCCGCCGGAGACGTTGCACTACGCCGCCGACGGCATCCTCTATGGCCGGCGCCAGCCGGGCCGGGTCAGGCCGGGCAATTGCTGCCTGATCGTGGCGGCTCCCTATCGCGGGGTGCTGTCGTGATCGGCCTCGACGATATCCGGGCGGCGCGCTGGCGGATTGCGCCGCATATCCGCAAGACGCCGACCTTGCCCTATGCCCAGCTCAGCTCGCGCGAGGATTTCGGCGGCACGGTGACGCTGAAGCTCGAATTGCTGCAGGCGGCCGGCTCGTTCAAGGCGCGTGGCGCGATGAACCGGTTGCTGACGCTCTCGGAGGATGAGCTCAAGCGCGGCGTCGTCACCGCCTCGGGCGGCAATCACGGGCTCGCCATCGCCCGCTCGGCCCGTGTCCTCGGCGTCAGCGCCAAGATTTTCCTGCCGTCCAATGTCGTCGCCGACAAGGTCGCCAAGCTGAAGAAGTGGGGCGCCGATGTCGAGATCGTCGGCGCGATCTGGGACGATGCCAATGCCGCCGCGCTCGCTTACGCCGAGAAGACCGGCGCGACCTATGCCCATCCGTTCAGCGATCCCGTCGTGGTCGCCGGTCAGGGCACGCTCGGCCTCGATATCCTCGACGAGATGCCGGAGGTCGACGTCATCCTCGTCGCGATCGGCGGCGGCGGCCTGATCACCGGGCTGTCCACCGCGGTGAAGGCGCTCAGGCCGCAGACGCGCATCATCGGCATCGAGCCCTATGGCTCGCCGACGCTGCATGCCTGCCTCGAAGCCGGCAAACTGGTCACACTCGACAAGCTCGAGACGAAAGTCGCGACGATGTCGTGCCGGCGCACCGACCAGGCGATCTATGAGGCAGTCGCGCGCAATGTCGACGAGATCGTGCTGGTCAGCGACGAGGAGATGGAGCAGGCGGCGCAATCGCTCTGGTTCGAGTTCGGCATCGCCGCGGATCTCTCGGGCGCAGCGGCGGTTGCGGCCCTGCAGGCGAAGCGCTTCGTGCCGGCGCCGGGCAGCAAGGTCTGCGCGTTGGTCTGCGGGGCCGGGACGGACGGGACCTGACCCTGGCCGTCATGCTCGGGCTTGACCCGAGCATCTGGTGACGGGAGGTTCCGGTCGGCGCCTTCTGGTCCTGAGATTCTCGGGTCTGCGCTTCGCTTCGCCCGAGAATGACGGCTGATATCAGCGCGCGACGCTCAGCCCCTGCACGCCGTGCTTTTCGATGAGCGCCGCGACGAAACCCGATTCCTTCGCCGCGGCGACGAACTTGGCCAGGTAGTCGGCCGCCTCGGCCTTGGCTTTCGGTACGCCGATCGCCTGCTGCACGGTCATGAAATACCCGTCGAGGATGCGCGTGCCGGGGATTGCCTCGACATCTTTCAGTAGGCGCGGGCGCAGGCCGGCCAGCGCATCAAGCTCCTTGGCGGCGAAATCATTCGCGGAATCGTCGAGCGTGCCGGAGCGGACGAGCTCGGCCTTGCGGATGTTGCGATCGAGCCAGAGCCCATAGGCGGCACGACCGCTGACGGCGATGCGGATACCCTGCGCATCGACATCGGCGATCTCCTTCAGCGGCGAGGCCTCGCGGACCAGATAGGTCGCCTCGATCTCGGCATAGGCCGGCGTGAAGCTGATCGCCTCGGCCCGCTGCGGCTCGGCGCCGATCAGGCCGACATCCCATTCGTCGCAAGGCGCGGCATCGGCGAGCAGGCCGGGATTCTCGTAGGGTACATAGCGCAGCCCGGTGCCGAGAAGATCGGCGAGGGTGCGCGCCATGTCGGGCGAGACGCCTTGCGGTTCGCCCTGCAGGCCGCGGCTGGAGACCAGCAGGAAGTTCGAGAGGTTGATGCCGGCGCGCAGCAGATTGGCCGGGGCCAGATGCTCGCGCACGGTCGGTGAGAGCTGGCCGATATCGGGGCGGAATTCCATGGCGTCGTCCTCCCTGTCGTCGGCGCTGCTTATGCCGCGCCGTTGCTCGGAAGGACAAGCGCGATCGAGATCGTCAGAGATCCAGCCAGCGCGCGTCCTTGGCCGAGGAGCGCACTGCCGCTTCGATGAAGCGGACCCCGCGGACCCCGTCAGTGACTGTGGGCACCAGCGTCGAGAACGGGGCAGGCTCGCGCCCCTCGATCCGGGCCGTGATCTGCTCGGCGATATCGACGTAGAGCTGAGCGAAGCCTTCGAGATAGCCTTCCGGGTGGCCGGCGGGCACGCGCGAGGCGGCGTTGGCTACCGGATAGGCGCCGGCGCCATTGCGCCGGATCAGGCGCGAGGGCTCGCCGAGTGGCGAATGAACCAGCAGGTTCGGATTCTCCTGCTGCCATTCGAGCCCGCCCTTCTCGCCATAGAGGCGGATGCGCAAACCATTCTCCTGGCCGGCCGCGACCTGGCTGCACCAGAGCATGCCGCGCGCGCCACCCCTGAAGCGCAGCAGCATATGGGCGTTGTCGTCGAGCCGGCGGCCTTCGACGAAGACGTGCGCCTCGGCAGCGAGCGCTTCGACCTCGTCGCCGGCGATGAACTCGGCGAGATTGAAGGCATGGCTGCCGATGTCGCCGATCGAACCGGCCGGACCGGATTTGGCCGGATCGGTCCGCCACTCCGCCTGCTTCTGCCCGCTCTCCTCGAGCTTTGTGGCGAGCCAGTCCTGCGCGTATTCGACCTGGACGACGCGGAGCTTGCCGAGCACCCCCTCGGCAATCATGGCGCGGGCCTGCCGGACCAGCGGATAGCCGGTGTAGTTGTGGGTGACCGCGAAGATCAGGCCGCTATCCCCTGCGAGCTTGGCGAGCGCCTCGGCCTCACGCAGGTTCGTCGTCAGCGGTTTGTCGCAGATCACATGGATGCCGGCCTTGAGGAAGGCTTTTGCCGCTGGGGCATGGGCATGGTTCGGCGTGACGATCGCGACCGCGTCGATGCCGTCCTTGCGGCGCTTCTCGCGCTTCGCCATCTCGGCGGCATCGGCATAGATTCGGGCGGGATCGAGCAGCAGGTCTTCGCCCGAGAGACGACCGCGCTCCGGGTCGGAGGAAAGCGCGCCGGCGGCGAGCTGCCAGCGGTCGTCGAGCCTTGCCGCGATGCGATGCACCGCACCGATGAAGGCGCCGCGCCCGCCGCCGACCATGCCGAGGCGCAGGCGGCGGTTGAGCTTCGATGTGGTCGAGCCTTCGATCGCCATGAGCGTCTCCTTCAGCCGAGCCCGAGCATGCGCCGGTTGGCTGCCTCGTCGGTGCCTCCCGCGGCGAAATCGTCGAAGGCTTTTTCGGTGACGCGGATGATGTGGGCGGCGATGAACTCCGCCCCTTCGCGCGCGCCGTCCTCGGGATGCTTCAGCGCGCATTCCCATTCGAGCACGGCCCAGGAGTCGTAATCGTACTGCGCCAGCTTGGAGAAGATGCCGCCGAAATCGACCTGGCCGTCGCCGAGCGAGCGGAAGCGACCGGCTCGGTCGACCCATGGCTCGTAACCGCCATAGACGCCGACGCGGCCGTTCGGATTGAACTCGGCATCCTTCACATGGAAGGCCTTGATGCGCTCGTGATAGAGGTCGATGAAGGCGAGATAATCGAGCTGCTGCAGCAGGAAATGGCTGGGGTCGTAGTTGATGCAGGCCCGGCGGTGTCCGCCGACCGCGTCGACGAAGCGCTCGAAGGTCGCCCCATCATGGACGTCCTCGCCCGGATGGATCTCGTAGCAGAGGTCGACGCCGGCCTCGTCATAGGCGTCGAGGATCGGGCGCCAGCGTTTGCCGAGTTCCTCGAAGGCGGTCTCGACCAGCCCGGCCGGGCGCTGCGGCCAGGGATAGACGAAGGGCCAGGCGAGCGCGCCGGTGAAGCTGACATTGGCCGACAGCCCGAGCCGGCGTGAGGCTTTCGCCCCGAGCTTCATCTGCGCGACCGCCCACTCCTGCCGCGCCTTCGGATTGCCGCGCACGGCGGGGACGGCGAAGCCATCGAAGGCCTCGTCGAAAGCCGGATGAGTGGCGACGAGCTGGCCCTGGAGATGGGTCGAGAGCTCGGTGATCGACAGGTCGTACTGGGCGAGCGTGCCCTTGACCTCGTCGCAATAGGCATCGGACTCGGCGGCTTTGGCGAGATCGAATAGGCGGGCATCCCAGCTTGGGATCTGCACGCCCTTGTAGCCGAGCGAGCCGGCCCAGCGGCCGATCGCTTCGAGCGAGTTGAACGGCGCCTCGTCGCCGGCGAACTGGGCGAGAAAGAGCCCCGGACCCTTCATGGTCTTCATCGCGACCCTCCCGACAGCGCGGCCCCTTGCCGGAACTCGCAATCGACCGCCTGATTGGCGATGTAATCGATTGCAGGAATGTAGCGGGGACGCGTCTGCTGTCAAACCGGGTTGATTGGATCGTGTTTGATCGGGATGCGCCCGGCAAGGCCTGTTGCATACGAGAACACCGCCGCGCTGCTGCGCGGCGGTGCCGATGGCTCGGATAAGGCTCAGCGCTCGATCATCTTGTTCCAGCGGCTGTTCCATTCCGGCCGCTTGGCGTTGATCTGGTCCCAGTCGAGGGTCACGGCGGTCTTCATGTTGGCGTGGAAGGCCTCGAGCTTCTTCTCGGCGTCGGGCGTGGAGGCCTTGGCCTTGGTGTTCGAGGGCACGATGTTGCCGGCGGCGAGCGCCTTGGACTGGGCCTCGGGCGAGAGGAGGTAGGCGGCGAGCTTCTGCGCCAGCTCCGGCTCGGAATTCTTGGCGATGACGCACTGGGCGACCATCAGCACGACCGAGCCTTCCTTGGGCTGGGCGTATTCGACGGCGATGCCCTTGTCCTTCAGGGTAGAGATGCCGGTAGGCGTCAGCGGGAAGATCGCGGCCTCGCCGGTTTGCGCCATCTCGGCGATCTTGGCCGAACTCGGGATGAATTCGAGCACGTTCTTGCCGATCGTGTCGCGGAACTTGCTGAAGCCCGGCTCGACATTGGCCTCGGTGCCGCCCTGGATGCGGTTGAACATCAGGAAGGCGTGCAGGCCGAAGGAGGAGGCCGAGGCCGACTGGAACACGACCTTGCCCTTGTACTTGGGATCGGCGAGGTCCATCCACGAGGTCGGCGCCGGCCAGCCCTTCTCGTCGAACAGCTTCTTGTTGTAGCCCAGCCCGGTCATGCCGAGGTCGATGCCAACAGCCATGTCGTCCTTCATGCGCGTGCCGGGGGCGAGATCGGCAAGCTCGGGGCCGGGCTTCGTCTTCTCGCAGAGGCCGGCGCCGATGGCGCGGACCATGACGCCGTCATCGAGGAACATGACGTGCATCTGCGGCTTGTCCTTGGCCGCGGTCGCTTTGGCGAGGATGTCGGAGGAGGTGCCGGGCACGACCACAACCTTGACGTCGTTGGCCTTCTCGAAATCGGGGAAGACGGCCTGGGTGAAGGTCTTTTCGAAATTGCCGCCGTTCATGCCGACATAGAGCGTCTTCGACTGGGCGAAGGCGCTGCCGACGGCGGCGAGCGCCATGGTGGCGACGCCAGCCGCCAGGATGCTGCGATAGCTGGTCATGATCTGATCTCCCCTCTAGTGCTGCGGCTCTTGGTTTTGTCCCGCACCCGAGCCAGCGTCGGTGCGGGCGGAAGTCTCTCTGAAGCGGCCGATCGAGAAGGCCGCGATCGGGGTTTGCGTCTCGCCGTCGCGGACGAGCTCGGCGAGCACCTCGCCGACACCGGGCGCGATCTGGAAGCCGGCGCCGGTGAAGCCGAAGGCATGGATCAGGCCGTGCGTCGTCTCGCTCGGGCCGATCACCGGGTTCTTGTCCGGCATGGCCCCTTCCGTGCCGCTCCAGAAGCGAATTGCCTGGGCATGGCGCAAGCCGGGGAATAGCGCGGCGGCATTGTTCATGATCGCGATCGCGCCATCGCCGCGCGGCCGCGAGAGGTCGGGATCATTCAGCGGCAAGGCGCGCTCGCCGCCGACGACGATATTGCCGCGCTCGACCTGACGGGCATAGATGCCGCCGCCCTCCATGCCGATATTGACCGACATCACCGGCTCCATCGGCTCGGTGACGACCATGGAGGGGTAGATGCGCGAGAGCGGCACCGGCTCGCCGAAGCTCTCGGCGAAGGGGGCGGCCCAGGCGCCGGCGCTGTTGACGACGAAGCGAGACCGGAGCGTGAGGTTGCCGGCAGCCTCCAGCGCGAAGCCCCCGCCATCGCGCGTCACGCCTTCGACCGCCGTGTTCTCCAGCACCTCGACGCCGGCCCGGCGCGCCGCCGCAGCGAAGCCGGTCGAGACCAGGCGCGGATTGGCATGGCCGTCGCCGGGACAGAAGGAGGCGCCGACAATGCCGTCGCCGATCCAGCCGAAGCGCTCGCGCAGGCCGTTATGGCCGATCAGCTCGAGATCGAGGCCTTGTTCGGCAACGGCCTCGGCATAAGCCTCGAGCGAGGCCATGTCGGCCTCGTCGCGGGCGAGCTTGAGATGGCCGGAGCGCAGGAACTCGCCATCGATGCCGATCAGCGCCCTGAGCCGCGGCCAGACGGCATGGGCCCGCTGCGACAGCGGCAACTGCTCGATCGGCCGGCCCTGGCGGCGCACGCCGCCATAGTTCACGCCGGAGGCCTGCGCGCCGCAAAAGCCCTTGTCGAGCAGCGCGACCGAAAAGCCCAGGCCGCGCAGCGCCAGCGCGGCCGAGGAGCCGACGAGGCCGCCGCCGATGATCGCGACGTCGACTTCGAGCCGCCGGCTCATTCCGCCGCCTCCTGCTGCGCGGTGAGCGCGAGCGTCAGTGGCACGGGCTTGACCGGCGCCTGGCTGCGCAAACGGCCGACGGCCTCGATGCCGCGCCCCGCCTCGTGCGCCAGCAGTTCGGCGGCGGCGGCGGCGCAGATGCGGCCCTGGCAGCGGCCCATGCCGACGCGGCTCACGGCCTTCAGCCGGTTGAGCTCGTGCACGCCGAAGCGGTTGATGGCGGCGCGGACCTCGCCGGCAGTGATCTCCTCGCAGCGGCAGAGCGTGGTCGCATCGGCGATGTCACGCACCCAATGCGCCGGGAAGGGGAAGGCGGCTTCGAGCACCTCGCGGAAGCGGCTGATGCGGGCGAGCTCCGCTTCCAGCGCAGCGGCGCGCGCAGCGTCATGCGGCAGGCCGCGATCCTGCAGCAGAGCGAGCGCGACGCGTTCGCCAGCGCGCTCGGCGGCATCCGCCCCGGCGATGCCGGCGCCGTCGCCGGCGAGATAGACGCCTGGCACGCTGGTGCGACCGGCCGCATCGCGCTCGGGCAGGACGGCGCGGTCGCGCGCGTTGAAGGCGAAGCGGCAGCCGGCGAGGTCGGCGAGCTGGGTTTCCGAGCGCAAGGCGAGGCCGTAGCCGATGCCGTCGCAGGTGAGGCGGTGCTCCAGCCCGTCCTGGCGCCAGGCGATGGCCTCGACCTTGCTCGCACCCTCGATGCGGACATCACCGACGCCGTAATGCAGCGCGATGCCGGCCAGCTTCAACTCGGCGGTCATCCGCATGCCACGCAGCACGATTCCTGGGAACAGCGGCAGGCCGCGCAGCAGGTTGAACTTTGCGGCGAAGGGCGCCGTGTCAAGCACCGCCGCGACCTTGGCGCCGGCCTTCATGTACTGCCAGGCGACGAGATAGAGCAGCGGGCCGGAGCCGAGGAAGACGACCTTGCTGCCGATGGCGCAGCCCTGGCTCTTCAGCGCGATCTGGGCGCCGCCGAGGGTGAAGACGCCGGGCAGCGTCCAACCGGGTAGCGGCAAGGTGCGGTCGGTCGCGCCGGTCGCGAGCAGAAGGCCGTCATAGGCGACCTGCCGGCTGGTGCCCTCGATCATGATGTCGGCGCGGCCGTCGCGCAGGTTCCAGAGCAGTGCCTGCGGCCAGTAGTCGAGCTTGCCGTCGAGCGCGGCAAAATCGCGATGAAGGGTTTCGGCCTTAGCGGCCTCCGAGCCGTAGAGGTCGCGGCTGCTGCGGCCATCCGGGGCGAGGCGCTGGCGATAGATCTGGCCGCCGCAGGCCGGCGCCTCGTCGACGACGAGCGGGCGCAGGCCGGCCGCGACCAACGCCTCAGCGGCCCGAATGCCGGCGGGGCCGGCGCCGACGATCAGCGGCTGCGGGCGCTCGCTGGTCGGATGCCCGGTCATGCCGCCCTCGCGCGGCGGGTGAGGATGCGCATGCCGGCGGTGAGGGCCGTGGAGCAGGCGCGCAGGCGCTCGCCGCTCTCGAGCACGATCCAGCAATCCTGGCAGGCGCCCATCTGGCAGAAGCCGGCGCGCGGCGAGGCTGAGAACTCGCTGAGGCGCAGTCGTTCGGCGTTGGTGAGGATAGCGGTCAGGACGGTATCGCCGGCGCGGCCTTCGCAAGGCGTGCCGTCCAGCGTGAACGGGATGGACGGATGGTCGGCGCGAGCGAGGCGATGCAGGAGCGGCATGTCACTTCTGCCCGACCAGGATCTTGTCGAGGCCGAAGGCGCGGTCGAGCACCAGCATGGCAGCCGCCGTCAGCGCGATCATCAGCGCCGAGACCGCGGCCATCATCGGGTCGATGGATTCGGTGGCGTACATGTACATGCGCACCGGCAGAGTCACGGTCTGCGGTGACGTCACGAAGATCGACATGGTCAGTTCGTCGAAGCTGTTGATGAAGGCGAGCAGCCAGCCGCCGGTGATGCCGGGCAGGATCATCGGCGCGGTGACGCGGCGGAACACTGTCCAGTGCGAGGCACCGAGCGTCATCGCCGCCTGCTCGGCCGAACGGTCGAGTCCGGTGAAGGCGGCCATCACCAGCCGCAGCACATAGGGCGTGATCACCACGACGTGGCACGCGACGAGCCAGGCGAAGCTGCCAGTCGCACCGATCAGCGCGAAGAGCCTGAGGAAGGCGACGCCGAGCACGAGATGCGGGATGATCAGCGGCGACAGGAAGAGCGCGTTCAGCGCATCGCGGCCGGGAAACTCGTAGCGGTCAATGGCAAGCGCTGCCGGCACCGAGATCGCGACCGAAAGCGTCGCCGCGAGCGTCGCCAGCCACAGGCTGTTGACGAAGGAGGCGACGAAGTCGGGATGGCGGAAGATCTCCTTGAACCAGCGCAGCGAGAAGCTGGTGGTCGGAATCGAGAGCGTGTTCTCCGGCGTGAAGGCGACGAGACAGATCACCACAAGCGGCGCCAGCACGAAGGCGACGACCAGCGTATGGAAGAGGAGCGCGACGGGACCGTTCTTCTGCATCACGCTCACCCCAGGGCCTTGCGGGCGCGCGTCTCGATGACGCGGTTATAGGCCAGCATGATCACGAGGTTGGCGACGAGGACGATGATTGCGATCGTCGCGCCGAGCGGCCAGTTCAACTCGTGCATGTATTCGTCATAGACCAGTGTCGCCGCCATCTTGAGCCGGCGCCCGCCAAGCAGGCCGGGAATGGCGAAGGCCGAAGCCGAGAGGCCGAAGACGATCAGGCTGCCCGAGAGCATGCCGAGCGAGACCTGCGGCAGCACCACACGACGCAGCGCGGTGGCATGCGAGGCGCCGAGGCTCCAGGCGGCCGCCTCGACCATCGGATCGAGCTTCTGCAGCGCGGTCCAGACCGGGATCACCATGAAGGGAAGCATGACGTGGACGAGCGCGATCACGATCGCCGTCTCGGTATAGAGCAGGCGCACACTGTCGAAGCCGAGGCCCTGCAGCGCCTGGTTCACCAGCCCGGTCGAGCCGAGCAGCATGCTCCAGCCGAAGGCGCGGACGACGACCGAGACCAGGAGCGGCCCGATGATCACCAGCAGGAAGACCGAGCGCCAGGGATCGCGCATCCGCGACAGGATATAGGCCTCGGGCGCGCCGATCAGGACGCAGATCAGCGTGGTCAGGCCTGCGAGCCGCAGCGTGCGCCAGAAGATGCCGAGATAGTACTCGTCTGAGAACACGGCGGCGTAATGGGCGAGAGTGAACTCGTTCTTGATGCCGATCGTGTGGTCATAGGCGTGGAAGGAGAGGATCAGCGTCAGCGCGAGCGGCAGGATGATGAGTCCGAGGAAAAGTAGCGCGCCCGGCCCGGCGAGCCAGAACGGTGTCGCCGCGGAGCGCCCGACGCTCATGCCGCCGCTCCCTGCGCCAGCGGTTCGATGCGCAAGCTGGCCGGAGCCCAGTCGAGCGCGACCTTGGCGCCCTCACGGGCCGGTTCCTCGCCATCGTTCGGCAACGAGACCAGGATCGGCCCGGCCGCGGTCTCGACCGTGAACAGCCAGGAGCCGCCGAGGAAGAAGCGGTTGGCGATGGTGCCGTCGATGCGGCCCTGGCCGGGCGCCTTCAGCGCGAGCTTCTCGGGGCGGATCGACAATGCGATGGCTGCGCCCTCGGCCAGTCCGCTGGCTTCGGCCGGCACGGCGATCCCGGCGATTTCGGCCGCGCCCTTGCGCCAGGTGCCTTCCAGCCGGTTCATCTTGCCGACGAAGGTGGAAATGAACGGCGTCGCCGGGTTCTCGTAGAGCCTGTAAGGCGCGTCGACCTGCGTCATCCGGCCCTGTTCCATCACCACGACGCGGTCGCTGATCGAGAGCGCCTCGGCCTGGTCATGCGTGACCATGATCGTGGTGGTGCCGACGCGCTGCTGGATGCGGCGCAATTCGAACTGCATCTCCTCGCGCAGTTTGGCGTCGAGATTGGAGAGCGGCTCGTCGAGCAGCAGCACCGGTGGCTGGATGACGAGGGCGCGGGCGATGGCGACGCGCTGGCGCTGGCCGCCGGAGAGCTGGCGCGGATAGCGTTCGGCCAGCGGGCTCAAATGGACAAGTCCGAGCATGGCTTTCACCCGCTCGTCGCGCTCGGCTTTGGCGATCTTGCGCATCTCCAGCCCGAAGGCGACGTTCTCAGCCACCGTCATGTGCGGAAAGAGCGCGTAGCTCTGAAAGACGATGCCGAGGCCGCGCTTGTTCGGCTTCTCGCGGGTGATGTCGCGGCCATCGAGCATGATCGTGCCGGTCGTCGGCTCGACCAGCCCGGCGATCATCTGCAGCGTCGTGGTCTTGCCGCAGCCGGAGGGGCCGAGCAGCGAGACGAACTCACCCTTGGCGACGGACAGGTCGATGTCGCGCGCGGCGGCGAAATCGCCATAGACCTTGCTCAGCTTCTCCAGCGTCAGGAAGCTCATGACCTCTCCCGCTTGGCTCGCCCCGCCCGCTCATCGGGGTCTCTTGCCCTGTCCTGGGAGGAAGCGGCAGGAGTGGAATTTCGTCAACGAACAATTCCATATGAAAGAATTTTTCTATTTATAATTCCGTTATATGAAATTTACTGGCGCCCGATGCTGTTCAGATTATTCTGGGCGGATGAGTGATTCTGCCGAGCCTCTGTCCAGTTTGCGCCGCGCGCTCGGCTTGCTGCGCCTTGTCGGCGCGACGGATGCAGGCGGAATCCGCCTGAAGGATCTGGCCGAGCAGGCCGGCTGCAGCCAGCCGACGGCGCATCGCGCCTTGCAGGACCTCGCCGCCGAGGGCTTCGTCGAACAGGTCGGCAAGCGCTACCGCTTGGCGCTCGACTTCTTCGTGCTGGCGGCCCGCGCCGGCCAGGCCGGCGGCCTGCGCGATCTCGCCAAGCCGGTGCTCCTGCGTCTCTCGGCGACGCTGACCGACACGATCTTCCTGCTGGTCCGCAACGGCTATGATGCTGTTTGCCTCGACCGGATCGAGGGGCCATTCCCGATCCGCTCCTTCACCGGCGATATCGGCGGCAAGGTGCCGCTCGGGCTCGGGCAGGGGAGTCTCGCCATCCTCGCGCACCTGCCCGAGGCCGAGCGCGAGGCGGTGATCCGCTTCAACGTGCCGCGCCTTCTCGACCGCGGTTTCCTCGACGAGGCGGCCCTGCGCGTCGCGCTGGAGGCGGCGCGGGCGCAGGGCTGGGTCAATCTCAACACCGGGCTGATCCCGGGCATGGCGGGTCTGGGCGTGCCGATCTTCGATGCGCAGGACCGGGTCGTCGCGGCGTTGAGCGTCGGCACGCTGGCGGACCGGTTGCGCCCCGAGCGCTTGCCTGGCGTCGTTGCCATTCTGAAGGCGGAGGCGGCGGCATTGGGCGCAATGCTCAATCCGTTCGACCCAGCCTTGCGCCATCCCTCACGCAGCTTGAGTGCAGTGTCATGATCCTGGTCTGCGGCGAGGCGCTCGTCGATCTCTTCCTCGATCCGCCCGAGGGGGCCGAGATGGCCGGACGGGCCGTTTCCGGTGGCTCGCCCTTCAATGTCGCTATCGGCCTGGCGCGGCTCGGCGTACCGGTCGGCTTCCTCGGCGCGATCTCGCGCGACGGTATCGGCTCGATGCTGGCGGAACGTCTGACACGGGAAGGCGTCGATGGCCGCTTCATCGTCCGCAGCGACCGGCTCTCGACCATCTCGGCCGTTGCCACCGGAGCGAACGGGCAGCCGAGCTACGGTTTCCATGGTGAAGGCGCTGCCGACCGCTTCCTGATGCCGGCCGATCTGCTGGCCGAGCTGCCGGCGGAGGTGCAGGCGCTCAGCTTCGGCTCCTACAGCATGGCGGTCGAGCCGATCGGCACGACGCTGGCCCTGCTGGCGGAGCGCGAGCATGGCCGGCTTGTGATCAGCGTCGATCCAAATCTGCGACCGGGTGTCGTGCCGGACATGGCGCTGTGGGCTGATGCCGCCGAGCGGTTCTATCGTGTCGCGACCATCATCAAGACGAGCGATGAGGATATCCGCATCGCCTGGGGCGGAAGGTTGTCGCTGCAGGAGGCGGCCGCCTATTGGCTGGGGCTCGGCGCAAAGCTGGTGGTGATAACGCGCGGAGCGGATGGGGCGGTCAGTTTTTGCTCTGCCGGGCAGGTTGAATTGCCGGCCAGGGTTGTCGAGGTATGCGACACAGTGGGCGCTGGTGACAGCTTCCATGCGGCACTGCTCGCGCGCCTTTCACAGACGGATCGGCTGAGCATCGAAGGCGTCGCTGCGCTCGATCAAGCGGCATTGAGTGAAGTGCTGACCTATGCCGCGACGGCAGCTTCCATCACGGTCGGCCGCCGCGGGGCGGATCTGCCAACTGCTGCGGAGATGACGATGGCTTCCTTGGGACGGCAACGTATGTGAATGGCGGTTCACATACTATGGCGTGACGTTTGCTACCTTATACAACTACAAGTTGTAAGTGCCGTTTCGGCACGCATAAGGGAGCGGTCTCGATGTCCAATCGTCTGCAGAAATCGCAGTTGACCAGCACGGAAGTGGCCTTCGGGCGCCTGACACTCGCCTTCACCGACCGGTTCAGCCTCCGCTGGAATGACGGGGGCAGCGGTGGCGATTACGACGGAGCCTTCTGGCATCCCAGCGCGCCAAGTGGCTTTCGTCCTCTCGGCAGTATCGGCGTCAATAATTATGACGACCCTGCCGGGCGACAATGGGCTCTCTGTGTCAAGCCGACGGTCGATGGCTCGGATGCCGTTCGCTCGCCGACGGGCTACCATCGAATCTGGAACGATCTCGGTTCCGGCGCCGATATGTACGGCGCGTGCTGGCAGGCGATTCCGCCGGACGGATACGTCGCGCTGGGCCATGTCTTCACCGGCAACTACCAGTCGCCGTCCTTGGAAGATATCTGGTGCGTGCACGCCGATCTGGTCGGCGAGGCGCTGCTCGGAGACTGGCTGTGGGATGATGGCGGCACCGGGTCCGATACGGATTTCAGCGCCTGGCGGATCGATCCAATCGTCTACTACCACGACAATACGACCATCCTGATCGGCGCCAATTGCTTCTACGGCGTCGCCAGCCATGATCGGCCGGAACCGGTCGTCAAGGTGCTGCGCCTGGAGCCGCCGGCCGAGCCCGGCGACACCCCGCCGGTTCCGCGGCTCGACAGTTACGACCGCCCTCCGGCCGAAAGCGACTGGATGCGGGAGAGGCGGATCGCGGTGCCCTTTACGGGGGTGACCGATGATCACTACGACCTCGCCTGGAAGGTCGCCAACTCGCCGTTCTACTACCTGGAGCGCTGGGACAATTTTCAGCTCGAGCTTTACGACAACAACCAGCAGGCGGAGCCGCACGAACTCGAGCGGGAGATCACCGTCGGCGTGACCAAATCCTCGACGGAGACCTTCAACCACGAAGTCGGCATCAGCATCAGCTACGAGACCGGTGTCAGCTTCGGCGGGGCAGGTTCGAAGGTGAAGGGCACCTTGTCCTACAAATTCGGCTACTCGACCTCGACCTCGGTCACGAACTTCCAGCAGAACACCGTGAAGCTCAAGCTCAAGACGCCCGGCAGGCATGCCGCTGCGATGTGGGCGCCGCACACCATGTTCAAGATGCTGCGGGCCGATGGCTCGATGGTCGGCGCTCCACTCTTCCTCGAGGATAGCGGCGTCGCCTTCTACGAGCGGGAATATCCGTCATCGCGGTCGGCCAAGCCGCGCCGGCGCATTCCGCGCTGAAGCGTTCGGTAGGGGCGGCTGGGGCCGTCCCTACCGTTTCTCCCGGTGGGCCCGCTCATGACCACCGAGGTAATCTCTTTGCATGGCAGCCCCGTCCGCTCGCCGCCGTGACCTCAGCGCTATCGCTATGCTACCTCGGCTTGCCGCATCGCGGCCGTTCGCAAGCATCGAGGAGAATGATCGTGCTGGAGAAGGCCTGGGCGGATCTCGCCGCGTATCGTACCCGAACCGTATCTCACCACCTGCGCGAGCTCTTCGCCGCTGATCCGCAGCGCTTTTCCGCCTTCTCGGCCCGGCTCGACGACCTGCTGCTCGACTATTCCAAGACGGCGGTGACGGGCGAGACCGTGGAGTTGCTGCTGGCGCTCGCCGAGGCGGCCGATGTCGCGGCCAAGCGCGACGCGATGTTCGCGGGCGAGCCGATCAACACGACTGAAGGCCGCGCCGTGCTGCACACGGCGCTGCGCAACCAGTCCGGCCGGCCGGTCAAGGTCGACGGCGTCGACGTTATGCCCGAGGTGAACGCGGTTCTGGAGCGGATGTCTGCCTTCGCCGAAGGCATCCGCAGCGGCAAGATCGCGGCAGCTGATGGCGGGCGCTTCAGCGACGTCGTCAATATCGGCATCGGCGGCTCGGATCTCGGTCCGGTGATGGCGACGCTGGCGCTCGCGCCCTATCATGACGGACCGCGCCTGCATTACGTCTCCAATGTCGACGGCGCCCATATCGCCGATACCCTGGCGAAGCTCGATCCGGCGCGGACGCTGGTGATCGTCGCGTCGAAGACCTTCACCACGATCGAGACCATGACCAATGCCGCGACCGCCCGGCGCTGGATCGCCGGTGCGCTTGGGGAAGAGGCGGTGGCCAAGCACTTCGCCGCGGTCTCGACCGCGCTCGACAAGGTCGCGGTCTTCGGCATCGCGCCCGACCGCATCTTCGGCTTCTGGGATTGGGTCGGCGGACGCTATTCGGTCTGGTCGGCGATCGGCCTGCCGGTGATGATCGCGATCGGTCCCGAGGACTTCCGCGCCTTCCTCGCCGGCGCGCATGCGATGGACGAGCATTTCCGCACCGCGCCGCTGGCTAAGAACCTGCCGGTGCTGTTCGCCCTGGTCGGACTCTGGCATCGCGAGAGCTGCGGGTATCCGGCCCGCGCGGTGCTGCCTTACGATCAGCGGCTGGCGCGACTGCCGGCCTATCTGCAGCAGCTCGACATGGAGTCGAACGGCAAGCGCGTCCACAAGGCCGGCGGGGCGGTGACGCGGCCGACCGGGCCGCTGGTCTGGGGCGAGCCCGGTACCAATGGCCAGCACGCTTTCTTCCAATTGCTCCACCAAGGCACCGACATCGTCCCCTGCGAATTCCTGGTCGCGGCCGAAGGCCACGAGCCGGAGCTCGCCCATCAGCATCGCCTGCTGCTAGCCAATTGCCTCGCCCAGAGCGAGGCGATGATGAAGGGCCGCACGCTCGAGGAGGCGAAGGCGCAGCTCGCCAAGCAGGGGCTGTCGGCGGATGCGATCGAGCAGCTCGCGCCGCACAAGGTATTCCCCGGCAACCGGCCGAGCGTGACCATCGCCTATCGCAAGCTCGATCCGTTCACGCTCGGGCGGCTCGTCGCGCTCTATGAGCACCGGGTCTTCGTCGAGGCGGCGGTGTTCGACATCAACGCCTTCGACCAATGGGGCGTCGAGCTCGGCAAGGAGCTGGCGACGGCGCTGTTGCCGGTGATCGAGGGCAAAGCGCCGGCCGAGGCCCATGATTCTTCGACGGCGGGGCTGGCGCGCTATCTGACCGGACTTTGAGCGCCGTCAGCCGCGTTCATCGCGCTTCACGTCACGCTGGGTGATCAGCCGCGCGCTGCGCTGGTCGCGCGCATGGATCCAGAGCCAGCTGAGCGCGACGCTGACGCGGTTGCGTACGCCGATCAGGAAGTAGATGTGCGCCAGGCCCCAGAGCCACCAGGCGAGCCAGCCCTTCAGCTTCACCCGGCCGAAATCGATGATCGCGGCGCGCTTGCCGATCGTGGCCAGGCTGCCGGCATGGCTGTAGGCGAAGGGGCGGGGCGCCTTGTCTCCGGCGAGCCGGCGCTTGATCGTCGCCGCGACATGGCGGCCCTGCTGCTTGGCGGCGGGAGCGATGCCGGGAACCGGCTTGCCGTCCTGGTCCATCACGCTCGCCGTGTCGCCGACCACGAAGACGTCCGCGTGGCCGGGCGCGGTGAGATCGTCCTCGACCTCGACGCGGCCGGCGCGGTCCATAGGGGCATCGAGCCAGCTGCCCGCCGGCGAGGCGCGCACGCCGGCCGCCCAGATCACCGTCACGGCCGGGAGTTTCTCCGGTCCGATCGAGACACCCGCGCTGTCGCAGGCGGTGACGGGCGCGCCGGTGCGAATCTCGACGCCGATGCGCCGCAGCGCCTCATGGGCGTAGTGCGACAGGTCCTCGGCGAAACCGGGCAGGATGCGCGGGCCAGCCTCAACCAGCACGACGCGGGTCTCGCGCGTGTCGATCCGGCGGAAATCCTCGGGCAGGGTGGCGCGCGCCAGCTCGGCGATCGTGCCGGCGAGTTCGACGCCGGTCGGGCCGGCGCCGATGACGACGAAGGTCAGCAGCGCGGCGCGGCGCGCGGCGTCGGTTTCCGCTTCGGCCTGCTCGAAGGCCAGCAGGATGCGGCGGCGGACCGTCGTCGCATCTTCGAGGGTCTTCAGGCCCGGCGCATAGGGCTCCCAGTCGTCATGGCCGAAATAGGCGTGGGTCGCGCCGGTGGCGACGACGAGCGTGTCGTAGGCCAGGGTCTCGCCGGTCGAGAGTGCGACCTCGCGCCGGGTCGTATCGATGCCAGTCACCTCAGCCAGTAGCGTCGTCACATCACTGCGCCGCCGGAACAGATGCCGGATCGGCCAGGCGATCTCCGAGGTTGCGAGCGAGGCCGTGGCGACCTGATAGAGCAGCGGCTGGAAGAGATGATGGTTGCGGCGGTCGACGATGGTGATCCGCACATCCGCACCCGCCAGGCGATGCACGGTCTCGAGCCCGGCGAAGCCGCCACCAATCACCACGACATGATGCGGCTCGCTCATCGACAATCCCTCGTCTCGGTAGAACGGAAGCCTGTGTAGCACGGGTACAGGGTTGGGGCTGTAGCTGGCCCTTCAGCTCCTGCTCGCTTCAGGGCACCCAGCGCCGCGATTGCTCGGCGCGGTCGTCATAGCTCGCCTCGAAGATCGGTGCGGCGAGCGTGGCGCGGACCTTGAGGATGCCGGTCCCGATATTCCTGAAGCTGTGCCTCGCGCCGGCCGGGATCACGACCGATTGGTTGGCACGCAGGACCAGATTCTCGCCGCGGAGCGTGATCTCAGCCTCGCCTTCCATCACCTCCAGCACTTCTTCAACTGCGTGGAGGTGGATGGGTGCACCAAGGCCGGGATCGCAGAACTGCTCGAAGATACAGAGCTGAGCCGACTGAACGAGCGCGGAGACCCGCATCAGCGTCATCACGCCTTCGCGCCATTGCTCGAGCGGCTGGGTCTCGTGGTCGAGCAGGGTCATGCCGTCGCCTTCTGTGCGAGTCCGACCATCGGCGGCTCATGCGGAATGCGGACCTCCGACGTCTGCGCGCCACTCCAGAGCGACTGCAGCTGGCTGACGACATGCCCGCCAAAGCTTTCATAGGGAATGCGGATCGAGGTCAACCAGGGCGCGATCCAGTGGTTGAGGGCATTGCCGTCGACGCCGACCAGCGTGCAGCGCTGCGGGATCGGCACATTGTTCTCGACCGCGAGCCGATAGGCGCCATAGGCGATCAGGTCGCTGACGCAGAGTGCCCCTTCTGGCCAGCCACCGTCCTGCACCAGCGCGCGGGCGGCGGCATAGCCGATCTCGATATGCGAGAGGCCGGGACCGCTGGCGCGGCGGATGGCATCGGCAGGCACGCCACGTGCCACGAGGCGGTCGATGAAACCGGAGGCGCGCTCCTGGGTGCTCGAGACATTCTGCGCCGCCATCAGTACGGCCGGGCGTTCGATTCCGCGCGCCAGCATGAAATCGGCAGCATCGGCCCCGGCGGCGCGGTTGTCGATGCCGACATAGGCGCCGCCGCCGAGCGGGTTGTGGCGCGCGACGAAGACCATCGGGTCGCCGCGTTGCAGCGTCTCCTCGAGCCCGCGGCTGCGCACGGCGCTGACCATGACATAGCCGGCTACAAACTGCTCCCGCATGGCCTGAAGGTAGTCGTCCTGCAGCTCGGCGCGGTCATGCGTGTCGCACAGGATCATGACGTAGCCGGCGGCGCGCAGCGCCGCCTCGGTCGAGACCGCGATCGCCGCCATCGCCGGGTTGTCGAGATTGGGCGAGAGCATCGCCACGACCCGGCTGGCGCGCTGGCGCAGCGCCCGCCCGACCGGGTTCGGCCGGTAGCCCAATCGCGCAATCGCCTCCTCGACGCGGGCGACCGTCTCGGGCGAGGCCCGCCCGCTCGCGCCGTTGACGATGCGCGAGACGGTCGAGATCGAGACGCCGGTGTCGTGCGCGACCGTGGTGAGCGATACCGAACCCTGATGTGCCTTTGCGGCCCTGGTCTTCATCGCGCTCCATCCCCGCTTCTCGCATGGCGGCGCCCGGCGAGTCAGCCCGCCAGAGATGCCGGCTCACTTCGGGATTGACAAGCTAGGCAAACGTTTGCCTAAATGAAAGTCAAGACGCCCCGGGAGGCGTCGGTTCAAGCGGGGATGGAACGCTCATGCACAGCAAGCATTGGATTTCGGCGCTCGCCTTGACGGCCGGTCTCGTCATGGGCGGTATCGCGCAGGCTCAGACCACGGTCCGCATCGCCTGGTATTCCGACGGCAATGAGGGCGAGGTCATCACCGACCTGCTCAAGCGCTTCGAGGCCCAGAACAAGGACATCAAGGTCGTGCTCGACCAGGTGCCCTACAAGGCCATCACCGAGAACCTGCCCGTCCAGCTCGCCTCCGGCCAGGGTCCGGACATCGCCCGCGTCGTCGATCTCGGCGGCATTGCCCGCTATGCGCTCGACCTGCGGCCGCATCTCAAGGACGCGGCCTATTGGGAAAAGAATTTCGGGCCGTTCCTGCCCTGGATGCGCCCGGAGGGCGACACCAAGGCGATCACCGGTTTCATGACGCAGCTCACCGTCACCGGCCCCTTCGTCAACAAGACGCTGTTCGAGCAGGCTGGTATCGCGATGCCCGGCGCCAAGGCGACCTGGGAGGACTGGGGCAAGGCGGTCAAGGACGTTGCGGCCAAGGTCCAGGCCCCGTTCCCGCTGGCGATGGACCGCTCGGGCCATCGCTTCTTCTCGGTCGCCGTTTCGGAAGGCGCCAAGGTCTTCGACGCCAAGGGCGAGCCGGCTGTCGTCGACGACGGTTTCAAGCGCGGCGCCAAGCTGGTCTATGACTGGCACCAGAGCGGCGTGATGAAGAAGGAGCTCTGGGGCTCGGTCTCCGGCACGGCCTATCGCGGTGCCAATGACGAGTTCAAGAACGCCCAGGTCGTGATGTACCAGTCGGGCTCCTGGCAGATCGCCCAGTTCGACAAGACCGTCGGCGACGCCTTCGACTGGATCGCGGTTCCCTCGCCCTGTGGCGCCGGCAATTGCTCGGGCATGCCGGGCGGGGCCGGTCTCGTCGCGATCAAGACGACCAAGAGCCCGGAAGCCGTCGCCAAGGTGATGGACTACCTCGCCAGCGAGCCGGTGCTGAGTGAGTTCTACGCCCGCTCGCTGTTCGTGCCCGGCCATCTCGGCATCGCCGCCAAGGGCCTCGACTATCAGGGCGCGAGCGCGCCGGCCAAGGCCGCGCTCAAGGTCTTCTCCGACCAGGTCGCGCAGCTCTCGCCGGTCGCCTATCAACTGCAGGGCTATACGAGCAACCGCGTCATCTTCAACGCGGTGATCAGCCGGCTCGGTCAGGCGATCTCGGGCGAGGGCAGCCTCGACGAGGCCTATAAGCGGATGGAATCCGACATCGCCCAGCAGATCGCCGAGCGCAAGAAGTAAGACGAATGGCCTCCGACGCTCCCATCCCGGCGGCGCCATCGGAACGCGTCGGCGCAGCGAGTTTCTTCGCCGCGCCGCTCGCGGTCCTGATGCGGCTGATCGACTGGCCGATGCAGGTTCTGCAGCGGCTGATTGGCGAGCGGCGGATGGCTTATGTCTTCCTGCTGCCCAATCTGGTTTTCTTCTCGCTCTTCGTCTTCCTGCCGCTCATCATCAACTTCATCTTCTCGGTGACGGGCGGGGCAGGCCTCTTCCCCTCCGAGCGGCCTTATGTCGGGGCGCAGCAATACGCCTATCTCTTCGATTGCGGCTCGTTCCTCGATCCGTCCTCCTGCCGCGAGGACCATTTCTGGCGCGGCGTTTCCAACACCGCGCGCTTCACCGTCTTCCAGGTCACGGCGATGGTGCTGTTCTCGCTGCTGACGGCGGTGGTGCTGAACATGAAGATCAAGGCGCGCGGCTTCTTCCGCGCGGTCTATTTCTTCCCGGTGCTGCTTTCGCCGGTGGTGGTGGCGCTGACCTGGAAATGGATCCTGCAGCGCGATGGCCTGCTCAACGCCGCGATCACCTCGCTCGGCGGTGAGCGCATCCTGTTCCTGGTCGATCCGAGCTGGGCGATGTTCTGGATCGTCTTCGTCTCGATCTGGGCCCATATGGGCTTCTACACGCTGATCCTGCTCGCCGGCCTGCAGGCGATCCCGGCCGATCTCTATGAAGCCGCCGAGATGGATGCGACGCCGCGCTGGCGCGTGTTCTGGCGCATCACCCTGCCGCTGCTCTGGCCGAACATGATCGTGGTGATCGTGCTGGCGCTGATCCGCGGCGTGCAGACCTTCGACGAGGTCTTCGTCCTGACCGGCGGTGGCCCCGGCACCGCGACGCTGATGGTGGTGCACTACATCTACGAGACTGCCTTCGCCAATCAGGTCCAGAATTTCGGCCTGGCGGCGGCTGCCTCCGTCGTGCTCGGCGTCGTGCTGTTCGCGTTGACATTGGCCCAGCTCGCGGCGAGCCGTCGCAAGGGGGCAGCATGAACAGGCTTGCCCGCATGGCGGTCGCCCGCCGCAACCTCGGTCGCTGGCATTGGACTGACATCGCCGCCTACGCCTATCTCGCGCTCGGCGTCGTCCTGATGTTCGGGCCGGTGCTCTGGCTCGGAATCTCCTCATTCAAGACGCAGGCCGGCCTGCTCGAATTCCCGCCCTCGCTGCTGCCGATGTCGCAGAAAGAGGGCCGGGTCGAGGGCCACGCCCAGCCGCTGCCGCTGTTCGAAGTGACGATGGAGGATGGCTCGAAGCGGGTGCTGGCGCAGGTCCGCCGCATCGGCATCCAGGCGCAGATGGTCGACCCGGCCAATCCCGGCCAAAGCATCCGCGTCCCGATCGACAAGCGCACCCCCGTGCGCGAGTTCAAGCTCGCGACCGAGAACTACACCGAGCCGCTGGAGCGCTTCGCCTTCATGCGCTTCCTTTGGAACTCGGTCTTCGTCACCGCGGTGGCGACGCTGATCACGCTGGTGATCAACTCGATGGCGGCCTACGCGCTTTCGATCTACGAATTCCGCGGCAAGACGGCGGTGATGCTGATGGTGATCGGCACGCTGATGATCCCGATCACCATCATCCTCGTCCCGGTCTACCTCGTCATCACCGAGCTCGGACTGGTCAACTCGCTCTGGGCGGTGATCCTGCCGGGCGCGGCAACGCCGACCGGCGTCTTCCTGCTGCGGCAATACATGCTGACCCTGCCGCGCGACCTGATCGAGGCGGCGCGCATGGACAAGGCCTCGGAGTGGCAGATCTACTGGCGGATCGTCATGCCGCTCGCCATGCCGGCGCTCGCGGTCCTCGCGATCTTCTCGATCATGTGGCGCTGGAATGAGTTCCTCTGGCCGCTCGCGGTGCTGACCAAGACGGAAGCCTATACGCTGCAGATCGGCCTCAACGCCTTCCAGGGCGAATTGCAGACGCAATGGCACTACCTGCTCGCGATGACGGTGGTGACGCTGCTTCCGGTCGCGCTCGTCTTCGTCTTCCTGCAGCGCTTCATCACCACCGGCATCGCCAATACGGGAATGAAATAATGGCGGGACTGAGCCTATCGGGCGTCCGCAAGAGCTATGGCGCGACCACGGTGCTGCATGGCATCGACCTTGACGTCGCCGATGGTGAGTTCGTCGTCTTCGTCGGTCCCTCCGGCTGCGGGAAGTCGACGCTGCTGCGCTCGATCGCCGGGCTGGAAAGCATCACCGGCGGGTCGATCGCGATCGACGGCACGGATGTCACCGGGCTGCCGGCTTCCGAGCGCGGCCTCGCCATGGTGTTCCAGTCCTATGCGCTCTACCCGCATATGAGTGTCTACGCGAACATGGCCTTCGCGCTGGAGAACATGGGCTTCAAGCGCGACGAGATCGACAAGAGGGTGAAGCGCGCCGCCGGCATGCTGCGCCTGACCGATTATCTCGAACGCAAGCCCAAGGCGCTCTCTGGCGGCCAGCGCCAGCGCGTCGCCATCGGCCGCGCCATCGTGCGCGACCCCAAGATCTTCCTGTTCGACGAGCCGCTGTCGAACCTCGACGCGGAACTGCGCGTCGCGACCCGCAAGGAACTCGCTGCGCTGCATGCCGAGATCGGCGGCACGATGATCTACGTTACCCACGACCAGGTCGAGGCGATGACACTGGCGCACCGCATCGTCGTGCTCCATGGCGGGCGGATCGAGCAGGTCGGCACGCCGCTCGAGCTCTACAACCGGCCTGACAATCTGTTCGTCGCCGGCTTCATCGGCTCGCCGCGCATGAACCTGCTGCCGGGCAAGGTGGTGCGGACCGGTACGGTCGCGATCGGCGAGGCCGGTCACGAGGTCGCCTGCCCGACCGGCGGCCTTGCCACGGGTACATCGGTCACGCTCGGCATCCGGCCCGAGCACCTCTCGCTCGCCGCGCAGGATAGCGGCGTGCCGCTCGCGATCGAGCTGGTCGAGCGCCTCGGCGGCGAGAGCTATCTCTACGGCGCCTCGCAAGGATTGCCGCAGATCACGCTCCGGCTCGACGGTCAGAGCGAGCACCAGCGCGGCTCAAGCGTCGCGCTCGCCTTCCCGCAGCAGCATCTGCACCTGTTCGACGAGAACGGCCGGGCCGTCCGGTCCTGACGACTAGAGAGATCCCATGAAAGCCCTGACGCAAGGCCGCTATCTCGGCCGCGACGGCGAAGCCGCCTTGTTCGATGTCGGCCTTGGCGCGACGATCACTGTGCGTATCCTTGAAGGCGATATCGGTCGGGTGACGCTGAAGCCGCAAGATGGCTACCGGCTCGACCGCGGCTGGTCGATCGCGCCGGGCGGGCTCGAGCCCGCCTATGAAGGACGTCCGCGCGACGATCTCTCCGGTTTCGCCTGCCCGCAGGCGAGCGTCAGCGAAGGTGAGGGCAAGGTCACGCTGTCGGCTGGCGGCCTCTCCGCCGAGGTCACGCTCTCGCCCTTCGGCATCGCCTGGCGGCGCGAGGGCGAGGCTGATCCCTTCCTGCAGGATCGCACGACGCAGGCCTATCTGATCTCGCCGCGCACCGGCGCGCTCGCCCATTTCATGGCGCGCGACTATGCCGAGCGGCATTACGGGCTCGGCGACAAGGCCGGCCCGCTCGACCGGACCGGGCGGCGCTTTGCCATCGATGCGGTCGATCCCTGCGGCTTCGATGCCGAGCTGTCTGATCCGCTCTACAAGATGCTGCCCTTCTTCATCGTCGACGGGAAGGCGGGCGCCCATGGCGTGTTCTACGACAACCTCTCGACCGGCAGCGTCGATCTCGGCTGCACGCTCGACAATTACCATGGCCTGTTCCGCTCCTGGAAAGGCGATGACGGCGATCTCGACTATTACGTCATGGCCGGCCCGACCGTGCCGGATGTGGTCAAGCGCTTTTCCTGGCTGACAGGTGGGCAGGCCTTCGCGCCGCGCTGGTCCTTCGGCTTCGGTGTGACCTCGATGGCGATCGCCGACGCGCCAGACGCCGATGCTCGGATCAGCGACTTCATCGCCAAGTGCCGCAAGCACGCCATACCCTGCGACAGCTTCCATTTCGGCTCGGGCTACACCCAGATCGGCCAGCGCCGCTACGCCTTCAACTGGAATCGCGAAAAATTCCCGGAACCGCTGGTGACGATGAAGCGGCTGAACAAGGCCGGCATGCACACCGTCGCCAACCTCAAGCCCTGCCTGCTTGACGACCATCCGCGCCTGCAGGAGGCGCTCGACCAGGGCTTCCTGGTCAAGGATTCCAAGACCGGCGAGCCGGCCGTGGCGCAGTTCTGGGACGGGCTCGGCTTCCATATCGACTACACCAACCCGAAGGGCCGGGCCTGGTGGCGCGCCGGTATCGAGAGCGCGCTGCTCGACCACGGCTTCACCACGGTCTGGAACGACAACAACGAATACGAGATCTGGGACGAGGACGCGGTCTGTGACGGCGACGGCCGCCCCTTCCGGCAGGCGCTGGCGCGCCCGGCGCAGCCGCTGCTGATGACCAAGCTCTCCTACGAGACGCAAGCCGCGCGCGAGCCGGGCAAGCGGCAATATGCGATCACGCGCGGCGGCTGTGCCGGCATCTCGCGCTACGCCCAGACCTGGTCGGGCGACAACGAGACCGCCTGGAAGACGCTGCGCTACAACCTGACCCAGGGGCTCAATATGAGCCTGTCGGGCATGTTCTCGATCGGCCATGATGTCGGCGGCTTCCACGGCCCGACGCCCGGTCCCGAGCTCTTCGTCCGCTTCAACGAGTTCTGCGCGCTCTGGCCGCGCATGGTGATGAACTCCTGGAACGATGACGGCGTCGTCAATCTGCCTTGGATGTATCCGGAGATGGTGCCGCAGGTGCGCGAGGCGATCTCGCTGCGCTACCGGTTGATGCCCTATCTCTATACGCAGATGTGGCGGGCGAGCCGCGACGGCATCCCGGCCGTGCGCCCGCTGCTCTACGATTTCCCGCAGGATGCGGCGGCTGTGGCGGTCGACGATGTCTTCATGCTCGGCCCGGACGTGCTGGTCGCGCCGGTGTTGGAGGAGGGCGCGCGCGAGCGCAGCGCCCACCTGCCTGCCCATGCCGGTGGCTGGTACGACTGGCATGACGGCAAGCACTACCCTGGCGGTGTCACCGTGACGGTTGCGGCGCCGCTCGGCCGGCTGCCGCTGTTCGTACGCGCCGGCGCGCTGATCCCGCTCGGCGATCCCAAGGGCATCAGCACCGAGCGCGAGGTGCTGGTCTGCGGCGTGGTCGAGGGTGCTACCGGTGAGCTCTACGAGGACGATGGCGAGACCGCCGACTGGCGCGGCGCCGGTTCGACGGTGATCCGCTTCGAGGTTCGCAATGGCGAGGTCGCGATCGAGCAGCAGGGCGAGGGCAAGCCGGCCTTCAACAAGATCGCCATCCGGCAGATCGGCGGCTGAACGCGCACGGTGGCGCCGGCTTAGTCAGCCGGCGCTGTTGCGCCACTAGGTGCAATCTGTATTTGTCATGTCGACAATGGATGGCGACATGACTGACAGGACCATGGCTCCGACCGAGCGCAAACGGGGCGAGGGCGTCAAGCTCGTCTACGACATCCTGCGCGACGACATCATCGACCTGGTGCTGCCGCCCGGCAGCCCGATCGACGAAATCCAGTTGGCCGAGCGCCTGTCGATGTCGCGCACGCCCATCCGCGAGGCGCTGGTGCGTCTGGCGAGCGAAGGGCTGGTGACGACGCTGCCGAACCGCTCGACGGTGGTGTCGAATATCGACTTCCTCAACCTGCACACCTTCTTCGACGCGATCACGCTGATGTATCGCGTCACGACGCGGCTGGCGGCCGAGTTCCATGTCGCGGCGGATCTCGACATCATCCGCGCCCGGCAGGCCGCCTTCGCGGGTGCCGTCGAAGCGCAGGATGCGCTCGCGATGATCGCCACCAACCGCGATTTCCATGCGGCGATCGCCGAAGCCGGGCGCAATCCCTATTATACCGGGCTGTTCTGCCGCCTGCTTGACGAAGGCCGGCGCATTCTGCGGCTCTATTACTCCTCCTTCGAGGACCGCCTGCCGCTGCGCTATGTCGCCGAGCATGAGGAGATGATCGCGGCGATCGCTGCCCGCGACGTCGAGGGCGCCGACCGGTTGGCCAAGGCCCATGCCGACCAGATCGTCCAGCAGATCCAGCAACTAATTGCGCGCGACCGGCGCCAGACGCTGGCGCTGTAGGGCGCGCGCTCCTCTTCCAGATCACCCGTCATTCCGGACAAGCGGCGAAGCCGCGCAGCTCCGGAATCCATCGAAGGGCACCGGAGCTCTACGATGGATTCCGGCGCTCCGCTTCGCTTCGGCCGGAATGACGGTACCGGGAGAAAGCCGCGTCGATAGCCCGATCTAGCGGGAGTTTCGACTGCATGATTTTCTTGTCGACAAATAAAATACAAAGAGTATTATTCTTGTCGATCGAGGCGGCGAAGCAGGCCGCCCGTTGATCCGCCAGCCCGAGGAGCGCGTGATGAAGGCCCAGATCTTTTCCGGCTGCATGCCGGCGCTGATGACCCCTTGCAAGGATGACCGCAGCCCGGACTTCGAGGCGCTGGTGCGCAAGGGCAAGGAGCTGATCGCCGCCGGCATGTCGGCGGTGGTCTATTGCGGCTCGATGGGCGATTGGCCGCTGCTGACCGATGCGCAACGCATGCAGGGCGTCGAGGCCCTGGTGAAGGCCGGCGTGCCGGTAATTGTCGGCACCGGTGCGGTCAACACCGCCTCTGCCGTCGCCCATGCCGCTCATGCCCAGAAGGTCGGCGCCAAGGGCTTGATGGTGATCCCGCGCGTGCTCTCGCGCGGCTCGGTGGTCGAGGCGCAGCGCCATCATTTCAAGGCGATCCTCGCTGCCGCCCCCGATCTGCCGGCGGTGATCTACAACAGCCCCTATTACGGCTTCGCCACGCGCGCCGACCTGTTCTTCGCGCTGCGGGCCCAGCATCCGAACCTGATCGGCTTCAAGGAGTTCGGCGGCGCCGCCGACATGCGCTACGCCGCGGAAAACATCACCAGCCGCGACGACGACGTCTCGCTGATGATCGGCGTCGACACCTGCGTCTTCCACGGCTTCGTCAATTGCGGCGCGACCGGCGCGATCACCGGAATCGGCTGCGTGTTGCCGAAGGAGGTGCTGCACCTCGTCAGCCTCAGCCAGGCGGCGGCCAAGGGTGATGTCGAGGCGCGCCGGCTGGCGCTCGAGCTGGAGGCGGCGCTCGCCGTGCTGTCTTCCTTCGACGAGGGGCCGGAGCTCGTCCTCTATTTCAAGCACATGATGGTGCTGAAGGGCGACGCCGAATACACGCTGCATTTCAACCCGACCGATGTGCTCGGCGAAAGCCAGCGCGGCTATGTCGAGGCGCAGCTCAAGCTGTTCGACGCCTGGTATGCGCAATGGTCGAAGCAACCCAGCGCGCTGAAGCACGCTGCCTGAGGATTGGCTCAGGAACAGGCCCTCCTGGTGACGGGAGGGCCTCTCTATTGGGCCATGGGTGTCATGTTGCCCGACGTGACGAATGTCTCAGTTGGGCCGGTTGCGGTCATTATTTTGTGGCCAAAAGAGGGGCGTTTCAGGCTCGCACCAGAGATCGAATTAGCATCTCAATCCCGCCATAGATACCCGATTGCTAAGAATGCGGCCGGCAAACCAATCAAAGCTCCAAATATCAGGCCGCCGAGAAATGAATACTCATTAGTATGATAAAAGAAATAACTCCCAAAAAAAGAACCAATGATGCTGCAGGCACTCCAAACGGCGATGAAAATTGGGATAGTGAATAAGGCTCTGATCATAAAAAGCCCGCTGAGATAGATGGATTACTGCTCGCTGCCCCGAAGACAAGTCGGATAATTGAGGTGTCGCTCGGGGAAGCATTACATCTCAGAAGCGGGGCCACAAGGTCGGAAACGGGTCGTGAGCTGACCGTCCCGCCAAGCCTCTGGCCTTCTCGTTGGTTAGGTGACGGCGTCGAGGCCGAGCGCCTCCAGCCGGTCGAGCTGCTCGATCTCGGCGGCGGTCAGCGCGATCCCGTCCGTCAGCGAGCCCTGGCGGGCGTTGAAGCGGCGCTGCGAGGGCAGGCGCGCGCCCTGGCTGGCGATCGCCTCGAACAGGATCTCGGCGCGGGCGAAGGCATCGCCGGGGCGGCCGGCGGCGAAGCGCTCCGGCGAGAACGCCAGGATCAGCTCGCCATGCTGCGGGGCCAGCGTCGTGGTTCCCAGGAAATCGAGCGCGCCCTGGCTGGTCAGGTCGCCGATCATCACGCCGGCCAATAGTTCGATCATGGTCGAGATTGCCGAGCCCTTGTGGCCGCCGAAGGGCAGCATCGCCCCGGCGAGCGCAGCGGCCGGGTCGGTGGTTGGCTGCCCCACGGAATCGAGCGCCCAGCCCTCGGGCAAGGGCTTGCCGGCGCGGCGGTGCAGTTCGATCTCGCCGCGCGCCGCGACGCTGGTGGCGAAATCGAAGACGTAAGGATGCGCGCCTTGGCGCGGCCAGCCGAAGGCGAGCGGATTGGTGCCAAGCAGCGCGGCCGTTCCGCCCGCTGGCGCGACGGTGGCGTAGCTCGGGCACATCGCCAGCGAGGCGACGCCCAGTTCGGCTAATGTCTCGACCTCAGGCCAGAGCGCCGAGAAATGCGTGCAGTCGTTGATCACCAGCGCCGCAAGGCCGAGTTGTTTTGCTCGCTCCGCGAGGGCTGGCGCGCCGAGTTCGAAGCCGGCGCAGGAGAAGGCGCCGCCGGCCGAGACGCGCAGCACGGCCGAGCCGTCATCGTGCAGGACGGGCTCGGCGTCAGTCGAGACCTTGCCGGCCTTGATCGTGCGTAGGCAACCCTCGACCCGGAAGACGCCATGCGACTTGCAGCCGTCGCGCTCGCCGGCTGCGATCACGCGAGCGAGCGCCGCGGCATGAAGCGGCGACAATCCGCCCTTGCGGAAGACCGCCTCGATCCGGCGCGTCAGCGTCTCCATGCTGAGGATCGTCGTCTCGGCCATCGCGCGCTCCGCTCGTTGCAAATCTGTATACATGCTGTATTCAGAAAGCCGACATGACTTCAAGCGGGCGTAACGCCTCAGGAAGGTTCTGATCGATGGCCAGCCATACCTTCTCCTGCATCGATGGCCATACCTGCGGCAATCCGGTCCGCCTCGTCTCGGGTGGCGGCCCGCGTCTTGACGGCGCGACCATGCTGGAGAAGCGGGCGCATTTCCTTCGGGAGTTCGACTGGATCCGCACCGGGCTGATGTTCGAGCCGCGCGGCCACGACATGATGTCGGGCTCGATCCTCTACCCGCCGACACGGCCCGATTGCGACGTCGCCGTGCTGTTCATCGAGACCTCGGGCTGCCTGCCGATGTGCGGCCATGGCACGATCGGCACGATCACCATGGGCATCGAGAACGGGCTGATCACCCCGCGCGAGCCAGGCAGGCTCTCGGTCGACGCACCGGCCGGCAAGGTCGACATCAGCTATCGTCAGGAGGGCCGCTTCGTCGAGGAGGTCCGCCTCACCAACGTTCCAGGCTTCCTTTATGCGGAAGGGCTGACCGCCGAGGTCGAGGGACTCGGCGAGATCGTCGTCGATGTCGCCTATGGCGGCAATTTCTATGCGATCGTCGAGCCGCAGAAGAATTTCCGTGACATGGCCGACCATACCGCCGGCGTGCTGGTCGGCTGGTCGCCGAAGCTGCGGGCGGCGCTGAACGCCAAATACGAGTTCGTCCATCCGGAACACCCGGAGATCCGGGGGCTGTCGCACATCCAGTGGACCGGCAAGGCGACGCAATCAGGCGCCCATGCCCGCAACGCCGTGTTCTATGGCGAGAAGGCGATCGACCGCTCGCCCTGCGGCACCGGCACCTCGGCGCGGATGGCGCAGCTCGCCGCCAAGGGCAAGCTCGGCGTCGGCGACGAATTCGTGCACGAGTCGATCATCGGCTCGCTCTTCAAGGGCCGGGTCGAGGCGGCGACGACGGTGGCGAACCGTCAGGCGATCATCCCCTCGATCGCCGGCTGGGCCCGGATGACCGGCTACAACACCATCTTCATCGACGACCGCGACCCGTTCGCGCACGGCTTCGTGGTGAAGTAGGCCACGCAGGCGGCAGCCGTCGTCGAATTCGCCGCTTGTCGGTGGCAAGCGGCGGCGCAACTCGCCAGTCGCATATCTCCAGCTGACCAATCAGGACGCGCTCGCCGCGGCCAATGCCGCTGCTCGGCTTTCCGCCGACGGGACGCCAGAGCGCTGCTTGACACGCCGCAAGCACCATCATATCCCTATCGGAAATAGATACCAGTATATGAAATAAATTTCAAGCTGGTCATAACGACGCTGGAGATCGGTCCGGCGTCAAGCTCTGGAGGGGAAACATGCGCATCAAGGAACTGGCAAGGACTCTGACGCTGACGGTTGCTGCAGGCCTCGGCCTGTCGCTCGCTCTGGGACATGGCGCGGTAGCGCAGACCCCGGCGCAATTCCGCTGCAAGGAGGGCGAAACCTACTACATGAACGTGATGGTCTCGGGCGTGGAATACTGGTTCCCCGTCTACGAGATGTTCAAGCAGGCGGCGCAGTCGCTCGGCTGCAAGACCGCATATACCGGCACGCCGGAATACGACGTCACCAAGCAGATCGCGAGCTTCGACCAGATCCTGGCCAAGAAGCCCGCCGGCATTCTGGTCCATCCGATGAATTCGGACCCGTTCATCGAGCCGATCAACCGGGCGACCGCCTCGGGCGTGCCGGTCGTGACCTTCGCCGCCGACTCGCCGAACAGCAAGCGCGTCTCCTACGTCACCTCCGACAATGATCGCGAGGGCGCCTATGCCGCCGACGTGATCGCCAAGGCGATGGGCGGCAAGGGCGAGTACGGCATTCTGGAAAACCCCGGCCAGGACAATCACGACCGCCGCGTCACCGCTTTCGTCAAGCGGATGGGCGAGAAGCATCCGGGGATCAAGCTGGTCGCCCGCGCGCCGTCGAACCAGGATCCGACCAAGGCCTACAATGCTGCGCTGAGCATGGCGCAGGCCAATCCCAATCTCGGCGCGCTGTTCATGCCGGAGGCCAATTCCGCCCTCGGCGCGGCACAGGCGGCGCAGGAACTCGGCGGCAAGATCAAGGTCATGAATGCCGACGTGAACGGCAAGATCCTCGACATGATCAAGAGCGGCCAGGTCTTCGGAGCGATCAACCCGAACCAGGGCATGCAGGGCTATATGGGCTTCATGCTGCTGTTCATGGCGGCCCATCCCGAGCTGATCGACCCGATGAACGACTACAAGCGCTCCGGCTTCAACCCGATGAGCGTGCCCGTCGTCGACAACGGCTTCGCCGTCGTCACCAAGGACAATGCCGACGATTTCTACTGGGACGCCTATCTGAAGCGTCGTGGCACCAAGGGCATCAAGGAATAAGCTCGAGCCCTCTCCCGGCGGAGCGCCGCTACGCTCCGCCGCTCTCCTTTCTCGCGACGAGGCGTGCCATGCAGCCCCTCGCCCTCGAAGTCCGCAATGTCAGCAAGAGCTTCGGCCCGGTGCGCGCGCTCGACGGCGTCAGCCTCAGCCTGCGCAAGGGCGAGGTGCATGCGCTGATGGGTGAGAACGGCGCCGGCAAATCGACGCTGATGAACATCATCGACGGCATCCTCAGGCCCGACGGCGGCGAGATCCTGGTCGGTGGCCGGCCCGTCGAGATCGCTTCGCCGCAGAAGGCGCATGAGCTCGGCATCGGGCTGGTGCATCAGGAGATCGCGCTCTGCCCGGACATCTCGGTCGCCGAGAACATCTCGATGGCGGCAACCAATAGCCGGCGCGCCTGGCTGATGGATTATCGCGAATTGCGTGACCGCGCCGGCGCAATCCTCGCCTCGCTTGCCGAGATCGATCCGCAGGCACTGGTTGGCGAGCTCTCGATCTCCGAGCAGCAGATCGTCGAGATCGCCAAGGCCCTGGCGCTCGACTGCTCGATCCTGATTTTGGACGAGCCGACCGCGGCACTGACCGAGCGCGAAGCCGGAAAACTGTTCGGGATCATCGCGCAACTCAAGGCGCGCGGCATCAGCATCATCTATATCAGCCACCGCATGGCCGAGGTCTTCGCCCATTGCGACCGGATCAGCGTGCTGCGCGACGGGCGCTATATCTGCACGGAGGAGGTCGCGACCACCACGCAGGAGGAGATCGTCCGGCGCATGGTCGGCCGGCATCTCGGCGACATCTATCCGGCGAAGAACCCGGCCAGCGCCACGGCGCCCGTGCTGATGTCGGTCAGCGGCCTCAGCGACGGTGCTCGTGTCCGCGACGTCTCCTTTGATTTGCGCCGCGGCGAGGTCTTGGGCATTGCCGGCCTGATCGGCGCCGGCCGTACCGAGATTGCGCTCGGCATTTGCGGCCTGAACCGCCTCAGCTCGGGCAAGGTTGCCTTCGAAGGCCAAGAGGTGACGCCGCGCAACTACGCGCAGAGCATCAGTAACGGCATCGTCTATCTCTCCGAGGACCGCAAAGGCGCCGGCGTCTTCGTCGACCTGCCGATCGCGATGAACATCTCGGCGCTGGACATCGACCGCGTCTCGGCCGCTGGTTTCGTCAGCCGGGCCAAGGAGCAGGTGCAGGCGAAGAGCCTCGCCGATCAGCTGCGTCTAAAGCGCGGCTCGCTCGACGACGCCGCATCGACCCTGTCGGGCGGCAACCAGCAGAAGGTCGCGCTCGCCAAGCTCCTCTCGGTCTGTCCAAAGGCGATCATCCTGGACGAGCCGACGCGCGGCGTCGATGTCGGCGCCAAGGCCGAGATCCACCGCATCCTGCGCGAGTTGTCCGCGGGCGGGACCGGCATCATCGCGATCTCGTCGGAGCTGCCGGAGCTGATCGGCCTGTGTGACCGGGTTCTCGTGGTGCACGAGGGCAGGGTCGCCGGCGAGGTCTCCGGCGACGATCTCAATGAGGAAACGATCATGCGGCTCGCCTCCGGGCTTGCGATCGAAGGGCAGGAAGCGAGATGAGCGTGGCCAGTGGAACGGGCGAGGAGCTGCGACCGGTCGCGGCGCGGGATGCGGCCGGCGGGAGCTGGCGCAACATCGCCAGCATGCGCGAATTCGGGCTGGTGCTGATCATCCTGGCGCTTTGCGTCGCGATGAGCTTCGCCTCGCCCTATTTCCTGAGCTGGGGCAATTTCCGGGCGATGCTGATGTCCTTCTCGATCGAGGGCATCGTCGTGGTCGGCATGACCGTGCTCCTGATCGTCGGCGCGATCGATCTCTCGGTCGGCTCGGTCGTCTGCTTCGCCATGGTGGTCGCCGGCACCGCCTTCCTTGCCGGCATCGATCCCTGGACGGCGAGCCTCGCTGGCATCGTCGCCAGCGCCCTGATCGGCGTGGCGATGGCCTCCTTCGTCACGCTGATCGGGCTGCACTCCTTCATCGTTTCGCTCGCCTTCATGGTGATCGTGCGCGGCCTCTGCCTCGCAGTCACCGACGGCAGGCCATTGTCGCTGTTCTCGTTGCCGCCGAGCTTCAAGTTCATCGGCCAGGGCACGGTGCCGCTCGACCTGCGCTCCCTCGGCTTCGCGCAGGTCTATGACGTGCCGGTCGTCATCCTCATTTTCCTCGCCGTGGTCGTGGTCTTCGACCTCCTGCTGCGCAAGGCGACCGTGTTCCGTAAGGTGTTCTACACCGGCAGCAACGAGAAGGCGGCGCAGTATTCCGGCATCCGCACCAACCGGGTGAAGTTCTTCTGCATCGTGCTGTGCTCTGGCCTCTCCGGCGTCGCCGGCGTCCTCTACATGGCGCGCTTCGGCGCTGCGCCACCGACCTTCGGCGTCGGCATGGAACTCAACATCATCGCCGCGGCGGTGATCGGCGGCGCCAGCCTCAAGGGCGGCTCCGGCACCATCCTGGGCGCGATCCTCGGCATCGCCCTGCTCTCGGTGGTTTCGAGCTCGCTGACTCTGCTCGACGTGCCACCGGTCTGGCAGGACGTGATCCGCGGGATGATTCTGCTCGCGGCGGTCACGATCGACCACCTCCTCCACACCCGCAAGCGCGCCCGCGGCGCTGTTCGCGCCGGCTGAACGAGCTCGTCATGGCCTCCCATTCCAACGACGATTTCGAGCGGCTGCGCAGGATTCACCGCGTGCTGGTGATGCATTACGTCGAAGGCCTGAGCCAGGCCGAGATCGCCAAGCGCACCGGCCTCTCGCACCCCACAGTTAACCGGCTGGTCAAGGAGGGGCATGAGCGCGGCTATGTGCAGATCTCCGTGCGCTCGCCCCTGCAATCGCTGTTCTCGCTCGAGGAGGCGCTCGCGGCGGCCGGCGCGCTGAAGGAGGCGATCGTCACGCCCACGGTCTCGGATCAGGAAGAGGTCAACCTGACCACGGTGGGCCGGGCGGCGGCCGAACACCTGCTGTCGAACCTCAAGGACGGCGACACGATCTGCGTTTCCGGCGGGCGCGGCGTCGATGCGATGATCCAGGCGCTGGCTCCGAACCGGGCCTATGACGTCACCGTTGTGCCGGCGACCGGCGGCATCCAGGGCGAGTACTTCACCGATGTGAACCATCTGGCGGCGCAACTCGCCCATAAGCTCCAGGGCAAGGCCTTCCAGATCCACGCCCCGGTCTTCGCCGCCTCGCGCGAAGAGCGCGACGTGCTGCTCTCGCTGCAGTCGGTGCGCGAGGTGCTCGCCCGGGCGCGCGATGCCGCGATCGCTGTGACCGGCATCGGCTCGGTGCTGGCCGATCGCTCGACCTATCTCAGCCTGCGCGCGGCGAACCCCGGCAGCGAGAGCGAATTGTCGCGGCTCGGTGCGGCTGGCGAGCTCGTCGCGCACCTGCTCGATCGCCGCGGACGGCTCTGCGACTACCCGCTCAACGAGCGCGTCATCGGCCTGACGCTGGATGAACTCAAGGCGATCCCGCTGGCGATCGGCGTCTGCGCCGGCGCCCGCAAGGCGACGCCCGCCGCCAGCGTCCTGCGCGGCGGCATCCTAGACGTGCTGGCCACCGACGAGGCCACCGGCAACGCGATCATCGACGTATTGAAGGATGAATCCCATGGGAATTAGCCAGCAACTGCGCCCGATGGGCAAAAGCGCGGTGAACGCGAGCGCCGTCGGCCTCGGCACCTGGGCCATGGGCGGCTGGATGTGGGGCGGCACCGACGAGGCCAAGGCGGTCGAGGCGATCCGCGCCTCGCTCGATGCCGGCGTCAGCCTGATCGACACCGCGCCGGCCTATGGCCTCGGCAAATCCGAGGAGATCGTCGGCGAGGCCATCGCCGGCCGCCGTTCCGAGGTGGTGCTCGCAACGAAATGCGGCCTCGTCTGGCACACCGACAAGGGCAATCACTTCTTCGACGAGCACGGCCAGCGGGTCCATCGCCATCTCGGGCGCGACTCGATCCTGCACGAGCTCGAGCAGAGCCTGCGCCGCCTGCGCACCGATTATATCGACCTCTACATCACCCATTGGCAGGACCCGACGACGCCGGTCGCCGAGACCATGGCCACGCTGCTGGAGCTGAAGCAGCAGGGCACGATCCGGGCAATTGGCGTGAGCAATGTCAACCCCGACGAGCTGAAGGCCTACCTCGCCATCGGCCCGGTCGACGCGATCCAGGAGCGCTACAATATGCTCGATCGCGAGATCGAGACGACGCTGCTGCCGATCTGCCAGACGCACAATGTCGCGACGCTGAGCTATTCCTCGCTGGCGCTCGGCCTGCTCTCCGGCAAGATCGGGCCGGAGCGGGTGTTCTCCGGCGACGATTTGCGCAAGGACGATCCGCGCTTTTCGCCGGAGAGCCTGAAGCGCATCGCCGCTTTCCTCGCAGAGATCCGCCCGATCGCCGAAGCCAATGATGCCACGCTTGCGCAGCTGGTGATCGCCTGGACCATCGCGCAGCCCGGCATCACCTACGCGCTGTGCGGCGCCCGCGACCGGACCCAGGCCGTCGAGAACGCCGGCGCCGGCAGGATCGCGCTCGCCAGCGAAGAATTGCGGCGCATCGGCGAGGCGATCGCCCGGCATCTCGGCAAGGCTGCGGGCTGAGCGAGCGCCAGAGACCATCATGGCCCAGGATCGTGCAGAGCGGATCAGCGCCTTGCGTCGCAAGGGGTGCGCGCAGGTGCTCGTCATCGGCGGTGGCATCAATGGCATCAGCACCTTCCGCGAGCTTGCGCTGAACGGCGTCGATGTCGTGCTGGTCGAGCGCGGCGACTTCATGAGCGGTGCGAGCTCCGCGCCCTCGCGCATGATCCATGGCGGCCTGCGCTATATGGAGAACGGCGAGTTCGCGCTGGTCAAGGAATCGCTGCGCGAGCGCAACCTGCTGCTTGCCAATGCACCGCATCTCGTCAGCCCGCTGCCGACGCTGATCCCGGTGGTCGACCGCTTTTCCGGCGTGGCCGGTGCAGTGCGCCGCTTCCTCGGCGGAGAGGGGACGACCGGCGCGCGCGGCGCTCTCATCATCAAGCTCGGGCTCTGGCTCTACGATCTCTATGCCGGCTGTGGCAGCTTCGTGCCGCGCCACAGTTTCTTCGGCGGCCGGGAGACGCGGCGGCGCTGGCCGGCGCTGCGTTCCGACATCGTCGGCAGCGCGCTCTATTACGATGCCAGGATCAGCCATCCCGAGCGGCTCGGTATCGAGCTCATCCTCGACAGCGAGCAAGCTACACCCGAGGCGCTGGCGCTCAACCATCTCGGCCTCGTCGGGCTGGAGCCGGGCGGCGCCGTGCTCGAGGATAGCCTGACCGGCGAGCGCTTCACGCTCGACGCCGACATCGTCGTCAACGCCACCGGCGCCTGGATCGACCTGACCAATGCAGGGCTCGCCGGGAAGGCGCCGCGCCTGATCGGCGGCACCAAGGGCTCGCATCTCGTCATCGCCAACCGGCGGCTCTTTGATGCGATCGGCGAGACGATGATCTATTTCGCCAATCGCGAGGGTCGTGTCTGCATCCTGTTCCGGCATCTCGGCCAGGTGCTGGCGGGCTCGACCGATATCAGCGTCGAGACACCGGACGGGGTGCGCTGCGAGCCTGACGAGGTCGCCTATATCCTGGCCTCGATCGCCGAGGTCTTCCCGGAGATTCCGATCCCCGAGGACGAGGTGATCTATCGCTTCTCTGGCGTGCGGCCATTGCCGCGCAGCGATAGCAGCCTCAATGCCAGCATCTCACGCGACCATAGCTGCGAATGGCTCGATCCGGGCGCCGGTGCAGACCGGCCAGTGCTCAACCTGGTCGGCGGCAAATGGACGACTTTTCGCGCCTTCGGCGCCGCTGCCGCGGACATGGTTCTAGCCAAGCTAGGGCTTTCACGGGAGGCGACGACCGATCACAGCGCGATCGGTGGCGGCCGCGATTATCCCACGAGCGAGGGCCGGCAGGCCTGGATTGCGCGCGTCGCCGGCGCGGCCGGATTGGCTTGCGAGGAGGTCGAGCACCTGTTGGTGCGATACGGCACTCGGATCGACGAACTCGGCTACAGGCTGGCCGGACGCGGCGACGAAGCCCTGATCTCGCTGCCGGCCCATGGCTGTGGCGAGATCGCCTGGATCATCGACAATGAGCAGCCGGAGACGTTGGCCGATCTGGTCCTGCGCCGCCTGACCATCGCCTTCACTGGCGAGCTCTCGCACGCCGCGGTGATCGAGCTGTCTGGGATCATGGCGGCGGCCCGCGGCTGGGACGAGCGCCGGCGCACAGCCGAATGCGCCGCCCTCTTCGCCGAACTCAACACCAATCACGGCGTCGGCGAAGCGATGCTTCGCCGGCGCAATACCGACCAAGGGAACAGCGATGTACGATTCGAAGAAAGTCCGCATGAACCGGCTGTTCCACAACGGCAGGTGTCTTGACGTCGCGATCGACCACGGCGTCTGCAACGAGCCTTCCTTCCTCGATGGGCTCGAGGATATGGGCCGGATCGTCGACGTGCTGGTGGAGGCAGGGCCGGACGCGATCCAGATGAATTACGGCCAGGCCGACCTGCTGCAGGGGCGGCCCGGCAAGGACAAGCCGGCGCTGGTGATGCGCATCGACATGGGCAATCCCTATAACGCACTGCGCCATCGCGAGATGTGGGCGGTGCTGCAGAACGCACATGATCCGGTCGTGCCGGCGCTGAAGCTCGATGCGGCCTGCGTCGTGGTCAACCTGTTCATGCTGCCGGACGAGCCCGCGCTGTTCCGGCAATGCGTCGAGAACATCGCGCGCGTCCGCCAGGATTGCGATCGCTACGGCATGCCTTTGATGATCGAGCCGCTGGTGATGCAGCCGAACAGTGCGCGCGGCGGCTATCTCGTCGACGGCGATGCCCAGAAGATCGTCACGCTGGTCCGCCTTGCCCGCGAGATGGGCGCCGACATCATCAAGGCCGACCCGACCAGCGACCCCAACGAGTTCGGCCGCGTCGTCGAGGCCGCGCGCTGCCCCGTGCTGGTGCGCGGCGGCGGCAAGGCCGATCTGCGGCAGGTCTTCGCCAACTCCTACGCACTGATGCAGCAGGGCGCGCATGGCATGGTCTATGGCCGCAACATCTATCAGCACGCCTCGCCCAGCCGGGTGGTCCGGGCTCTGATGGCGATGATCCATGACGGTGCCGACGACGAGGCCGCGTGGCAGGTCTACGAGAGCGGCGAATGAGCCGGCTGCTTCTTGGCCTCGATGCGGGCAACACCGTCGTCAAGGCGGTGCTGTTCGATCGAGGTGGCAGGGTCGTCGGCAAGGCGGCGCGCGACGGCCATTCGAGCAAGCCGGAGCCCGGCCATGTCGAGCGCGATATCGGCGAGCTCTGGGACAATGCCGGCGAGGTGATCGCCGCCTGCCTGCGCGATGCCGGCGCGAAGGGCGACGATGTCGCCGCTGTCGGCACTGCCGGCCATGGCAACGGGCTTTATCTGCTCGACAAGCAGGCGCAACCTCTCCTCGGCATCCAGTCGCTTGACACGCGCGCTGCCGGGCTTGCGGCCGAGTGGCGGGCGGATGGCACGGGTGACGCGCTCTATCCGCTCTGTCTGCAGAAGCCGTGGCCGTCGCAGACGGCGACGCTGCTCGCCTGGGTCAAGCGCGACCGGCCGGAGATTTATGCGCGGGCCGGCACCGCCTTCCTGTGCAAGGATGCGCTGACCTTCATGCTCACCGGCAAGCTGGTGAGCGACTATTCCGACATGAGCGGCTGCGGGCTGATGCGCCTGCCCCAGCGCGACTACGACGCCGAGTTGCTCGCGGCCTATGGCCTCGCCGAGGCGCGGGCCCTGCTGCCGGCGCTGGTGCAATCCGATGCGATTGCCGGAACCGTCACGGAAGCGGCGGCGCGTCGGACTGGACTCGCCGTCGGTACGCCGGTCGCCGCCGGCTTCTTCGACATCATCGCCAGCGCTGTCGGCGCCGGGGCGGCCGAGCCGGGACAGGCCGCCATCGTCGTCGGGACCTGGGGCATCAATCAGATCATCCTCGACAAGCCGCTGGTCGACGAGCACATCTTCCATGCCTGCACCTGGCGACCGGACCGCTATGTTGCGGTCGAGTCCAGCGCGACCTCCGCGGTCAATCTCGAATGGTTCGTGCACGAGATCCTCGGGGATCACGGCCCCGAAGCCTTTGCGCGCTGCAATGAGCTCGTCGCCTCGGTGCAGCCGAGCGCCGACAGTCCGCTGTTTCACCCCTTCCTTTATGGCTCGAGCGCTGAGCCCAAGGCGCGGGCCGCCTTTCTCGGTGTCGCCGGCTGGCATGGTCGGGCCGAATTGCTGCATGCGCTCTATGAAGGCGTCGTCTTCGAACACCGCCGCCATATCGATCGCCTCCGGGCCAACGGGGTCAGTTTCGACCGGGCGGTCCTGTCCGGTGGCGGGTCGCGCAGTGCGGCCTGGTGCCAGATGTTCGCCGATGGCATCGGCGTGCCGGTCACGGTCGCCGAATGCGAGGAGACCGGCGCGCTCGGCGCCGCCATCGCCGCCGGCGTGGCCGCCGATCTGTTCGAGGATATCGAGGCCGGCGTCGCGCAGATGGTTCGCAGCAAGCGCAGCTTCGTGCCGATCTGCCAAGACCGAAGGTTGAGCGATGCGCGCTACCGGCTCTTCGCCGATCTTGCTACGACTCTGGCAGCACAGTGGCAGCGCTATCGATCGGAGGTCGCGTGAGCGTCCGTCGCCATCTCGGATCCTGGGATTATGTCATCGTCGGCGCGGGCTCGGCGGGATGCGTGCTGGCCAATCGCCTCAGCGCCGATCCCACCAAGCGCGTGCTGCTGCTCGAGGCCGGCGGCTCCGACAACTATCACTGGATCCACATCCCGGTCGGCTACCTCTATTGCATGGGCAATCCCCGGACCGACTGGGGCTACAAGACGGCGGAGGAAAAGGGCCTCAACGGCCGCTCGCTCGCTTATCCGCGCGGCAAGGTGCTTGGCGGCTGCTCCTCGATCAACGGCATGATCTATATGCGCGGTCAGGCGGCCGACTATGATGGTTGGCGCCAGCTCGGCAATCCTGGCTGGGGCTGGGACGAGGTCCTGCCATTGTTCCGCAAATCCGAGCGGCACCATAGCCTCAATGAGCCGTTCCATGGCAGGGACGGCGAGCTGCATGTCGAGCGCCAGCGGCTGTCCTGGCCGATCCTCGATGCCGTGCGCGAGGCGGCCGAGGAGATCGGCGTGCCAAAGATCGACGACTTCAACGGCGGCGACAATTTCGGATCGTCCTATTTCGAGGTCAACCAGAAGGCCGGTTTCCGCTTCAATGCGGTGCGCGCCTTCCTGAGCCCGGTGCGCAATCGCCGCAATCTGACCGTGCTGACCAAGGCGCAGGCCGAGCGCATCCTCTTCACCAGCAAGCGCGCGAGCGGGCTCGAATTGCGCCTCAATGGCGAGCCAGTACAGGTCGATGCCGCCGGCGAATTGATCCTGTCGGCGGGCGCGATCGGCACACCGCAATTGCTCCAGCTGTCAGGTGTCGGTCCCGGTGCGCTCCTGTCACAGCACGGCATCACCGTCCGGCACGAGTTGGCCGGTGTCGGCGAGAACCTGCAGGACCATCTCCAGATCCGAACGGTCTTCAAGATCACGGGCGCGTCGACGCTGAACGAGCGGCAAGCAACGCTGCGCGGCAAGATGGGCATCGCACTCGAATATGCGCTGCGCCGTTCCGGGCCGATGGCGATGGCACCGAGCCAGCTCGGCATCTTCATGCGCTCCGACGAGCGCTTCGCCACGCCGAATATCGAGTTCCACGTCCAACCGCTCTCGCTGGAGCGTTTCGGCCAGCCGCTCGACGCCTTTCCGGCGATCACGGTCTCGGTCTGCAATCTCCGGCCGGATTCGCGCGGCCATGTCCGCATCGCCTCGAACGATCCGGCGGAGCATCCCAGCATCGCGCCCAATTATCTTTCGACCGAAAGCGACCGCGAGGTTGCGGCAGCCTCTATCGTGGCGGCACGCCGGCTGATGCAGACGCAGCGGATGCAGGCGTTTCGGCCGGAGGAACTCAAGCCCGGCGCCGGCATCCAGGATCCTGCGGCGCTGGCGCAAGCGGCGGGCGACATCGCGACGACGATCTTCCACCCGGTCGGCACGGCCAAGATGGGTAATGACCCGATGGCGGTGGTCGATCCCGAGTTGCGCGTGCATGGACTCGCGGGCTTGCGCGTCGTCGACTGCTCGATCATGCCGACGATCGTCTCGGGCAACACCCATGCTCCGGCGGTGATGATCGCCGAGAAGGCGGCTCAGCTGATCTTGGCTGCGGCGACGCCCGGCCTGGCTGCGCGCTCCGCCTAGCCTGAATAAGGGCTGCTAGTGCGGATCAGGCGGGCGTTCTGATCGCGGAACGCATCGACGAACTCGCGCGCGATGCGCGACATCGGGCGAGGCCCCGGCTGGAACATCGCGTAGCGATAGTCGAGTTTCGGCAAGAAGGGCTTCGCGATCAGGCCGAGCCTGCGGAAATGCAGGCTCGTGATCACGTCGACGATCGTCACGCCGACATTCTCCATGACGAGCGCACAGGCGGTGCCGAAGAACTCGACATGCACGGCCATGCGCAGCCTGGCGGACTGCTCGGCGAAGGCGCGCTCGATCGCTTCGTGCAGGAAGTGATCGGCGTAAAGTGAAATGAACGGCACATCGTCGAGAAGTTGCGGTGTGATGACGGGCTCGCCGGCCAAAGCGTGATCTGCCGGAAGCATGCAGACGCAAGGCACCTCGATCGTGTCGATGAGGGCAGCCGGCCGTTCGATCGGCAGCTCGGCGAAGCCGATGTCGAAAGCCTCGATACGCCCGAGGTCGCGTACCGTCGGTGAGGAGCGCGTGATGAAGCGCACCGTGCCCTCGGGCCAGCGCCGGAGCAATTGGGCGATGATCGGCGGTAGCGCGTAGGTGGCGAGGCCAGGCTGGCTCGCAAGCGACAAGGTTCCAGAACGCAGGCTCTTCAGATCGCGTGCAACCTGACGCGTGCGCTCGAGCACCCCGAGCGTGCGACGCGCCTCCTCGTAAAACAGCAACGCCTCGGGCGTGACCTGCAGCTTGCCCTTCTTGCGCTCGAACAGGGCAACCCCGAGCTCGTCCTCCAGCCGGGTGATCAGATTGCTGATCGCCGGTTGGGACTTGGCCAGCAGCGTCGCTGCCGCACTCATCGAGCCGCTCTCGATCACGGCGCGGAAAGCTTCCAGATGTCGCGTATCCACGGGGCACCGCTCGTAAAGTTATAACCTAGATCGATACCTTTTACCGCAATTCGTTTTTGACGTGCTGCTCAAATACGCGACGATGGCGGAAAGCTCGCAAGAGCCGGGGAATGGAACCGCATCGTGAAAGACACTCTCGTCCTCGACGGGATCGAGAAGCGCTACGGCGATTTCGTCGCGCTGCATCGCACCGAGTTGAGCATCCGGGCCGGGGAATTCATCACGCTGCTCGGCCCGTCAGGCTCCGGCAAGACGACGATCCTGATGAGCATCGCCGGCTTCGTCAGCCCGAGCGCCGGGCGGATACTTCTCGATGGCCGCGATGTGACGGCGCTGCCTCCGGAGCGGCGGAATTTCGGCGTCGTCTTCCAGGGCTATGCGCTGTTCCCGCATCTGACCGTGTTCGACAATGTCGCCTTTCCGCTGCGGGCCCGCGGCATCACCGGAGACGCCGCGCGGCCGAAGATCATGGCCGCACTCGCGATCGCGAAGCTGGACGCGTTCGCGCATCGCTATCCCCGCCAGCTCTCGGGCGGGCAGCAGCAGCGCGTCGCATTGGCCCGCTCGCTCGTCTTCTCACCCGAGCTTCTCCTGCTCGACGAGCCGCTGAGTGCGCTCGACCGGGCGCTGCGCAAGGAGTTCCAGGCCGAATTCAAGTCGATCCATCGCGAGGTCGGGACGACCTTCATCTATGTGACGCATGATCAGGAAGAAGCCCTGACCATGTCGGACCGCATCGTGATCCTCGACAAGGGGCGCATCCTCCAGATCGCGCCGCCGGCCGAGCTCTACGAGCGGCCTGCGACTGAATTCGTCGCGGGATTCCTCGGCAAGAGCAATTTCCTGCGCGGCAAGGTCGCCTCGGTCGCTGACGGCCGCGCCGAGCTGCAAATGCCGGGATTTGCCTCGCTCGCGCTCGACAACGGCACCGGCGCGCGCCCGGGCGAGCAGGCGATCGCCGCCCTCAGGCCCGAAAAAATCCGGCTGGCGACGTCGACCGGCAGTGTCGATGCGGCCCCCTTCCAGGTGCGCGGCCGGGTCAGCGGCGTCACCTATCTCGGCGCTTCCATCGAGGTCGAGCTTCGGCTGGCGAATGACGAAGCGCTGCTAGCGACGCTTCCGGCCAGCCAGGGGAGTTTCGAGGAGGGCGCGGAGCTCGTCGCCTCCTGGGATCGCGACGCGGCGATCCTGGTGCGTGGCAACGAGGCCGCGGCATGAGCGCCGTCGCAGCGAGCCAGAGCTCCGCGGCACGGTCGGAGCAGCTCTACTGGTGGATGCTGCTCGCGCCCTGCGCCTTCCTGGCGCTGTTCTATCTCGTGCCGGTCCTCAATGTCCTGGTGCTCAGTTTCACCGTGCCTCGCCCCGGAGTCGCAAACTACGCAGAGCTCGCCAATAACGCGGCCGTGCAACGCGTGCTCTGGACGACGCTGCGGATCGGGGCGATCACGACGGTGCTGGCGCTCGCGATCGGCTATGTCGTCGCTTATGCGCTGGTGCATTGCGGGCCGCGCGAGCGCCAGATCCTGCTCGGGATCGTCGTGGCGAGCTTCTGGATCAGCGCGCTCATCCGCGCCTTCGCCTGGATCGCGCTGCTGCAGTCGCGCGGGCTCGTCAACTCGGCCCTGATGGCGAGCGGGTTGATAGAAAGCCCATTGAGCTTGGTGCGCAACGAGATCGGTGTGGTGATCGGCATGGTCCACTACATGCTGCCCTATGCGATCCTGCCGCTCTACACGAACCTGCGCGGCATCGACGACCGGCTGGTGCCGGCAGCGCGGGCTCTGGGCGCGACGCCGGCCCAGGCGTTCCGCTGGGTGTTCCTGCCGCTGAGCCTGCCCGGACTGATCGGCGCGGGCGTGATCGTGATGATCTTCTCGCTCGGCTTCTACATCACGCCCGCCATTCTTGGTGGTGGCCGCACCATCATGGTTGCGGAGTTCATCAGTGTGCAGATCTCCGAGACCCTGCGCTGGGGGCTGGCGGCGATGCTGGCGAGCGTACTCCTCGCCTCTGTGCTGCTGCTGGTGACGTGGCTCAGCCGCTTCATGGATGTCGAGCAGGCGCTGAGGAAGTGATGATGTCGATGTCCGACGCCTTCGCGCAGAGCAGATTGCCGTTGACCCGGATCATCGCCTGGCTCGCGGCTGCGTTCCTGCTGCTGCCGCTCCTCGTCGTGATCCCGATCTCCTTCACGCCGGAACGCTATCTGTCCCTGCCGACGGACTCGGTCTCGCTGCGCCATTACGGCAGCCTCGTCAGCGACGGCCGCTGGTCGAAGAGCATCGTCGACAGCCTGCTCGTCGGTATCGGCGCCATGGTGCTGGCGACCCTGATGGGAACCGCCTTCGCCGTCGGCGCCTGGCGTCTCGGCGTCCCGCTCGCACGGCGGCTCAGATTGCTGCTGCTGGCACCGATCATCGTACCGCCGATCGTGCACGCCATCGCCTTCTATCGGGCTTGGGCCGCGCTGGGCCTGCTCGACACCTATCTCGGCCTGGTCCTGGTTCATGCGATGAAGGGACTGCCCTTCGTCGTGCTCACCGTGGCGGGCACGCTCGCCAACCTCGATCCGCGCCTCGAGCAGGCGGCCCGCAGCCTCGGCGCCGATGCGCGCCAGGCGATGAGCTGGGTGATCTTCCCGCAGATCCGGGCGGGGATCGTCGCGGGCGCCGCCTTCGCCTTCATCACCTCCTGGGACGAGACGATCGTCGCGCTCTTCATCACCAGCCGTGCCGTCACCACCTTGCCGCGTCGCATCTGGGAGGGGCTGGCCGACAACATCGATCCGGCGATCGCCGCCCTCGGCACGGTGATGATCGTCCTGACCTTCGTCGCGGTCGCCTTCACGGCCACGCGCGGCGCGTCTGCAAAAGCCTAAAAAACAGAGGGGACCACGCTATGACCAAAGAACACCAGGAATTCCGTGACGACTGCCTGGCGATCCTGCGCGAGCAGACGGAGGGCAAGCGCGTGCATCGCCGGCGCTTCCTGCAAGGCCTGGCAATGCTCGGCGCGATACCGGCGGGGTTGCGCCTGACACCGGCGCACGCCGCTGCCGGCGAGATCGTGATCGTCAACTGGGGCGGCGATGCGGTGCCGGCTTACGACGCGATCTGGGCCCAGCCGTTCAATGCCGCCAATCCGGGAGCGAAGGCGCTCATCAACGGCTCGGGTCCGAGCTCGGGCAAGATCAAGGCGATGGTCGAAAGCGGTGCCGTCACCTGGGATGTCTGCGATCGCACGGTGCCGGCCTCGATCGAGCTCGGCCGCCAGAACCTGCTGGAGAAGGTCGATTGGTCGATTGTCTCCAAGGACAAGCTGCGCCCCGCCCACCGCTCCGATTGGGGCGTCGGCGCCTATCTTTATTCCTTCGTGCTGACTTACGACCAGCGCGCCCTGAAGGGGCCCGCCCCGAAGAACTGGAAGGATTTCTGGAACGTCAAGGACTTCCCCGGCAAGCGGACGCTGCGCAACAACATCGAGGGCATGCTCGAAGCTGCGCTGCTGGCCGACGGGGTTCCGCGCGACAAGATCTACCCGATCGACGTCGACCGGGCCCTGGCCAAGATCAAGGAGATCAAGCAGCACACGATCTTCTGGACGACCGGCGCGGAAAGCCAGCAGCTCTTCCGCAACCAGGAGGTCGTGATGGGCAACCTCTGGCACACGCGCTCGATGCTGCTCGCCAAGGAAGTCGGCGACCGCATCAAGTTCACCTTCGAGGAGGGCGTGCTCTTTCCCGGTGCCTGGATTGTGCCGAAGAACAACCCGGCGAAGCAGCGTGCCTGGCAATTCGTTGCCTCCGCGCAGGACCCGAAAAGCCAAGTCGAGCTGTTCAAGCGCGTCGGCAACGGCCCGGTCAATCCAGCCGCGGCCGAGATGGTTCCGGCCGAGATGAAGGCGCTGGATTGCGGTTCGCCGGAGAATTTCGCGCGCCAGGTGGCCGTCGACAGCGAATGGTACGCCGAGCACTACGCCACGATCTTGGCCCGTTACATGGACGCTATCGCGTCCTGACCTCGCTGCCGACGGGCGGTGCCGACCGCCCGTTCCCCCGCCTCCCGAATGAACAGGTAGATCAATGACGACGGCCCCGTTTTCGCTCGCCCAGACCTTCATGGGCGTCCCCCACCGCACCGAGATCGGCGATGCCAAGGCGGTGGTGCTGGGCCTGCCCTTCGACTGCGGCACGCATCCTCAGCGTGTCGGCTCGCGTCTCGGGCCGTCGTCGATCCGCGAGCAGTCGCTGCTGCTGCGCGCCTTCGACTTCGCCAACGGCATCAACCCGCTCGACGCGCTCGGTGTCGTCGACGTCGGTGACGCCAGGGTCAGCCCCGGCGATCTCGATGCGTCCTATGCGGCGATCGAGGAGGCAGTCGGCGCGATCGCGCGGCAGCGTGTCGTGCCCGTCACCCTCGGCGGCGACGGTGCCATCGCTTTGCCCGAGATGCGCGCCCTCCACCGCGTCTATGCGGATCTTGTCACAGTCCATATCGACGCGCATACCGATGCCTATCCGATCGAGGGGTACAATACCGCGACGGCCTTCGTGCGTGCGGCCGAGGAGGGACTCATCGACCCGAAGCTCTCCTACCAGGTCGGCATGCGCGGCACGACGATGCTGCCCGGGGTCGGCGAATACGGCCAGAGCCTCGGCTACAACGTGATCCCGATTGCCGAATTGCTTGAGCGCGGCATCGGGACGGTCTTCGCCGAGATGCGGGCGCGCATCGGTGATCGACCGGTCTATCTGTCCTACGACATGGACTTTTTCGACCCTTCGGTCGCGCCGGGCGTCTGCACGCCGACCTGGGGCGGAGCGACCTCGCGCGAGGGGCTCGCCGTGCTCGAAGCCTGCTCCGGCCTCAACCTCGTTGGCGTCAACATCAACACGGTGAGCCCACCCCACGACGTCGGCGGCATGTCTGCGCTGCTCGCCGCGCAGATCACCCTGAACGCGCTGAACCTGATAGCGCGACAGCATCAATCGCGGGTGGCCTCAGCTTCCAGGCAGTGAGTGTGTCGCCGACCCGGCTCAATCGACATCGGCTGGCGTGAGGCGCTGGACGTAGCGCCGCAGCAGCGTTTCGAACGTCGCGAGCGCAGGCGTTACCGAGCGGCCGCTGGGCCGGATCATGACGATGTCGCGCGCGATCGTCGGATTGGCCAACGGCCTGGCGATGACCCGGCGATGCGGTGCCGCAGCGCGCGCATAGGTTGGCAGCACAGCGACGCCGAGGCGTGCCTCGACCAGTGCCAGCGCCGTCGTGATCTGCGAGACTTCATAGGCCGGCGTCAGCGGTATTCCGACCGTCTCATAGGCGACCTCGACCAGGAGGCGGATGCCGCTGTCGCGCGTCAGGGTGATCAGCGGCTCGCCTTGCAGCTCACGCCAGTCGACCGTCGCCGTGGCGAAGCGGCTGCTGGGGCTGCAGAACAGCATCAGGCTGTCGCGCGCCATCGAGATGCGCTCGATGCCGTCCTCCACGGCTGCGAAGGTTCCGAGGCCGCAATCGGCCCGGCCGATGCGGACGGCTTCGACGATTGTGTCGGTGCGCGCATCGAGCAGCGCGATCTGGATACCAGGATAGCGCTCGCGCATCTCCGCGATCGCCTCGGGCAGGATCGCAGCGGCGAGCAGCGGCGGGGCGGCCACGGTGATCCGGCCGCGCCGGCGCTCGGCGAGGTCGTTGGCATTCTGGATGGCGAGGTCGAGATCGTGGACGATCTTGGCCGATGCGCCCTGGAACTCCCGCCCGCCTTCGGTCAACTCGACCCGGCGCGTGGTGCGGTCGAAAAGACGGACCCCGAGTGCGTGCTCAAGCTCGCGCACCAACTGCGACAAGGCCGGCTGCGCCATGTGCAGTCGCTCCGCCGCCTTGGTGAATGTGCCCAGCTCGGCGACGGCGAGGAAGGCCTGTATCTGTCGCAACGTAACCGCCATGGGTAATTTATAATCAGATTATCTGAATTAAGACAAATAAGCTGAATTCCATATGGTCAGAACCATGGCCATCATGCCTCGACATCGCGCCGCTGGCCGCTCCGATCGAGGCTTTTCATGACCGCCTACCCAGATCTCAAGCTCTATATCGGCGGAGCCTGGCGCAAGACCTCAGACAGCGTGCCGGTGCTCAACCCGGCCGATGAGAATGTGATCGGGGCCGTCCCCGTCGCAAGCCGCGCCGATCTCGACGATGCGCTCGCGGCAGCCAGGGAGGGCTTCAGGCTCTGGAGTCGGACGTCGCCGCGCGCCCGCGGCGAGATCATGCTCAAGGCAGCGGCGCTGATGCGCGCCCGCATCGACGAGATCGCCCATGCGATCACGCTCGAACACGGCAAACCCTTCACCCAGGCGCAGCTCGAGGTCATCCGCGGCTGCGAGTTTTTCGAATGGGATGCGGCCGAAGGCCAGCGCACCTATGGTCGCGTCATCCCGAGCGAGCCCGGTATCAAATACGTGGTGATGCACCAGCCGATCGGCATGGTCGCGGCGTTCTCGCCGTGGAACTTCCCGATGAGCCAGCCGGCGCGCAAGATCGCCGGGGCGCTGGCAGCGGGCTGCTCGATCATCCTGAAGGCGGCCGAGGAGACGCCGGCCGGAGCGCTGCATATCGCCCGGGCCCTGCACGATGCCGGCTTGCCGCCTGGCGTCTTCAACCTCGTTTTCGGTGTTCCGGCCGACATCTCCTCATACCTGATCCCGCAGGAGCAGACCCGGCTGATCGCCTTCACCGGCTCGACCGCCGTCGGCAAGCACCTGACCAGGATCGCCGCCGACCACATGAAGCCGGTGCTGATGGAACTCGGTGGCCACGCCCCGGTGATCGTCTGCGACGATGTCGACCCGGTGGCGGCGGCAACGGCTTCGGCGATCCGCAAGTCCCGCAATACCGGCCAGGTCTGCACCTCGCCGACACGCTTCTTCGTGCAGAAGCCGATCTACGAGGCGTTCGCCAGGACCTTTGCCGAGAAGGCGCGTTCCGTGGTGGTCGGCAACGGCCTCGACAGCGCGACGCAGATGGGCCCGCTCGCCAATCATCGCCGCATCGAGGCGATGGAGACGCTGGTCGCCGACGCCAGGGCCAAGGGCGCGCGCGTGCTGGCCGGCGGCGAGCGCATCGGCAATCGCGGCTATTTCTTCCCCGTGACGGTTCTTGCCGACGTGCCGGACGAGGCCCGGGCCATGCGCGAGGAGCCGTTCGGCCCGCTCGCCTTGATCAGCCCGGTTTCCTCGCTCGACGAGGCGATCGAGAAGGCGAACTCCCTGCCCTTCGGCCTCGCCGCCTACGCCTTCACCCATTCCGCCAGCAATGCTGATCGCCTCGCCGACGGGATCGAAGCCGGCAATGTCTCGATCAACACGCTTGAGGCCTCGGTGGCCGAGACGCCTTTCGGCGGCGTCAAGGACAGCGGTTATGGCCGCGAGGGCGGCGCCGAGGGGCTGGCGCACTACACGGTTATCAAGAACATCTCGCACCGCATGACGATCTAGCCGGCGGACGAGGAGGAGGCAGTCGCATGAACTACGCCAGGAAAGACGCCAAGGCCTACGCCCGCGCCAATATGAAGGGCATCTGGGCGGCGGCGCTGACGCCCTTCACCCAGTCGCTTGCCATCGACGAGGACGGCTTGCGCCAGAACATCAGGCACTGGACCGACGATCTGCAGATCGACGGCCTGTTCATCGCCGGCAAGCAGGGCGAGTTCTTCTCGATGTCGATCGAGGAGCGGAAGCGCAGCTTCGAACTCGCGGTCGAGGCGACGTCTGGCCGCGGCCAGACGATCATGTCCTGCTCCGACCAGAACATGGATGTCGTCATCGATCTGGCGAAGCACGCGCAGCGGGTCGGCGCCGACTACATCGTCGTGCATGCGCCGATCCTGCACTTCTTCAAGGCTCAGGACGAGACGCTCTACGAATACTACCGGACGATCGCCGAAAAGGTCGATATCGGCATCGCGCTGTGGAGCCATCCGGACAGTGGCTATCTGATGAGCCCGCAGCTCTGCAACCGCCTGGCCGACATCGAGAACGTCGTCGCGATCAAGTACAGCGTGCCGCGCGCCATGTATGCCGAGCTCACCCGGCTCGCTGGCGATCGCATCCTGGTCAGCACGGCCTCGGAGGAGGAATGGCTCGACAACATCGTCGAGCTCGGCTGGCAGCTCTATCTCTGCTCCTCGCCGCCCTATCTGATCCAGAGCGCGAACGATCTGCGCATGCGCGAGTATACCGACCTTGCCTTCGCCGGCGAGGTCGAGAAGGCCCACGCCGTGCGCGACAGCCTCGATCCAGTGCGTGAGGCGCTGCGTGCGACGCGGCCGGCCGAGAAGCCGCATGCGCATCAGAAATACTGGCAGGAACTGCTGGGGCAGGTCGGCGGGCGCGTGCGCGCGCCGCTGCTGGAGCTGACCGAAGCCGAGAAGGCTGCGACCCGCACCGCCTTCGAGAATTGCGGCTTGAAGCTTGCCGGCGCACCGCTGGCCAAGGCTGGCTGAGACTTAGGGCTTGAACGACGGGAGAGACGGATATGGCGACCGAAGGACGGCTGAAGGCTTTCAACTTCAAGAAGTGGATCGAGGAGAACGAGCACCTGCTGAAGCCGCCGGTCGGCAACAAGAAGGTGTTCGACGATGGCCAGATGACCGTGATGGTCGTCGGCGGGCCGAACCAGCGCGCCGACTACCATGACGACCCGGTGGAGGAATTCTTCTACCAGCTCAAGGGCGACATGATGCTCAAGCTGGTCGACGACGGGAAGCATTACGACGTGACGGTCCGCGAGGGCGACGTCTTCCTGTTGCCGCCGCATGTGCGCCACTCGCCGCAGCGCCCGCAGGAGGGCTCGATCGGGCTCGTGGTCGAGCCGGCGCGCCATGCCGACCAGGTCGACGGCTTCGAATGGTACTGCTTCGAGTGCAACGGCCTGGTGCATCGCATCGAGCTGAAGGTGGGGGATCTCGTGAAGGACCTGCCGCCACTCTATGAGGCCTTCTTCGCCGACGAGAAGGCCCGCACCTGCAAGCAGTGCGGCGCCGTCCATCCCGGTCGGAAGCCGCCGGCCAGCTGGGTCGCGCTCTGAGCGACTGCGAAAGCGCCGGTTCACCCGGCGTTTTCGTGGCGCTTGCGCGCCGATCAGAATTTGTTTTAAGCTTAAAATAATTTCGAACGATCCGACGCAAGAATGATCGGAGGAGGGGAACCATGCAGCACCGTAAATCAGTATGCCTGGGATTGATGCTGGCAGCCGTCGTCGCCATGCCGGCGCTGGCCCAGCAAGCGCCGGTCAAGATCGGCATGGTCACGACGCTGTCGGGGCCGGGCGGCTATCTCGGCCAGGACATCCGCGACGCGTTCAAGCTGGCCATCGACATGAACGGCGGCAAGCTCGGCGGCGCGCCGGTCGAGCTCGTGGTCGAGGACGATGCGCTGAAGCCCGGCCAGGGCAAGCAGATCGCCGAGAAGATGCTGAAGACCGACGGCATCAAGATCATGACCGGCATCGTCTTCTCGAACGTCGCCGGCGCGACCGTGCCCGATATCGTCGATGCCGGGGCGCTCTATGTCAGCCCCAATGCCGCGCCCTCGAACTTCGCCGGCAAGGAGTGCAACGAGAACTATTTCGTCGTCTCCTGGCAGAACGACAGCCTGCACGAGAGCGCCGGCCAGCACGCCACCAATCTCGGCTACAAGAAGGCCTTCATCCTCGCGCCGAACTACCAGGCCGGCAAGGATGCGCTCGCCGGCTTCAAGCGCCTGTTCAAGGGCGAGGTTGTCGGCGAGGTCTATACGCGCCTCGACCAGACCGATTTCGCGCCGGAGATGGCGCAGATCCGCTCGGCCAATCCGGACGTCGTCTTCCAGTTCCATCCGGGCGGGCTCGGCATCGCCTTCCTGCGCCAGTACCAGCAGGCCGGCCTCCTCGGCAAAACCCCGATGGTGCTGGCCGAGCCCTCGCTCGACGCGACCACGCTGAAGGCGGTCGGCGAGGCCGCGCTCGGCCTCAGCGTCACCGCGCACTGGAACACCGATTTCGACAACGCCTCGAACAAGGCCTTCGTCGAAGCCTTCACCAAGACCTATAACCGCGTGCCAACCTATTATGCCAGCCAGGGCTACGACACCGCGCTTGCCATCGCCTCGGCGCTGAAGGCGACCGGCGGCAAAACGGACGTGCCGGCGCTGCGCAAGGCACTCGCCAAGGCCGATTTCCAGTCGGTGCGCGGCGCCTTCAAGTTCGGCCCGAACCAGCATCCGGTCCAGGACTGGTATGCGCTCAAGGTCGAGAAGGGCGCGGACGGCACGCCGGTGCTGAAGACCTCGGGCAAGGTGCTGAGCAACCATGGCGACGCCTACGCCAAGGATTGCAAGCTCTGAGTCGGCGCGTCTTGCGTACTGATCACGGGGACTAGGGCGCGGGAACCCCTCTCCTGGAAGGAGAGGGGCAGGGGTGAGGTGTTCGGGAGAGACATCATGAGCCTGAACCTAGCCACACCGCTCGCGTCACTGGTCCAACGGCCTACACCTCACCCTGCCCTCTCCTTACAGGAGAGGGTTCCCCGCGCCCTTGTCGGGGCAGTCCGGTTCCCGCAACCATGACGCTCGTTCTCGAACAACTGCTCAACGGCCTGCAGTTCGGCGTGATGCTGTTCCTGCTTGCCGCCGGACTGACGCTGATCTTCGGCATCATGGGCGTGATCAACCTCGCCCATGGCTCGCTCTACATGGTCGGCGCCTATGCCGCCGCCTTCGCCGCGGCGCAGACCGGCTCGGTCATCATCGCCATCCTGGCCGGCCTTGCGGCCGCCGCCCTGGTCGGCATGGCGATGGAAGTCTTCGTGCTACGCCGGCTCTATGCCCGCGACCATCTCGACCAGGTGCTGGCGACCTTCGCGCTCATCCTGATCTTCAACCAGAGCGTGACCATCCTGTTCGGGCGCCAGCCGCTCTTCGTCTCGGTTCCGCCGGCGCTCAACGGTTCGGTCGAATTGCTGCCGGGACTCACCTATCCGATCTATCGCCTCATCATCATCGCGGTTGGCCTTCTCGTCGCGCTCGGGCTCTATCTCCTGATCAACCGCACCCGCATCGGCATGCTGGTCAGGGCCGGTGCGACGCATCGCGAGATGGTCCGGGCACTCGGTGTCGACATCCGCCTGCTCTACACCGCCGTCTTCGGGCTCGGCGCCCTGCTCGCCGGTCTCGCCGGATTGATGGCCGGGCCGATCCTGGCCGTGCAGGTCGGCATGGGCGAGCAGATCTTGATCATGACCTTCGTCGTGGTGGTGATCGGCGGCGTCGGCTCGATCCGCGGGGCCTTCTTCGGAGCGCTGCTCGTCGGCCTCGTCGACACGTGCTTACGCGCCTTCCTGCCCGGCCTGCTGCGCCAGGTCATGACCGGCTCGGAAGCCGATGCGCTCGGAGCCGGCCTCGCCTCGATGGGGATCTACATGCTGATGGCCGTGGTGCTGCTGGTGCGGCCCAAGGGACTCTTCCCCTCCAATGTCTGAGGACGCCATCACCCATCCCGGCCCGAACGCGCCGAACGCCAGCCGCGCGCTGATGCTGCTCGCGCTGGCGCTTTGCCTCGTCGCGCTGCCTTTCGTCGTCCAGGCGCTCGGCCAGCCGGCACTGGTGCCGCTGGCGACGCGCGTGCTGATCTATGCGATCGCGGCCGCCAGCCTCAACCTGGCTCTGGGCTTCGGCGGCATGGTTTCCTTCGGCCACGCTGCCTTCTTCGGCGTCGGGGGCTATGTCGTCGGCATCCTCTACCGCAATTACGTCGACGATAGTCTCTTTCTCGGCCTGATCCCGGGCACGAGCCAGCTGCTGATTACGCTGCCGGCCGCGCTCCTTGTCGGAGGCCTCCTCGCCTTGCTGATCGGCGCGCTCTGCCTGCGCACCAGCGGCGTGCAGTTCATCATGATCACGCTCGCCTTTGCGCAGATGCTGTTCTTCCTATTCGTCTCGCTCAAGGCCTATGGCGGCGATGACGGCATGACGATCCGCCGCCGCAACGAGCTCTTCGGCCTCAACACCCGCGACGACATCACCTTCTATTTCATCTGCCTTGCCGTCACTGCGCTGGTCTTTCTGGCGCTCTGGCGCATCATTGGCTCGCGTTTCGGCATGGTGCTGGCCGGCATCCGCCAGAACGAGCGGCGCATGGCGGCGATCGGCATCGCGCCCTATCGCTACAAGCTCGCCGCCTTCGTCATCTCCGGCATGGGCACCGGCCTCGCCGGCGCGCTGATGGCGAATTATCTGCGCTTCGTCAGCCCGGACATGCTGCACTGGACCAAGTCGGGCGAGCTGATGATCATGGTCATCCTCGGCGGCGTCGGCACCTTGCTCGGTCCCCTGTTTGGCGCCGCCGCGCTCGTCATCCTCGAGACCGTGCTGACCTCCTGGACCGAGCATTGGCAGCTCATCCTCGGCCCGATCCTGCTGCTCGTCGTCCTGTTCACGCAAGGTGGGCTCAACGGGCTGTTTAACCGGCTCGGGTTCGGGAGGAGCGAGCGATGAGCCAGCCGCTCCTTTCAGTCCGCGGCCTGCGCAAGCGCTTCGGCGGGCTGATCGCCACCGACAGCGTCGACCTCGACGTGGTCGAGGGCGAGATCCACGCTCTGATCGGCCCGAACGGCGCCGGCAAGACCACGCTGCTGACCCAGCTTTTCGGTGAGCTCAGCCACGATGCCGGCGAGATCAGGCTGGAGGGCGAGCCGATCGATGCGCTGGCGACGCCGCAGCGCGTCCAGCGCGGCCTCGCCCGCACCTTCCAGATCAACCAGCTGCTGCCGGATTTCAGCATGCTCGACAATGTCGCGCTCGCGGTTCAGGCGCGGCAGGGCCATAGCTTCCGCTTCTTCGCCGATGCCCGCCGCGACAAGGGCCTGCGCCAGCGCGCCCGCGAGCATCTGACCGCTGCCGGCCTCACGCACCGGGCCGAGGTCAAGGTCGCCGACCTCTCCCATGGCGAGCAGAAGCAGCTCGAATTTGCCATCGCGCTCGCCTGCGAGCCGCGCCTGCTGCTGCTCGACGAGCCGATGGCGGGTCTCGGCCACGCCGAGAGCGAGCAGATGGTCGCGATGCTCTCAGGACTGAAAGGGCGCGTCACCATGCTGCTGGTCGAGCACGACATGGACGCGGTCTTCGCGCTTGCCGACCGGATCTCGGTACTGGTCTATGGCCGCATCATCGCGACCGGGACGGCAGAGGAAATCCGCGACAACCAGGACGTCCGCATCGCCTATCTCGGCGAGGGAGACGCCTGATGCTGAGCGTGCGCAACCTGCAATCGGCTTATGGCGCAAGCCAGGTCCTGTTCGATGTCGGCCTCGACATCGCCGATGGCGAGGTCGTGACCCTGCTCGGCCGCAACGGCATGGGCAAGACCACGACGGTGCGCTCGATCATGGGGCTGCTGGCGCCGAAGGGCGGCGAGATCAGCTTCGACGGCCGCGCGCTCCAGGGTAGCGCGCCTGAAGTCATCGCCCGCTGTGGTGTCGGCCTCGTGCCGGAAGGAAGGCAGGTCTTCCCGACCCTGAGCGTGCGCGAAAATCTCGTCGCCACCGCCGCGAACCGGCTCGGGCGCGCTTCGCCCTGGACGCTAAGCCGTGTCTACGCCCTGTTCCCGCGCCTTCAGGAGCGCGCCGGCCAGTCCGCCCGCACGCTGTCGGGCGGCGAGCAGCAGATGCTGGCGGTCGGCCGGGCGCTGATGACCAATCCGAAGCTCTTGATCCTCGACGAGGCGACCGAGGGGCTGGCGCCGGTGATCCGTGCCGAGATCTGGCGCTGTCTCGAGGCGCTGAAGGCGCAGGGGCAGTCGATCCTGCTGATCGACAAGAACATCTCAGTGCTCAAGCGCCTCGCCGACCGGCACTACATCATCGAGAAGGGGCGCACGGTCTGGTCCGGCTCGAGCAGCGACCTCGCGGCCAATGCGGAACTGGTGCATCGCTATGTCGGCGTCTGAATCCGAGATCGTCGCGCGCAGCGCCGCAACCGACACTGTCGAAGCCCTGCGCGACACGCTGAGCGACGTTCTCGCCGGCCTGGTCGCAGCCGGCTGCGGCCCGCATCACCTGACCGGCATGGAGTGGGAGGCGGCCGATCCTGCTGCCTTTCACATCTCGCGCCACGCGGTTGAGCTGGCGTATCGCGAAGTCTTTGTCGGCTTCCGGCCACCAATCAGGCTGCGGCCATCAGCGGGGCAGGGGCTGACGATTCGGGCTCGTTTCGCTCCGCCGCAACCGTTGCCCGACATCGAGGTCGAAGGCTACCCGCTGCGTGAACTCGCGCGGCAATACAGCCCGCGCCTGCAGGCCGATATGAAGGTGCTGCTCCGGCAGTGGAGCCGGGATGGCGCGGCCTTCCGCGCCGGTCATGCCGGGCTCGACCTCGCCTATGGCCCGGATCGCTTCGAGCAGCTTGACCTTTATCGCCCCGCTGGAGCGCAGCGCGTTCCCGTCTGGGTTTTTGTCCATGGCGGCTATTGGCAGGCCACCGACAAGATCCAGCATGCGCAGTTCGCGCAGGGTCTGCTCAACGCCGGCTTTGCGGTGGCCATGCCGAATTACGGGCTGGCGCCGGATACGCCGCTCGAAGCGAGCATCGTCCAGACCGTCGCGGCGCTGAATTTCCTCATTCGCGAGGCCGATGCGCTTGGCCTCGATCCGGCACAACTGCACATCAGCGGCCATTCCGCCGGCGGCCATCTCGCGGCGATGGCTTTGTGCGATCCTGCGGCCCCGCCGGTGGCCTCGGCGCTGCTGCTCTCCGGGCTCTATGATCTGAAGCCGCTCGGACATCTGCCGATCGGGCGCCTGCTCGGCTTCGACGATGTCGAGCGAGCGGTGCGGCTGAGCCCGCTCGGGCGGTCACGCCCGAGCAATACGCGCCTCGCCTTCGCCGTTGGCGAGGGCGAGAGCGAGGCGTTCAAGCGGCAATCAGCGGTGCTGGCCGCGGCTTGGCATGCGCCCGAACCATTGATCTGCCCGGGGCATCATTTCAGCATGCTCGACGGGCTGAATGGCGGCGCGCTGCTCAATCTGGCGCTGGCGACGGCGGGGAAGTGATGACGCCCCGTTCTCGTAAGCCACTCCGGATCGCAATCATCGGCTGGGGTGCGATCAGCCGACGTGTTGCCGAGCTGCTGGCGGGCGCGCAGAACGCTCGGCACGTCGCCATCGTTGCTGTCGGAGCCCGCTCTGGTACGCGTGCCCGGGATATCCCTGTTGGCGCGGTCCTTGTCACCGATCCGGCACAGCTTGCCGAACTGGATCTCGATCTGGTGGTGGAGGCGGCCGGTCGGGACGCGGTCTCAGCCTGGGGCGAGGCTGCCCTGCGTTCGGCGCCGGCTTTCGCGATCGCTTCGGCCAGCGCACTGACCGATACCGCACTGCTCGAGCGTCTCATGGCAACGGCCGAGGCCTGTGGCAGCCAGCTCATCCTCCCGCCCGGTGCCCTCGCGGGGGTCGACGCCATCGCCGCCGCATCAGCGCTGCCACTCGACGAGGTCGTGCACAGCATCGTCAAGCCGCCCGCGGCCTGGCGGGGCACGCCAGCGGAAGAGATGGTCGCGCTCGATACATTGACCGTACCGGCCACCTTCTTCAGCGGTTCGGCGCGCGAGGCGGCCATCCGCTTTCCTCAGAATGCCAATGTCGCGGTGATCTCGGCGCTTGCCGGCATCGGCCTCGACAGAACCCGAATCGAGCTCGTCGCCGATCCCGGCATCGCCGCGAACTGCCATCGCCTGAGCGTCTCCGGCGCCTTCGGTCGTCTCGATGTGACGATCGAGAACAGGCCGCTGGCGGGCAACCCGAAGTCCTCGGAGATGGCGGCGCTCAGTCTCGTCAGGATGATCAGAAACAAGGTCGCCTTGCTTTCTCGATAGCGCACCCGCACTGGGCTCGCGACGCATCTTAGCCGAGCCTGAAGAGCTATTCGTTGATGCGTCTATTGTCTCGGCCCAGCGGTCGCAGGCGGGCCAGAGAGCGCAACATGCCTTTTCGGCCAACTGTGAAGTGGGACGCAATAAAGCTTATTCGCGCGCCTCTGATTTGTTGATGCTGCCTGGCTGAGCCAAGGCGGCCTTCGCCTCAGTGCACGCCCGCGAGGCCTCTTCAATCGAGCGAGTCGGACGCATCAGATGCTGAGTCCGTGCTTCGGTAAAGTTGCTGAGCGGATCAGGGCTGGAGAACGAGCCGGCAATGGAGAAATCCCGAGATTGATCCGCCCCGAAAACGGACGTGATCGTTGCGGGAAAACGGAAGGGACCTTCGGGCTCGATCAGGAGCCAGGCACGGGCGAGCTCCGGGCAGGCGACTCCTTTCAACACCTGGGTCGCCACGCGATTGCTGCCAGGCATCCCGGGGAAGTTCCCGATCAACCACGGCTGCCCGGTCGAACTCGCGCCCATGACATGCAGCGTTCCGGGAGAACGCCCGGTCAGGTCAATCACTGGCGTGCCCGCCTGAAAACCGGCCTGATCCGCTGTTTTCCTTACAGCCTCGATGAACTTCCCCGTACTCGGGGCGACCCGCAGCGTGCCGCCGCTATCCCCGAGATCGACAAGATAGTCCGCGCTGCGCAAGGGACCGGGCTGATAATACGGCTTCTCGATGCCGAACAGGATCTGACCTGCGGTGATGAACTGGGCGCCAAACGCAAAAGGTAGCAACAAGGCCATTGCGTTTGCCGGAGCAGGGCCTACTCGAATAAGGGTAACTCCGGATAGTACCCAAAAAAATCCAGAAAGACCGGCCATAAACCAATAATTATTTGCTGATCCAAATATAAATGCAAACGGCAACGACCCAATAAGGAGTGCTTTCGCGGTCTTTCCTTCAATATTTGGGGTAGATTGGTTGAATTTATTATAAACTAGAGCGAACAACCCCGCCGATAGGCCAATTGAAGCCAAGAATAATTGTTGCCATAGGCCATAATCGTATGGGCCGCCCAATAGTCCAAAAACAAGCGACATTGCGAGGACGGCGCATATGATACTGGAGGCATATGAAATTGCTCGAAGCGCCCCGTTTCCTGAACCGACCAGGGATGCCGAGATGATCAGTGCCAAGCAGCCGAAAGTGAGCGCCCGGAGAGCCTCCCAATTGAAGGGTAACGGGTCGATTCTGACTATAGCTGAGAGCGTATGGCCCATTCCATAAGCGCCAGCCCTTTCAAGCCCGACCGAAAACCTCTCTACAAAGCCGAGCAGGGAACCGTCGAGTAGCAGAGCGGCTGTCACAAGGAGGCTGCAAAAGAGCAGGGCCACCACAGCGACAAGCCCAACACTGAATTTCTTGGTTACAACAAGATACAGAAGCGAGAGCAATCCCGCGATTGCAGCCGTTGTTGGCTTTGCCATGAATGCCAGCCAGCCTCCAAACGCAATCAACGTCCAGCCGACCGCGCTGGTGCGGCCAAACGTTCTTTGCGATATCAGCAGCCCAATGGCCGTCACCATCAAGGCTTGAAGAGCAAGCCAATTATAGCTGGGCGTTGGCAGCCACAGGCGGAGTATGGCGAGAGATGTCGTGCCCAGCGCCGCCGCAACGATCAGGCGCGGCAGCCGCTCCCCCGCCTGGCTTTGCAGGGGGCCGGCTAGTGCGAGCCATGCGAGAGTCGATGCTAAGGCAAATGTAATTAATATATTCAATTGTCTCAGTGTCGAAATACTATGTCCTGAGATTTCATACAATATATAGTAAACAATCCCGAATTGAGAAAGATTGTTTTTGTACTTAAGTGGTTCTGCGATAGTCGCTAGATAATATCCTTCATCAATTAAATCTATGCCTTTGGCGGCATTGAGTAGAGCTGCTCCCAGTATCGCCATTGAACAAATAGCTGAGGCAACTATCGTAATTCGGCTCAAGGCAGAGTGTTTCAAAGAAATATTGTTCATCCATGCGATCCGATTAGGAAATGCCGTTCTCCGCTGAGTATCCGCTGAAGGGCGGCATAGATCGCAAGCATCTGCGTCAACTGATAGAAGCCGGACGTCGTCTGAACCATCATGGGCTCCATCGGCTGAGCAGCCGCTTGTTGGCTGGCAAGGTCAGGAACTCAGATAACCCAGCCATACAGCGCCGATTGCGATCCAGGCGATCGCCGCCAACTTTTCAGGCGGAAGGCTTTCGCCAAGCCAAAAATACGCTCCTATTGCGGTCATGGGCGCAATCAAGCTCGCTATGGGCAGCATAAAGCTGAGCGGCAGCTTGATCATGGCCGAGTACCAACATGCGGCACCGACAGCGACCATCAGCCCGGCCACCCAGAAGAGCGGGTCGACAAGGAGTCGGGAGAGTCCGGTGAGTATTGGACTTTCCGATCCGGAGATTTCGCCGATCTGCATCATGCGCGTCTTGAACAAGAGTTGCGAACCTGCGACGGAAATCAGGCTGCAGGCGAAAAGAAGCAGAGCTGTCAACTGGGGCACTCATCTGCCTCCTTTATGAAGATCTTGCGGCTTTAGGCTCCGCAATTTTTGAATCGTGTTGCAAACGCATGATCATTGGCGAGGCGAGCCCCGCCGGCAGTTTCTCGAGCAACCCAAGAAGGCCGAGCGCCCTTGCCGTTGACTGCACCTTGCCGGCCAACCCGCCTTGCCGCTCTCTGAACAGGGGATCCTGATCAAAGCGGCGCATTGCTGCTGCAAGGACACCGCGATCGAATGAGATCGACAGCCGGTTGGTGCGGGCGAGACGTTTGACCCGGGATGCCGTGATGAAGTTCAGTTCCTCCCAGATCCCCGGCAGCTTCTTTATGGTCTCCCGATAAAGAAAGGCCGTGGCACGTGGAAGGAAGGGAACCAATGGAATGCCGAAATGCGGCTCGTATGGCACCGCGTAGTTGGGGCACAGGTGAACCATAGTTCCTCCAGGTGCCAGGACACTAGCCATGCCACGGAAGGCGCCTGCGAGGTCGGGAATATGTTCAAGTACGTTCGTCGAGTAGATGAGATCGAATTGCCCGTGTCTGGCTGGGTCGAGTTGTCCTGCGCCAATACCTAACCATTCTGCGCGAAGGGTGTCAGGCAGGTGGCGCAGGATCGCCGAGCCGATTTCGGGCATGAAACCAAAGCCCGAGGCTCCGGGTTCGAGGCCTGTGATGTCGACGCCGGATTGGCGCAAAAAACTAGCGAGAAGCCCGATTCCGCAGCCAACCTCGAGGACACGCATACCGGGGCGCAGCAACGGGACGACGAGTTCGAGCCCGACGCCGGCCTCATTGGCATAGGTCGCGAGCAATTGGGTCGCTTCTTCCGGGCCGAGGCCGCAACCTTGCGCCACGGCTGCGATTTCCGGAGAGGCGAGTATGGCCTCCGAGAAGGTCTTGAACTCAGCAGCCACTGGCGAAACGTCGGGCATCAAGAGAGATTCGCGCCAATGCTGACGGGCAACCGGCCAGGCCATGGCGCGCAATATGCCCACCGACAGAGTCGAACTCTCCCGTTGCGACCATGGTCTCCAGTCTGCACATTGTTCCAGCGTTTCCATCGCGGCGCCCAATCGCCGACGCGGTTGCTAATGCACCAACCCGCGCGCTGCGCGCAAGTGAGCTCTATGCCACCTGCAAGATGGGAGGGGTCGGCTGTTCACGACCCATGCCGCAATTCCTCGGTTCAGGCCGAGACGATAGCGCGGGTCTGATCGAGGCCGAGGTTTAGAAGCGTGTCGATAATTGAAACGCCTGACGCAAAATCGCCCCAGACTTGCGGATATGGCTCCGCGAACCGGCCATAGTCCATCCACTCTACCTGCATGCCGAGCGCATTGAACTCTTCCTCGTCCAGATAACTCTTGGCTGAGGGGCCAGACAGATAGGTCTGGGCACCTACGGCGGCCGAAAGCTGCACCAATCGCTCTGTTGGCTGCATTGCCGCCATGGCTTCCCGGGGCAGCAGATCGACGTCACGGAGGAAGCGCGTTTCGATCTGCAGCGCCCTGCACAGGGCCATGATCATGCCTTGGTTGACCTGCGACAGCGTCGGCAAATCCGCGACCGACTCGAACAGGCCCCGGACAATCGGAAATGCATCCTGGAAATGGGCCGCGCGGCGGTAGGATAGCTCGATGCTCTTCAGATGAGACTGCCACCAGCCTGGATCGGCAATGCGGATGCTGTCGATCGGCGCTTGGAAGTTGCCTTTCTGCTGGACGGGCACGGACAGCCAATGAATGCCCTGGGGCGTCTTGATGGCATTGCGCGTGCGCCAGTCGCGCCGGGTGAACTGGACGCTATCGAAGAACACGAACGTTTCGCAAAGGGCGATGGCGGCGAAGAAACCTCGCCACGGGATATAGCCCGATTGAATGATTGCGACGCGCTTCATTCAGAGGGGGCGTCCGAAATAGTCAAAGATGGCTCGCACCACCCTGTCCACCTCGCCGTCGTCGAGCGTGTAGTAGAGCGGCAAACGCAAAAGCCGGTTGCTGACCTGGTCGGTGACGGCCAGATCTCCCGACACACGTCCGTACTTGCGGCCGGCCGGAGCCGAATGGAGCGGCACGTAGTGAAAAACGGCATTGATGTCGCGTGCCTGCAGATACCGGATGAGATCGGCCCGCACGGCTTCCGACTCGAGCAGCAGCCAAAAGATATGGCCGTTGACATCGGTTCCCGTAGCGCGGGGCAGCGTCACGGTACCGTCATCCGCCAGAGGCGCCAGGCGTTCGCGGTAGAGGTCATAGATGGCTCGCCGGCGCTCGCAGATGATGTCGGCTTGTTCGAGTTGAGCCATGAGAAAGGCGCTGACGATCTCGCCCGGGCAATAGGACGAGCCGATATCCTGCCAGGTGTATTTGTCGACCTGGCCGCGGAAGAAGCGGCTACGGTCCGTGCCCTTTTCGCGAATGACCTCGGCGCGGTCGAGCAAGCGCTCATTGTTGAGAATGAGGGCGCCACCCTCTCCCGAGATGACATTCTTGGTCTCATGGAAGGACAGGCAACCGAGGTCGCCGATCGTTCCGAGGGGCTTGCCCTTGAACGTCGAGAGATGGGCTTGCGCTGCATCTTCCACCACCAGCAGATCGTGCTGGCGGGCGATGGCCATGATTGCGTCCATATCGCAGGCGAGGCCCGCATAGTGAACTGGGACGACAACCTTGGTCCGCTCGGTGATGGCCGGTTCGATGCGGGCCGGATCGATATTGAGAGTGTCCTGCTCGATATCGACGAAAACGACGGTAGCGCCGCGCAGGACAAAGGCCGTCGCCGTGGCGGAGAAGGTGAACGACGGCATGATCACCTCGTCCCCCGGCCCGACCTCGGACAACATCGCTGCCATCTCGAGTGCCGCGGTGCAGGAGTGGGTCATCAGCACGCGGCGGGCGGACAGAGCCTGCTCCAGCCACGTCTCGCAGCGCCGCATGAACGGCCCTCCGCCAGCGATAGTGCCGTTTTGGATAGCCTGAGCGATATACTCGAGTTCTTTCCCGACGATTGCGGGCCGACCGAAGGGTATCTTCTCGCTTCGAAGGTTGTTCACAGTCTCGCTCTCAGTGCGCGGAAGCCGATTCGCCAGCCCCCAGATAGGCCTGCGAGCCTCGGCTCGCGGGTTGTTTTGGCAGCCCGTGCTGGCTATGTCTACTCGTATCACGGGGCTTGTCCCGCTGTTCTCAGGACGTTGTTTTGGCCGACCAGATCGATTGCCACCGCGGGGATGATTGCCCAGCCTGCGGCAGCCAAGACTCCGTCGCTCTTCCGAGCCCGTCAGGCGATAGATCCGTCCTGAGTGATGGTCGAATCGTGCCGCGCAGATTGGACAAGGTGGGATGTCGAGCTTGTGGACTCATTCGTCATCGCGTGCCGCTCGCATCTGCCGAAGTGGCGTCGATCTACACTGAGAACTACGTCTTGCCCGGCCAGTCGAGCCTCGCCGACGATGCCCGTGGCGAGGCTTACGCGCACGTGGTGGCCGGCGCCCTCGGTGGAATGCCCGATCTCGGCCGTCTACTCGAACTCGGCTGCGGCTCGGGTGCGACTGCCCGCTTCCTAGCCTCAATGTTGCCGGCTCACGAAATCCGGGGCGTCGATCCCGCCCTCCCGGACGAGTTCTTGGGAACCGTTGGCAAAGTCACACTGGCGAGAGGGTTGCTCGAGGATCACACGGGGCCGGCGTGGTGTGATTTCGATGCGGTTGTGTCGATCAATACGATCGAACATACACCCGATCCCTCCGGCTTTCTCAGCGCGATTGCCGCGCGACTTCGCCCAGACGGGAAGGCAGTTGTGATCTGCCCGGTCGCGACCCCCGCGAACTGCGAACTGCTGTTCTTCGATCATCTATGGACGATATCTCGTGCTGCGTTTCACGCGTTCGCGGCTGCAGCAGGGCTCCGGGTCGCAAAGACACTCGCCCTCGACAAAGACCTCACCTGTTTCCAGGTCTTCGTGATGGAGAAAGGAGATGGTGCTCAGGAGCCGGCGGCCGCCGCGAACCCTGACGATGCAGCCCGATACCTGGCCGCCTGGCAAGATCTCGATGGCTTTTGGTGTGATCGGCTCGACGCTCTCGGTGGCCGCGTTCAGATCTTTGGTGCGGGGCAAATGGCCGCGGTCATCCGAGCCTATGCTCCGCGTACCTGGGCGCGCGCCGAGCGGCTTGTGGTCGACGATCCAACTGATGCCTGGGACCTTGGTCGGGTCGAGCGCTATGTCGCGGAAGACCATGCTCTCGGTTACCGCACGGTCGTGGCGGTCAACCCGCTGGTAAAGGCAGTCATCGCCGAACGGATATGGCGAGACGGCGGCGAGCCCCTTGTCATGCCGGATACCATTCAGTTCTAAGTGCGCTCATGGCTGCCGTTACCGAGCGCAGCTAAGGCCTTCATCATCGTGTGGCCGCGGAAGCGACATCGACGATGCCTGTTGCCTTCGATGCCTCGGGCAGCGGTTCAGTCGTGATGTTTGTTCGTTCCTCGCATCTCTTCAGAGGCGCGACTCGGCGGCCGGGCCGCGGTGGATTCGGCGGACGACCGCATAGGGGCGGCGCTTGGTCTCCGAAAATATATTCGCAATATAGATTCCAAGGATTCCGAGGATAAGGGTCGTCAATCCGCCGAAGAAGCAGATCGCGACGATCAAGGATGCCCACCCGTCGGCTGCTACGCCCGTCCAAAGATAGCGCGCGACAATGTAAAGGACGGCAGCGCCAGATAAAACCGCCGTCCCCAGTCCAAGATAAAGGATCATGTAAAGGAGTTTGGTCGAGGTGGTCGTAACGTACTTCACCAGCATCTCGACCCGCTTCGTTACCGAATAGGACGTCGGCGACAAAGTCAGCTTTGAAACTGTAAGCGGTTCCTGACGAAAGCCCGTCAGCAGCCAAAGATGTGCGATGAAGAACTCCCGGTCACGATGGCGGATCAGCTCGCGCACATATTGGCGCGTCATCAGGCGTGCGGTGACGAGGTTGCGCGGCAGCTTCTGGTCACTCAGCTTGTCAACGAGCCAGAAGAACGTGTTTCCCGTTACCCGCTCGAACCAACCGCCACGGCGAGCCTCCTGGACGCCATAAACGACGTCGCAGTCGCCTTTATGGAAGCGGTTCCAAAAGGTGGTGAGGAGTTCGGGCTCCTCCTCCAAGTCACTGTCGATCAAGAAGACGTAGTCGCCCGACGCGACCGTCAGCCCGGTCATCATCGCCTTGTGATGACCAAAATTGCGAGACAGATCGACCACGATGACGCGGGAATCCCTGTCCTTCAGGTCGAGCGCGCGAGCCAGACTGTCATCGGGCGAGCCGTCATTGACCAGCACCAGTTCAATGTCCTGGCAGAGACCGGTAGCCGCGGCCATGCAGCGTTCATAGAATGGCTCAATCGTATCCGCCGACCGATAGAGGGTGGAAACGATCGAGAGCTTTATCCGGGGCCTGTCCATATCAACCGAGGTCATCTGAGTGGCTCGCACGATGCGCACCCGTCATGACATTGTCAGTTGCGGTGCTGTCAACTCTCCAAGCGCCTCCGATTTGAGGAAGTCCGATACGGTGCCCATCGAAGCCGGTCGGCTTCAGGTTTTCTGAACCGTTCAGAGTTTAAAACCCCAGTTCCCGCCAGCTCAATTCATAGGGCTGCTTCTGAAGTTGCACGTCGAGTGTCGGAATTGGCGAAACAGTAAACGGTGCATCCCTCGCGGTTTCAAAAGCCTATCGCGCTCTCAATGGCACCTTGCGAGCGCAATGAAGGCACTAGAGCGTCGGATCCTTATTCAGTCCGGAGTGCGCTTGCCGAAACTGCACCAATTGATTGCCAATTGTGCCCGTCTAGCGCAATGAGCAGCGTGAAGTGCCAAAAGTTATTGATTTAGGTGTACGGATAACAATATTCGAACGCGTTATTTTTGCCTTCTGAGAGATTTTATATCGTCTTTACTGATATCTGCATCGAAGCTGTAGTTCGGGCTCGCCTCGTGATGCCGGGCGAAGGCCCGAGGAATTTGCGGGATTCGATTGATCAGCTTCTGCGGGGGCAGGCGGACGACTCAGCACAGCGCAAGAGGGGCCGCCACTAACGGTCGGCGCCCCATCAGAGACACTTGCCCGACCGGCGCCGCTCGCGCGCGTCGTCGTACGCGCTTTCTATCGCTAATCGCATTCAGGTCGCCTGCTTGCGCAGAATTTGCTCCATACGACCCATCTGAGACATTCCTTCATCCGTGTCCGGTGACAGAAGTTGGCCCTCAGCTGACCTTCAAAGGGTCCGCTTGCAGGTAGTCAGTTCAGCAATGAAGCTGCAGGAGCGAGGCGGAACAGACTGATTTCGAGCAAACTCGGGACGGGTCAAGCAAGCTCGATCATGCGCTGGACGTCGCTGTTGCGCCCCTCGATGTGCAGCAGCAGCGGATCGAGATGGGGAACGCTATCGCCCGCTGCGGCGAACGGGATCACCTCACGAACCAACTCGTGGAGCTTGCTTGTGGTCACGCCAAGTGGGGTGGCCTTCCTGATATCGACGGCCTGAGCGGCGACGAGCAGCTCGATTGTCGCGATCGAGCGGCACAGGCTTGCGACCTCCGCCGTCTTCCTCGCCGCCAGCCCCGCCATGCCGGCGCGGTCGAGATTGCCGTTGGAGTGGCTCGAGCTCGCCAATTCCTGAACGACCGGGGCGGTTGCCAGCCGCGCCTCCGAGGTGATCGCCTTGTGGAACTGGGCAAGGCCGTTGAAGCCGGGCAGGCCGACGCCGTCTTCCTCGATCAGGCCGACGGTCAACCCGGACCAGAACGAATCGACCAGCTTGGCGACCCGCTCGGCCGAACCGGTGACGACCGGCGCGAAGGCGAGCCGGGCGATATCGAGCGCCATCGACAGCGAGACGGTGTCGAAATTGGCGACCGAGACAAGTGAGCGATCCTCCAGCGAGACGATCGGATTGTTCTGGCTGGAGCGGAACTCGGTCTCGACCTGGCGCCATGCGAAATCCAGGCTGTCGGCCGCCGTGCCGTGCAGCAATGGCAGCGAGCGGAAGCTCAGCGGGTCCTGGAGGTGGCGCGGGCCGCCCTTGGCCAGGATATAACTGCCGTCGAGATAGCGCCTGATCCGGCTTCCATGCCGCTCCAGCCCGGCGAAGGGGCGCGAGCGCAAGGCGGCCTCCGAGACGATCGACGGGTTGGCGGCGAAGCCCTCCATGCTCAGCGCGGCGATCAGGCTCCAGAGGTCGAGGCTACGCTGCAGATCAGCCATGGCGAGCGCCGCGATGCCGAGCGCGAGCGCACTGGAATTGAGCATCGCCAGCGCCTCGCCGGCCTGAAGCTCGATATCGCCGTAGAGCGCCAGTGCAAGATCGGTGATCGGGGCCATGTCGCTCTGGCCCATCGAGCCCCAGATATGGACGTCGATCTGTCGGTCGGCATTGAGGGCCTCGCTGAGCCGCTCGGCTAGCAGCGGCCGCACGCCGAGGCGGCCGCTCGCCATCGAATTGAGCAGGACGAGCATCATCGCCCGGACGGCTTCATGCGGGGCGAGGGGGCCGTGCGCGACATTATGGGTGAGCAGCAGGCGGCGGTTGAACTCGCCGATGCGCTCCGGGGCGAGCGGCACGCCGGTCTTGGCGCCGACGCTGGTGGTGACGCGGGCGGCCTCCATCCGCTCGACGGCATCCGGCGTGACGGAGACGGGCGTCTTTTGCCTGGTGACGCGGGCGATCTCGTCGATCGTCAGATCGAAGCCGGTGATGTCCACATGGCTCATCGCAGATCCATCCTGTCGCTGTGCAGCCGGCGCGCCGGCAGGCGCCTCCGATCCTGTCAGTAAGGGGAAGCCGGGGCAGGGGGCGGAGCGTCACTTCAATTTCATCATGCGAAACACTGCGTTGGCACCCAGCCGGCGTCTGTCATTCGACTAGTTTCACGCCGTCGAACGGACGGTGCGCATGGCAATCACCTATGATCTGGTCAAGGAAGTCACCGCCAATCTCTATGATTGGTCGTTGCGCCGTATCCCTGAATCCTCGAAGGCCGAATTCCGCAAGGCGCTCGCGAGCGAGACCGAGCCGCAGGCCCGGCAGACGCTCGCCTTCATGCTTGATAGCGCCGAGCGGGCCGAGACCACCGGCAAGTTCCTGTGCTCGGATGCCGGCGTGCCGAGCTACAGCATCAAGATCGGCTCCGGCGCGCGGATGGAAGGCGATATCCGCCAGGCGATCGTCGACGGCTTCGCCGAGCTCACCCGGACGATCCAGCCGCCGCTGCTGCGCTTCGTCACCAACCCGCTGACCAATGAGCGCAGTTTTCACGGCAAGGACATGCCGCTGGTCTCCTGGGACCTTGTCGGCGAAGGTGACTATCTCGACATCACCTGCGCCCCCAAGGCGCTCGGCGGCGGGCGCTGGGCCGCGGTCGAGACGCTGGTGAGCCCGAGCTTGGAGGAGATCGAGCGCTGCATCCTGGAGATCGTGCTGCGCGCCGGTGGCCAGCATTGTCCGCCCGTGGTGATCGGCGTCGGCATCGGCGGCACATTCGACCATGCGGCGAAGCTCTCCAAGGATGCGACCCTGCGCCCCTTCGGTGAGCACAATCCCGAGCCGATGGTCGCCGATATGGAAGAGCGGCTGACCCGCGCGGTCAACCAGATGGGCTTTGGCCCGATGGGCGTCGGCGGCTCGACCACGACCTTCGGCGTCCATGTCGAATACGCCTCCGGCCACGGCTTCACCCCGGTCGCGGTCTCGTTCAATTGCTGGATCAACCGGCGGACCCGGGCGCGGATCTATAATTCCGGCGTGGTGGAGCGGATCGAATGACGAGCCCGTCTCCCATCCGCCTGACCCTGCCGCTGACGCCAGAGGCGGCGCGCGCGCTCAAGGTCGGCGATGTCGTGCTGCTCGATGGCGATGCCGTCGCGACCGTCGGCATGCCCACCCAGAAGCGTATGGTCGCGGAGATCGAGGCCGGCCGCGAACTGCCCCTGTCGCTGCGCGACGGCGCCTTCTTCCATATGGGCGTGAGCTATGAGGACGATGACGGGCGGCCCGGCGCGGTTCACTACGTCAACCCGACAACGTCGAGCCGCTTCAACCATCTGATGCCAACGCTGATCCGGGGCTTGCGCCTGACCGCGACCGGCGGCAAGGGCGGGCTCTCGCAGGGCAGCGTCGACGCGATGCGCGACGTGGGCTGCGTTTATTTCTCCTTCGTCGGCGGCGCCTCCGCCTTGCTGAGCGAGGGTGTCGAGGCGGTGACCGATTGCGCCTGGCGCGACCTGATCATGCAGTTCCGCCTGAACCGGCTTCGGCTCGGCGGCTTCGGGCCGGTGATCGTCGCGATCGATGCCCATGGCAACTCGATCTATGAGCGCCTGATGACGTCTGCCCGAGAGCGAATGCCGGAGATCATCCGCTCGCTCCGCCCCACGGAAACCGACAACGAGACCAACTGATGCAAGCGATCGAGATCACCAAGCCGGGCGGCCCCGAGGTCCTGGCCTTCTGCGAGCGGCCCCTTCCAGTGCTCGGTGCCGGCGACGTGCTGATCCGCGTACGGGCGGCCGGGGTGAATCGTCCCGACATCCAGCAGCGGCGCGGCCTCTACCCGCCACCGCCCGGCGCGACCGACCTGCCCGGCCTCGACGTTTCCGGCGTGGTCGAGGCTGTCGGTGCTGATGTCGCCTGGCCGAAGGTTGGCGATGCCGTCTGTGCGCTCGCCAATGGCGGCGGCTATGCCGAATTCTGCGCGGTGCCGGCGCTGCAATGCATGCCCTTGCCGGCAGGCTTCTCCTTCGCCCAGGCTGCGGCGCTGCCGGAGGTGTTCTTCACCGCCTGGAACAACGTCATCTGGCTCGGCCGGCTGGCCGAGGGCGAGACCTTGTTGGTTCAGGGCGGTACCAGCGGCGTCGGCATGGCCGCGATCCAGATCGCCAAGCAGCTCGGTGCTGCCCGGGTGATCGCGACCGCCGGCACCGCCGAGAAGCGCGCGGTTTGCCTGGAGATCGGCGCCGATCTCGCCGTCGACTACCGCGCCGACTGGGTGGCGGAGATCGAGGCGGTTATCGGCAAGGAGAAGGTTGACGTCGTTCTCGACGCGCAGGCCGGCCCCTATACCGAAAAGCAGCTGCAATTGCTGGCGCCCGATGGCCGCGTCGTACTGATCGCCAGCCATCTCGGCCAGACGGCCGAGGTTAATGTCCGCAACATCGTCCGCCGGCGGTTGACCCTGACCGGCTCGACGCTCCGGCCGCGCGATGCCGCCTATAAGGGGCGGATCGCTGCCAAACTGGTGGAGAAGGTCTGGCCGCTACTGGTGAGCGGGGCGATCCGCAGTCATATCTGCGCGAGCTTCGACTGGCGCGACGTCCAGGATGCGCACGCCCTGATGGATGCGGGCGACCAGGTCGGCAAGGTCGTCCTGACCATGCCGGAATAGCCGGCGGGTTGCGCGAATAACTATCGAGTTTGGAGAATTCTCATCTAGAACAGCGGTTCGTGCTCGCTTAGCCGGATCGCAAAGTGTTCTCCTTCGCGCCCGTTCAGTCCGTTCTCAAGGCGCTGCGGCTGCTGACCGAGGTCAATCGCTGCAGTGTCGCGACCGTCGGCGAACTGCATCGCCGTACCGGCATGCCCAAGCCGACGATCGTGCGCCTGCTCGAGACCCTGATGGAAGCCGGCTATGTCACGCGCGACGAGCGCATGCGCGGCTATCTCGTGACCTCGCAGGTCGCGCATCTGAGCTCGGGCTTCCACGGCGCGCCGATGGTGATCGAGGCGGCGCGCCCCTGGGCCACAGCGCTGACGCGCCAGATCAAATGGCCCTGCGCCGTCTGCCTGCTCGACTATGACGCCGTGGTCGTCCGCTTCTCGACGATTCCGGACAGCCCGATCTCGCCCTTTCATGCGACGCTGGGCTATCGGCTGAACCTTGGCGGCCGGGCACTCGGGCGCGCCTATCTCGCCTTCTGTCCTGACGAGGAACGCGAGGTGCTGCGCGCCGCGATGCGCACCTCGCCCGAGCCCGAGAACAGCAGCCTCACCGACGAGGACGTCGAGCGCATGATCGCGCAGGCGCGCTGGCGCGGCTATACCGAGCGCGACCCGGCCGCCGAGCCGAAGAATTCGGCGACGATTGCGGTGCCGATCAAGCTCGGCGAGCGAGTGCTCGCGACCTTCGGCGTGACCTTCTTCCGTGCGGCGGTCGCCAACCCTGACGACAAGGCGCGGATCATCCATCCGCTGAAGAAGGCGGCCGCCAACATCGAGGCGCAGCTCGAGGCACTGTCGCAATCCATGGGCGTTGCGTTTCAAGGCGAGAAATAGCCGCGCTTTCCCGCGAGCCTGTGACGGGCTCGTGCCTAGTGTCCGGACAACAGCTTCAAAACATCTTGTCCGGAGGAAACCTCAGATGATGCGGCCGATCTCACGCCGTCGTTTCATGGCGTCTCTCGCTGGCGCCAGCGCGCTGGCTACACAGGGGCGGGCCTTCGCCGATACCTGGCCGAGCCGGCCGGTCACCATCGTCGTGCCGTTCCCGGCGGGCGCCTCGACCGACGTCGTAGCTCGCCTGCTGGCGGAGCGGTTGCGCAGCGAACTCGGCCAGGGCTTCGTCGTCGAGAACAAGACCGGCGCTGGCGGCAACATCGCGGCGACCGGCGTCGTGCGGGCGGCGGCGGACGGCTACACGCTGCTGTTCTCCTCGTCCGGGCCGCTCGCGACCAACAAGCTGCTCTACAAGACCATGTCCTTCGATCCACTCACCGACTTTGCGCCGGTCGCACTATTGGGCGACGTCCAGGGCATCGTCAGCGTCCATCCCTCGCTGCCGGTTTCGTCCTTCGCCGAGCTCGTCGCCTACGGCAAGGCCAATCCCGGCAAGCTGACCTTCGGCAGCCCCGGCTTCGGGCTGATGGGCCATGTCACCGGCGAGCTGATCCAGCGCAAGGCCGGCTTCCAGATGACGCATGTGCCCTATCGCGGCTCGGCTCCGCTCTCGGCCGATCTGGTCGGAGGCATGGTCAATGTCGCGATCGACTTCATCCCGGCCTACATCCCGCACGTCAAAAGCGGCGCCATCCGCGCGCTTGCGGTGACCAGCGATCAGCGCGCCCCGCAATTGCCGGAGGTGCCGACCTTGTCCGAGGCCGGTCTGCCAGGCGTCAGTGCGACGGGCTGGTTCGCGCTGGTCGGCCCGAAAGGGCTGCCCGAGCCGATCGTCGCGCGCATCGCTAAGGTCACGCGGGCCTATGTCGAGAGCGCGGAAGGCCGGGAGAAGCTCGCCACGATCGGCGTGCGTTCGCTCAGCGGCGATGCTGCGGCGGTGAAGACGGCGCAGACGCAGGAAATGGCGAAATGGGCGGATGTGGTCCGCGCCGCGGCGATCTCGCTGGATTGATCCGAGAGCTACGTAGCAAGAGCCTGGCCTGAGGTTCGCCCCGGCCAGGCTCCCGCTCTCCATTCGGCTATCGCTGACAAGCCTGACGCGACGAATGTCGCGATTGGGTCGGAAGCAGTCATTGGCGCAGCTTGCATCAAAGCGATAGCGTAGCGGCGGAACCGAGGCTTTCAAATGAAGCGAATGGTGCTGCTCGCCCTTGTCGGGCTGCCGTTGTGCACGGTTCCTGCCACCGCTCAATTGACATATCTGCGTCCAGCAGAGCTTCCACCCCACCTTCGTGTGAACAGCTCAATGGAGCGCGGCTGGCGCTTATTGGATGAGAGGCTCTGCACAGCGGTGACAGATGGTTGCAATCGGGCTACCCGCACCTGGCCTCCTGATCCAGGTCGATACATAGAGCGGGGATTCTTAATCGCATATCGCCCGCAAACGCAGCCTACCTGGCTCTTGATATCTCGTGACTCTCCCTCACAGAACAATGGCATGATCGGCACGACAACCGCGATCGATTGCCCAGCACGACATGAATGGGTTTGTGTTGCGGGCTCGCCACCTCCTCCGGCACCTCTACCTCCCCGCGAAGGGCCGCCGATTGGGCAAGGTTGGCTGGGCCAGACCGAGCTGCACGAGAGCTGGATAGATCTGAACTTCTGGAGCCGCAGCGTCGGCTGTCACCCACTCGATTATCGATTGTCTACCACACGAATAGGCGACCTCTTGCCGAGAAGGCCTAACTGGAGCGCTTCCCTCTGCGGCTTAGCGTCAGGGACCGTTCAATGACTGCTCTGGGTTGCGAGCTGACTGTCCGGTCAGGCCTCGGACCTTTTTATCAGGCGGCCGCCTCCAGCCCCAGCAGCTCCGCCGCATGCCCGCCGGTCAGCCGCTTGATCTCGCCTTCCGTGAACTGCAGGTCGAGCAGATGGCTGACGATCTCGCGATAGCCGTCGATCGGGCGCGGCGAGCCGGTGAGGCCGAGGTCGGAGCAGAGCACGGTGTTCTCGACGCCGGCGACCTCGATCACCCGGCGCAGCTCCGGCGGCTCGAACTTCTTCGACTTGCCCTCGACGAACATGCAGATCGAATGCTCCATCACCGCGCCGAGCGCGACGAGGTCGCGGATTTCCGCATCGCTGCAATTGTTGACCATGTAGGTCGGGTGGTTGACGAGGAGCTTCCTGACGCCGCGCGCCTTCGCCTCCTCGAACACGGCGAAGAGCTCGGGCGTCGAGAGATGCCCGCCGGCGAGGATGATGTCGCCGGCCGCGATCAGGTCGAGGATCAGCTTGACGTCGTCGGTCAGCTTGCCGTCGGCCCCGAACGGCGTCAGCGGGATCGGGTCGAGCATCTTCTGCGCCGTCTTAGGGAAGGTCTTCACCGCGCCGGAGGCGAGCACGTCGATATGGTTCTTGGCCGAGAGCGTCGGCATCCAGACGATTTTGCCGCCGAGCTTGATGGCGTGGTCGACCGCATGCGGGTTGAAGCCGCCCGAGGCGTTGTTGAGCGCGATGCCGGAGAACAGCCTGACGCCGGTGTCCGGCACCAGCTTCTCCAGCAGGATCGAATGGGCGGTGCCGAGGTAGAAATGGTCCTTGTAGACGACGGCGCGGAACTTCGCCGCGGCGGCATCCAGCATCGCTTCGTGATGGTCGAGGATGCGCGGCATCGCGGCCGGGCCGCTATGGCAATGCAGGTCGACAGCGCCGACCAGGAGGTCGGCGATCTGGCGGCTGCGCGCGTCGGCGTTCTGGGCGGTTAAGGTCATGTCGCAGGCCCTCAGGCGGTTTCGCCGGGCATCGGATAATCCGCGGCGTTGATGACCCAGCCGGGCTTCTGCGAGAAGTCGAGGCGGGGCGGCGAGAAGATGTCGATCATCTGGTTCAGCCCGGGCAGGACCGAGCGCGAGGTGTGGATCGAGGGCGGCGGGATCACGGTCAGCGACGGCGCCGCCATCAATTCGTGCTCGTCCTCGCGCCAGATCCGCATGTCGGGCGTCCACGGCCAGCGGATGTCGTGGATGTAGCCACCATCGATCACCAGCGAACCCTGCTCGAAATCGTCGTGGTGATGCGGCGAGAGTGCGGTGACGTCGCGCAGGCCGTTTCGCGGGTCGAGTATGTTCACCATCAGCGTGGTGCAGCGGAAGATGCGGCCGAAGCGGCCTTCGCCGGCGCCGGCATCGAGGCTGTAGGCGCGGATCTTGAAGCCGCCCCGCGGCTCCGGCCAGGGTTCCAGCAGCGCGACATTGGCATGGGGCTCAGTATAGGAAGCGGCATTGGAGCAGGAAGCTGCCAGATCGGTCGCGACGCTCGAGAATATCCGGATGACGCGTCCGGCGCCCTTGAGCGTGATGCGAGAGGCTCCCGGCGGGACGAAGACGATCGAGCCGCCTGCGACCTCGATCGTCTCGGTCCCGGCGGTGACCGTCGCGCCGAGCTCCTTCTCGGGCAGGATCAGGCAGTATTCGTCCGGCTGCGCATCGCGCACCAGCACCGCACCCGGCTTCGCGTCGGAATAGGCGGTGATGAAGTTCTGGCCGCGCGCCAGCCAGGTGCGCTCGGTCTCGTTCGCCTGCTGCGGCTCCTCAGCATAAAAGCGGGCATAGTCGGCGCCTGCATACGCCTTGACCGGGGCGGCCTTCGCCGCTGCAGGAGCGGCGAGCTTCGAGCGCGGATCGCTGGAGGGGTAGCTCACGGGTCCGTATCTCCTATCGGGAGCCCGGGTTCTCGACCCGGCTCCTGGCGGTCTGCATCTGCGCCAGGGTTTCGCTCGCGGCCTTGCGCAGAAAACCCTGGTCCGAGGAGAGGATGAAGGCGCTGGCGCCGCGCTCGGCGAAAGCGGCGGATTCCTCGCCATTATCGGTCATCACGCAGACCGGTTTGCCAGCCTTCTTTGCCGCGCTAAGGATCGTATCGACCGCGTCGCGGACCGCAGGTGCATCGCGCGTCGGCGCGCCGAAGGCGACGGTGAGGTCGCCGCGCCCGATGAAGACGGCGTCGAGCCCCTCGACTGCGAGGATGGCGTCGATCTGGTCCAGCGCCGACGGGTCCTCGATCATGGCGATCGTCGCGACCGCTGCGTCGGCCGCATCGACGAGGTCCCACATCTTGCTGCCGCCATAGCGGCCGGCGCGCGTGACGCCGGAGAAGCCGCGCTTGCCGCCGCGATAGCGGCAGGCGGCGACGAGAGCCTCAGCATCCGTGACGGTCGCGACATGCGGGGCGAGGATGCCGACCGCGCCACAATCGAGCGAGGCCTGGATCGCATCGCTCGTCAGCGTCGGGACGCGCACGACCCCGGCGACGCCGGCCGCCCGCGCCGCCAGCAGCACGAGGTCGGTGGTGCCGCGGTCGAAGGGCGCATGCTCCTGGTCGACGACGATGAAGTCGAAGCCGCTATTGCCGAGGATCTCGGTGGCGTGCGGGCTCGGCGTCTTGACGAAGCTCCCGGCCAGGAAGGCGCCGCTGACGAGGCGATGGCGGAAGCTGGTGAGGGCAGGGGGCTGCATGAATATGCCGTACCGATTTCGATGATCGGATGATGGCACTGCCGCTCTCGGATATGGCCGGAAGTCACCGCGTTTCACATCTCGAAATTAGCGGAGGTGCGCCTGCCCCTGCGGCAGAAAGCCATCAGGATCATCATGGGGTTTGACGAGGAAACGTCGGATACGAACCCACTCAGAAAGGGCCATCCGAATGAAGACACGCCTGTTGATGATCGCCGGCCTGATGGCCGCCTGCGCCATGCCCGCTTCCGCCGGCACCCTGGAGACCGTCAGGAACCGTGGCGAGATGATCTGCGGCGTCAGCCCGGGCGTCGCCGGCTTCTCGGTGCCCGACGAGACCGGGCGCTGGGGCGGCTTCGATGTCGACATCTGCCGGGCCGTGGCAGCCGCCGTCTTCGCCGATGCCAACAAGGTCCGCTATACCCCGCTCAGCCCGAAGGACCGCTTCGTCAGCCTGCAGAGCGGCGAGATCGACATGCTGTCCCGGCAGGCGACGTGGACACTGTCGCGCGATACCCAGATGGGGCTGCGCTATGTCGGCGTCGGCTATTATGACGGCCAAGGCTTCATGGTCCGCAAGTCGCTGAACCTCAAATCGGCAAAGGAGCTCAACGGCGCCTCGGTCTGCGTGCCGACCGGCACGACCACAGAGCTCAACATCGCCGATTACTTCCGCGCCAACGGCATGAAGTACGAGGGCGTCGCCTTCGAGGCCGGCGATCAGGTCGCCAAGGCTTTCGAGTCCGGCCGCTGCGACGTCTTCAGCAACGACGTCTCGGCGCTTTCGGCCTATCGGCTGAAGCTGGTCAACCCGACCGAATACGTGATCCTGCCGGAGCTGATCTCCAAGGAGCCGCTCGGCCCCGTCGTGCGCCAGGGCGACGAGATGTGGACCAGCATCGTACGCTGGTCGCTCTATGCCATGCTCGTCGCCGAGGAACTCGGCGTCACCAGCGCCAATGCCGAGGAGCAGAAGCGCACCGGCTCGCCGGAAGTGCAGCGCCTGCTCGGCGTCTCCGCGAATCTCGGCGAGTCGATGGGGCTGAAGCCGGATTGGGCCCTGCAGATCGTCAAGCAGGTCGGCAATTACGGCGAGGTCTATGAGCGCAATGTCGGCTCGGGCTCGAAGCTCGGCATCGAACGCGGCCTCAACAAGCTCTGGACCAAGGGCGGTCTGCAATACGCGCCGCCGGTGCGCTGATGACGAGTTCCGGCCGCTATCCCGCCGAGGTGCTGCGATCCTTCGCGGCCGCCTTGCTCGAGGCGGCCGGGACGCCGCCCGACAATGCCGCGCTGGTGGCGCAGGCTCTCGTCGACGCCGATATCGAGGGCCTGGCTTCGCATGGCCTGCTGCAATTGCCGATGTATCTGGAACGGATCGAACGCAAGTCCGTTGATCCGGCGGCCAGCGGCGAGATCGTCGTCGATGCCGGCGCGCGCCTGACACTCGACGCCAGGAACGGGCTCGGCCAGGTCACGGCCGAGCGAGCCTGCGATCTCGCGATCGCCCGCGCCGCCGAGCACGGCGTCGCGATCGTGGCTGTCCGCAACGCCTTCCATTTCGGCGCAGCGGGGCGTTTTGCTCGCAAGATCGCACTCGCCGGCCAGATCGGCACCGTCATGGCCAATACGCGCCCGATGCTGCCGGCGCCCGGCGGGGCTGAGGCGGTCGTCGGCAACAACCCGCTGGCGATCGCCATTCCGACCGGCGGCGAGCCGATCGTGCTCGACCTCGCCATGAGCGCCGGCGCCATGGGCAAGATCAGGCTGGCGGCGAGCAAGGGCGAGCCCATTCCCGAGGGCTGGGCCCAGACGGCCGAAGGATTGCCGACCCGCGACGCGGCCGAGGCGATCAAGGGCGTCCTCCTGCCTGCTGCCGGGGCGAAGGGCTTTGGCCTCGCCGTGATGATCGACCTTCTCGCTGGGGGCCTGTCTGCCGGCTGCATCGGCAGCGAGGTGCAACCGCTCTATGGCGATCTCTCCCGCCCCTATGGCAGCGCCAATCTGTTCATGGCGATCGAGATCGAGGGGATGCGCCCACTCGCCGAATTCGAGACCGCGGCTGCGACGTTCACCGACCGCATCCGGCAGTCGAAGCCAGTCGCCGGTGCCGCTCCCATCCGGCTGCCCGGTGACCGCGCGGCAGAGGCGCGAAGCCGTTTCGACGGATTCTGTTCTCTTGCAGAGCCGACATTGGCTGCGCTTCGGAGCAGCGCCAACCGCCTCGGCATTGCGCTTCCGGCCGCCCTCGCCAGCTGACGCGAGTTGATCAGGACTTGGCGGCCTGCTTGACGTTGCGGTTACGGGCCGATGCGGATAGCCCCTCGAAAGCAAGCGATGCGACGCCGAGCAGCCCGGCCGTGTTGCCCAATTCGGCGATGCGGATGTCGACCTTCGCCGCCAAGGCAGGCCAGACATAGGCCGGCAGAAGAAGACGGATCCGGCGCGCCAAGGCTTCGCCGGCTCCCGACACCCCGCCGCCGAGCACGATCGCGTTGAGCATGAGTGCGTTGGTCAGTGCGCCGGCCGCGTGGGCGATGCCGCGACAGGCCGCATCGATGGTCGCGTCCGCCTCTGCATCACCAGCCTCGGCCTGCTCGAACAGCGCCCGGGCCGACACCGCTGAACCCTTTGTCCGGCTCGCATAGGCTTGCAGCATGGCCGGCGCCGAGGAGCGCGCTTCCAGTGAGAGCGGCCTACCCGCATCGTCGCTGCCGACGACGATGGCACCGAGCTCGGGAGGATGGCCGTCCGAACCGATGACCGGCTTGCCGTCGAGAATGACGGCACCGCCGACGCCCGTGCCTATGGTGATCAGGGCGAAGCGGCTCAGCGCCCGCCCGGCGCCATACCTGACCTCGCCCAACGCAGCGGCAACGCCATCATTGCCGAACCAGACCGGCAGGCCGAGGCGCTGTTCGAGCGCTTCCGCGATCGAACCGTCGCGCAGCGCCGGAACATTGCCACCGCCATCGATAACGACGCCGCTCTCCGGCGAGGCGAAGCCCGGCATCGCGACCGCCAAGGCATCGGCCCGGCCGCCCGCCATCACGTCCTCATAGAGCCGGGCCAGCCGCTCGCAGAGCGCAGCGAAGGGCAGGTCGCGTTCGAACGGCACCTCGCCTTGCTTCAACAGGCGGCCGTCCTCAGCCACCAGTCCGAATTTCACGGCGGTGCCGCCGATATCGAAGGCGAAGACGGTCTTCATGGCAGGCGGTCGATCTTGATGCCGAGCTTCTTGGACAACCCCGGAAAGCGCATCAGATGCGGCGGAATCCCGCGCCGTGTCGCCATGGCCTGCGCCAGCCGCTGCACCGGGATGATTGCGGCGAGCGCATCATAGGGCGGCGCCAGCCCGTCGAGCCGCAACCAGTCGAACGGCGTCGGCTCGACAGTCAGGTTGAGGATCAGGACGCGGATGCCGAGCCCGGCCATCACCTCGGCGGCATGGGCCGCGAGCCGGCGTTCGGCGGTGTCCGCCGCGATCATCACGCACAGGCTCCTGGCCGTCAGCCCGTGGAGGCGACCATGCATGGCTTCCTCGGTGGGGAAGGCCGCCGCCGGCACGCCGGTCATTTCCGCGAGCTTGAGCGAAGCTTCGAGCGCCGTGCCGACATGGCGGCCCTCGCCGGTGAAGAGCAGGCCATCGACCGCGTCGAGTTCCGCCGCGAGCGCGAAGGCCGGCGGTGTCGCCGCCTTGATCTGCTCGGTGATCGCCGCTTCGGTGACATCCTGGCCAGCCTGACCGCCTAGGGCCGCCACAAGTTCGGCAAGAGCAGCCAGCGAACCGCCATAGCCCTTGGTCTTCGGGCCGACCGGCTCGGGCCCGATCGGCATCACGATCCTGGTCGTCGCCACCTGCCCGATCGGGCTGTCGGCCTCGGCGGTGATGGTAAGGGTGGTCAGCCCGCTGTCCTGCGCGCGTCTGACCGCCGCGACCGTGGTCTCGCTGGTCCCGGTCTGCGACAGCGCGACGACCAGCGCCTCGCGGCCAAACACGGGCTCGCGCTGCAGGAAGGCGCCAGGGTTCAGCACTTCGACGAAGGCGCCGCCGGCTTCCAGTGCGGGCTTCGCCACCAGCAGTGCGTTGAGCGAGGTGCCTGAGCCGACGAGGACGATGTATTTTGCCCGCGGCAAGCTGAGCGCGCGCAACCGCAAGCGCACGGCGGCGATCGTTGCCGGCACGATTTGCGCCTGCGCCCGGATGAAGCCGTCGATGATGCTCTGGTCGACCATGGTCATCCCTTCACCGCGCCGATGGTCAGGCCACGCACGAGATGGCGCTGGAAGAACAGCATGAACAGCAGGATCGGCAGCATGATCCCGATCGCGCCGGCGGCCGAGAGCGACCAGTAGTTCAGGTCCTCGCCGCCATATTCGGCGATCGCAACGGGCAGCGTCTTGGTGTTGCTGCCGGTCAGGATCAGCGCGAACAGGAACTCGTTATAGGCGAGCAGCAGGCTGAACAGCGAGGTGACGACGATGCCGGGCTTGGCCAGCGGCAGGATCACCTTGGTGAAGGTCGTCCAGGCATTGCAGCCGTCGATCGTCGCGGCCTCGTCGAGCTCGCGCGGAATCTCCAGGAAGAAGCTGCGCATCAGCCAGACCGTGAAGGGCTGGTTGATCGCCACCATCGCCGCGATCATCGCCGGATAGGTGTCGATCATCGAGAGCGAGCGCGCCACGATGAAGAACGGGATCAGCAGCAGGATGTGCGGGAACATCCGGATCACCAGGAGTCCCATCAGATAGGAGCGCGCCATCTTGCTCTCCAGTCGCGACAGGCCATAGGCGGCGAGCGTGCCGAGCGGCACCGAGATGAAGACCGTGCCGAGCGCGATGATCGCGCTGTTCGCGAAGAACTCGACAAAGCGGCGCTCGGCCCAGATCTCGTAATGGAAGCGGAAGGTCGGCTCGAAGAACAGTTTTGGCGGGATCGCGAAGGCATCGGCCGGCTGCTTGATCGAGATCAGCACCGCCCAGATGATCGGCGTCAGGCTGAACAGCGCAAACAGCGACAAGAGGAAGACGACTAGCGGCTGGCCTAAGAGGCGTCGCATCAGAACGCCCCCCGCTCGCGCCGGTACATCAGCGAGATGATCATCAGCGTCAGCCCGGTGACGATCAGCATGGTCAGGACGCCTAGCGTCGAGGCGCGGCCGAGGTCGAGCTGCTTGAAGGCCATGGCGTAGGTGTACATCGTCAGCGTCTCGGTCGCGGTGCCGGGGCCGCCGCCGGTCAGCACATAGATGCTGTCGAAGGTGCGGAAGGAATCCATCAGCCGGATCGCCAGCACGAACAGGATCTGCGGCCTTAAGCACGGCAGGATGATGTGCCAGACCAGACGCGGGCCCGAGGCGCCGTCGATCCTGCCGGCTTCGAGCAGCGCCTCGTCCATGCCCTGCAGGCCGGCATAGAGGATCAGCATGACGAAAGGCGTGAACTGCCAGACATCGGCGATGATGATGGTGACGAAGGCCCAGATGGGCGATCCCAGCCAGTCCGGCGGGAAGATGTCGAAGGAGGCGATGATCGCGTCGGCCAGCCCCCAGCGCGCCGCGAATATCCAGCGCAGGAACAGCGCCGCGACCACCGGCGTGATCAGATAGGGCACGAAGATCAGCGTCGAGAAGATGCGGGCGCCACGCGTCAGCTTGTAGAGCCCGAGCGCGAGCAGCAGGCCGAGCGCGAACTCGACTGCGAGCGAGCAGGCGACCAGGATCACTGTCGTCCGGAGCGAGGCCCAGACGCGATCCTGGCCGAGCAAGGTGAGATAGTTGTCGGCACCGACGAAACGGGCCTGCGGCTGGCCGATATGGTAGTCGAAGAAGCTGAGATAGACGGCGTAGAGCACCGGGTAGAGCTGCACGCCGAGCACGACGAGTGCGCTCGGCACCACGAACAGCCAGAGCGATATTTCGCGGGGATAGGCCCGCGCCGACGACGACGCCATTAGTCCATGCCTTGCTGGAGCGGCCCGGTTCAGGCCCGGACCGTTCCGGGAGCGAACCTGCTCACTTGTAGACGCCGCGGCGCGTCAGGAATTCCTCGGCCTCCTTGGCACCAGTGTCGAGCGCCTCCTTGACCGGCATCTCGCCGGTGACCGCTTGCAGGACGCGCCGCGTCACCGTCTCGCTGACTTCCTTGAACTCGGCGAATTTCGGGAAGATCGCGCCCTTGTCCAGCGCCGGCACCAGCACGCTGTAATAGCGGAAGCGCTGGCGCAGTTCCGGATCCTCCAGCACCGAGACGCGCGTCGGGCAGGCGAGGCTCGCACCCTCGCGCTGGTTCGCCGGCGACAGCGTCGCGGCGAGCAGGCGGAACAGCGTGTCCTTGTTGCGCGAGGAGAACTTCGAGATGGCGAAGGTGTCGGCGACGACGACCTGGCCGCCGCGCGGCGGCGGCGCCCAATTGATCTTGCCGATCACCTTGGACTGGTCCTGGCGGTCCATCGCGGCGGTGCGGGTCAGCCACTGCATGCCCATGGCGGCAGCGCCCTGCTGGAACAGGATGGTCGATTCGTCATTGCCGTTGGCGGTGTAGCCGCGCGGCGCGAAGCGCGTCAGCGACTTCATCGTCTCGATCGCGGCGATGCCCTTCGGGCTGTTGAACACCGGCTTCTTGTTGGCGTCGAACCAGCCGTCACCGAGCGCATTCAGATACCAGTGGCCCTCATTGAGGACGCCGTCGCCCTTCAGCGTCATCACGGTACCGGCGACGGAGGGCGAGTTCAGCGCACCGGCGGCGGCGATGTACTCCTCGAACGAGGTCGGCGGCTTCAGGCCCTTGGCCTCGAACAGGTCCTGGCGATAGGCCATGAGCTGGGTATTGGTCAGCACCGGCAGGCCATAGACCTTGCCGCCGAACGAGGCCGAGCTCATCGCCGTCTTGGCGAAGTCGTCGAGCTTGTACTCGTCCTTGTGCTTGGCGATGTACTCGTCGAGCGGCTCGAGCCAGCCGTTCTGCGCGAAGTTTGCGATCGTCAAATCGTTGCCGAGCATGATGTCGATCGAGTCGGCGCCGGACGACAGCGTGATCGTCTGCAGCTCTTTCAGCGGCGCGTTCGGCATCAGGTCGGCCGTGACCTTCACGTTCGGCAGCGCGCTTTGGAGCTTCTTCACGTAGAATTCCAGCGCCGGATAGCGCTCGCCGACGAAGCGGACGTTCATCTCCTGCACCTGCGCGCCGAAGCCATAGGCGCTCGCCGCCATCGTTCCGGCCGCGCCCAGCACCGTCCGGCGGGATAGGCCACTCTTGGATTCGTGCTGCTGCGTCATGGTCTGTTCCCCGCTGGTTCAGGACGGTCTTTCGCCGCCGCCCTATTTATTCCAATGAAGTGATTTAATCAGAAGCCACTTCGGCTGGCAAGCACCCGGGTGTAGGCAGAAGCGATGAGGCAGAGGCAAAGATGAAGCTGTTCGGCGCCAATATGGACCATGCCCGCCGGTTCAACCGGCGGGTCGTGCTGGAGACGGTACGACTGCAGGCGCCGCTCTCGCGCGCAGAGATCACCCGCGCCACCGGCCTGGCGCCGCAGACCATCTCCAACATCATCGGTGAGCTCACCGAGGCCGGGCTGGTACGCAGCGTCAGCCGGCGCAGCGGCGCCCGCGGGCAGCCGGCCGTCGATCTCGACATCAACCCCGATGGCGGCTTCACCTTCGGCGTATCCTTCGGCCATGGCGTCTTGCTGGTCATCCTGACCGATGTCGCCGGCGTAGTGCGCGACCGCGCCGAGCTCGACCTCGCCGCCGATGCGCCCGAGGCGGTACTCGACCAGATCGCGGCGACGATCTCAGCGATGCTCGAGCGCCAGCAGGTGGCGCGCCAGCGTGTCTGGGGCGTCGGCCTCGTCATTCCCGCCCTGTTCCAGGACGACCGGCTCGTGGTGCTCGGCGAGGTAGCGCTGCCCGGCTGGAAGGATTTCTCGCTGCGCCAGTCGCTGCAGGACAAGCTCGGTCTACCGGTGCTGCTCGAGAACGACGCCACGGCGGCGGCGATCGGTGAACGGCTCTACGGCGCCGGCCGCACCCTGACCGATTTCGCCTACATCTATATCGGCGCAGGCATTGGCGGCGGGCTCTTCCTGCGCGGCCAGCCCTATCGCGGCGGCTACGGCAAATCAGGCGAGATCGGCCATCTCGTCGTCGACACCGGCGGGCGACCCTGCCCATGCGGTAATCGCGGCTGCCTCGAACGCTACGCCTCGGTCTCGCTCGCGCTGAAGGCGCTTGGCGACGTCCAGGCGGCAACCGTCCGGCACGGCGATCTCGACCGCATCGCTGCGGCGCTTGAAGACGGCGACACACGCCTGCTCGCCTGGCTGGATGAGGCCGCAGCCAGCCTGCGCCAGGCCGTGGTGATGATCGAGAACATGCTCGACCCGCAGACGGTGATCCTCGGCGGAGTGCTGCCCCGGCCCGTTCTGGAGGCCCTGATCGCCCGGGTCGAGCCGCTACCGCGTAGCGTCAGCCTCAACAAGGCGGCCGACACGCCGCGTCTGATTGCCGCCGAGATGGGGCCGGACACGCCGGCGCTGGGCGCAGCGACGCTGCCGGTCTTCGACGGCATGACGCCGGAGCTGTCGCTTCTGTTCAAGCAGGACGTTGTAGAGCGGATCTGAAGGAGGACTGGACGGGGGACCCGGTCTTCGGCTTGCCCAGGGCGTCACCGGTTGGATGCATCGTCGTCACTGGCCGCCTCATGCAAGCCCTCGTTGATTGATCGCCGAGGCCGTCGGCCATCTCCGCCCTGCGAGCGAGGCGGCCCGAGCAAGCGTCGCCGGGCCAGCCGCGCGACTGGTGCCTAGATCAGCTTGGCGTCCCTGAGCAGCTCTTCGACATAGGTACCCTCGATCTTTGTCATGGCCACCTTGCCGATGAGGCGAGCCATGAACGGGAGCTGAATCTCGTGGAGTTTCTTCCGATCGTTGAGATAGTACAGTGCGCTCAGCAGCACGCGCACATCGAAGGACGAGGCGAAGACTTCGGGCACGCCGCGATCGACGTTGAAAAGCGAGTAGACCGCTTCCATTGCCGTGCGCACCGAGTACTCGGTGGTGAACACCGTATCCTTCTCGGTTTCGGCGAAGTTGCCGATGAAGGCGAGATTCTTCGAGCCGTCCGGCACAACCAGCGGCCGGTCGCCCATCGCGCGCGGCATGAAGTAGGACGTGATGTAGGGCATGTTGCAGGGGATCGTGCTCGCTGACCGACGAGCCAGCTCAGGGATCGCCTCGGCTGGAACGCCCATGTGGAAGAGCCACTCTTCGCACAGTTCCGCACCGGTGCATTCGCGGATGGTCTTCTTCACGAAATTGCCGGGCTTGTCGGAGAACAGGCCGTAGAGCCAGACCACCAGCTTCTGGCTTTGGTCCTGCGCCCTGAAATGCGGCTGACGGCTCATGGTGTAGCCGTACAGCCAGTTGGAGTCCTTGAAGTTGCAGGGGCCGCCGGTGACGATGCGGCCATCGCGCGGGTCGCGCCCGGTCATCTTCTCGATCCAGGGAACGATCTTGTCGTCGAGCAGGGTGACCGTTGCCGAGATCGTCCAGTTGGCGTCCGGGATGTTCTCGCAGAACTTCTCCGGTCGGCCGAATGCGTGGTCCTGCGCGGCGAGATTCTTCCAGAGCGTCCATGCACCGCCATGGCCGGTTTCGATCGGCGCAGGATGGTCGTTGTCGCCGAATGTGGACGACTCGGTGATCGATCCGTTGGTGACGAAAACGACGTCGTTCTCCGTGAGGTCGAGCGTCTTCCGCTCGCCTGCCACGGTCATGACGAGCCGCCGGGCCATCTTGCTGCCTCCGGCCGCCTCGACCTCGATGGTCTCGACCTGGGTGCCGTACTGGAAGTGGACGCCCTTGCCCTCCAGCCAGGCGACGAGCGGCCTGATCAGAGACTCATACTGGTTGTATCGGGTGAAGCGCAGCGAGGAGAGATCGGCGAGCGTCGCTATATGGTGGACGAAGCGCAGCATGTAGCGGCGCATCTCCATGGCGCTGGCCCAAGGCTCGAACGCGAACATCGTGGCCCAGTAGAGCCAGAAGTTGGAGGCGAAGAAGTCCTCGCCGAAACATTCGTCGATGCGCTTGTCGTCGAGCTCGCTCTCGGGCGTCAGCGCGAGTTTCAGCATCTCCTCGACGGCCTTCGGCGTCAGCGTCAGGTCCGCCATGTGCGGAATAGGCTCTCCGCGCCCTTCGGTCGCGCGGCAGGGGTTTATGCTCGGGTCCTTCTTGTGCAGCCAGTACATCTCGTCGAGGACGGATGCGTCCGGCGTGTCGAGCGAGGGAATGGAGCGGAACAGATCCCACAGCGTCTCGAAATGAGCTTCCATCTCGCGGCCACCGCGGATGATGAAGCCCTTATGCTCGTCGAGTATGCCGTCCATGCTGCCGCCGGGCAGACCGAGCTCCTCGAAGATGGTGATGCTCTCCCCGGGCAATTGCGCGTCGCGTATCAAAAACGCTGCACCGGCAAGAGATGCGAGCCCAGCGCCAACGAAGTAAGCTCTTTTCTGGTCAACGCCGTCCGGCTTCGGTGCACGCGCATAAGCCTCGAAATTACCGTTGCTGCGATACATCCTGCGTTCCTCTGCATCTGTGGCGCGGGTGCCGGAAATAATCAAAACGCGATCCGCTAGCAGGCGGTGGCTTGTGGCCAAGAATGGCGATCCTGTAAGCTTTCATCTTCGGTCGGAATCATGACCCAGAGCTGCATCAGAAACGACGGTGGCTGGCCACTTCAGGTGGATGGGGCTCTTGTTACTTGCCATCGCCACCGCTCTGGCGATCGCGTCCTGGGCTCAATCTTTTTCGAACGTCACAAGGGCGAGGAGACGGCTCTCGGAAGCTCTCTTTCAGAACCTGACCGCGAGGTTTGCCTTGAAGGCGTGGTCCTGGGCGTCTTGCGCGAGCTGGCCGGTGTAGGCCAGGCTGAGCGCAGCGCTTGGGCTGATGGCGAGCTCGAGCCCGGCTTCGACGACGCCGGCGTCCCGTGCGATCGGCAGGCCGGCGACGGTGAATGAGCTGCTGCCGGCGAAGGCGAGCGCCGCGGTCGGCGTGACGTCGCCGAAAGCGTGGCGCCAGGCCAGCCCGCCGCGCAAGGTCAGGTCCATGCCCTGCAGTGCGAACGTGGTCGAGGCGCGCAGGCCCAGCGTCGAGTAGCCGAGGCTGGTGTCGTCGCTGCGGGCCGTCAGCGCTGCCGCCCCGCCGGTCTCGCTGAGCCAGTCCGTGTGCAGGTTGACATAGGCCAGCCCGGCGAACGGCTCGAGCGCCACCTTGCCGAGCGCGGTCTGGCCGAGATCGACGCGATAGCCGAGTTCGCCAAAGACCTGCGCCGTGCCGGCATCGTAGTTGCCCTTCAGCCCGTCGCTGAAGCCGGCGAAGGTTACGGTGCGACGGGTCTCGATGTCGTGCCAAGTGTAACTCGCGCCGGCGCGCAGCCCGAGCGCGCCCCATTGGCCGCCGCCATAAAGGCCGAAATGGTAGTTGTCGCTCTCGCCGGAGGAGAGCCGGGCGTTCACGTCGAACTCGCTGCGGCTGTAGCCGGCGATGACGCCGACGCGCATGGTGTCGAACACTGCGACATCCGCGCCGATCAGGAAGCCGCCGGTCGAGCGCGTCAGCTTGGCGGCGTTGCGGTCGCTGTCGGTTCGCCCCCAGGCGCCGTAGCCCTGGCCCCAGACCGCGAAGCGGTCGGTCCTGAGCCTGGGCATCGGTCCGGTCGCGCTCGGGGCAAGGTCGGCGCTGAAGCCGTAATTCAGCGTCGCCATCGGGCTGGCGCCGACCGCGCCGAAGGCCGAGCGCAGCCGGTCGTTGACCGCCGCGCGCAAGAGCCAGCTCTCGTCGACCAGCGCGCTCCTGGCGGAGGCGTGGATCTCGCCCGAGAGCGCGTCGAAGGCCTGGCGGGCGGAGGGCGCGTCGAGCATCAGGAGGCTGTTGTAGAGCGCCAGCGTCCTGCCGGCCTGCGGCAGCGTGTCGAGGCCGGCTGCGGTGGCGAACTGGTTGCGGGTCTGCGCCACGGTCCCGAAAATCGCCGGCGGGGCGGTCGGCGTCGTGACCGGAGGAGTGCCCGGACCCGGCGGGGTCACAGGCGGCGTGCCCGGGTCGGGAGGGGTCACAGGTGGCGTGCCCGGGTCGGGCGGCGTCACGGGCGGTGTGCCCTTCAACGCGATGACGAGGTCGACCTGGTTGGGCCGGTGGTCGACCGTGAGGTCGAGGAAGGCCGAGCGCGAGACCGCCCCGGCCACGGTGCCGCTGACCCCGCCGGCGGCGGTGATGATCGTGTAGCGCTGGCCGTTGATGTAGCTGGTCTGCGGATCGAGCGCGGTGACGCCGATCTGGCTGCCGGTCACCGTCGCCGTTCCCAAGGCGCCCCCCGTTGCGATGACGGCGATCCGGTCCGACGTGCCATTGCCGCCGATCTCGACCTCATAGAGCGAACCCGGCGCCAGCACGAGGTTGCCGGCGACGTTCAAGGTGCCGATCGAGTTGCCCGGCGCGATGGTCGCGCCGGACTGGATCGTGGTGGAGCCGACCGCGCCGGAACCGGCCAGTGTCGCGCCGTTGCGCACGGTGAGGGGCGAAAGCAGAAGCGTGCCGTTGACCGAGAGCTTGCCCGCCTCGACCGTCGTCGGGCCGGAGAGGATGTTGGAGCCAGTGAGGGTCAGGTTGCCGGCGCCGCGCTTGGTGAGGGAACCGCTGCCGGTGATCCGGTTGGCAAAGGTCGCGTCGGTTGGCTGATCGATGATCAGCGCACCGAGGTTGGAGATCCGGCCGCTGCCGAAGCTCGTGGCCTGACCAATCACCGTGCCGGCGGCGATCTCGGTGCCGCCCGCATAGGTGTTGACGCCGGTGAACGTCGTCGAGCCCGTGCCGCTATGGGTGACAAAGCCTGTGCCCGAGATCGCGCCGCCGAAGCTGACGGCGTCCGAGCGGTTGAGCAACAGGTTGCCGTTGTTGACGACGTCGCCGACGATCGAGCCGTTCGTGCCACCGTCGCCGAGTATCAGAGTGCCGGCCGAGATCAGCGTGCCGCCGGTATAGGTGTTCGTCCCCGTGAGGCTGAGAATACCAAGATCGGACTTCACCAGCTGGGCGCCGCCAATGAGGTTGGAAGCGATCGTGGCCTGGGTGAAGGTGCCGCTCGCGGTGCCGTCGCCGACGCGGATGACCGCCTGCGTGCCGGTCAGCGTGATCTCGCCGCCCTGGACGGTGTAGCCGCCCGTTACGAACTGCATGCCCGAGGCGATGACGGGGCCGAGGCCGGTGACGACTGTGACCGTGCCGGGCGTGCCCTGGAAAACGGCGAAGGAGCCGGCCGCGAAGCCACCATTGGGGACGCCGAGCTCGTTCGTCCAGTTGTTGTTGCCGGAGGCGGCCAGCCAGGTGCCGTTGCCGCCGCCGATGACGCTGTTGTTTCGCCCGTCCGTCCCTCCGTCCCAGAAGCGCAGCGTCAGCCCGGCGGTGTTGACCAGGTTGACCTGCCCGGCGACGCCGGTCTGCACGAAGAAGTCGGGCGTCGGCACCGAGCCGACCGACAGACCGTTATCGATCAGCGTGCCGGTATAGTTGAAGATGCGGTAGATGCCGGGATCGAAGCTGCCGCCCGGTGCGGTCGTGACGTTCAGGAGGCCGGCGACGGTGAGGTTGCCGTTGACGTTGGTGAGATCGTTGAGCGGGCCACCGGGAACGCCGGCCTGGCCGAGGTTATAGTTGAGCAGCGCGCCGCTGCTCAGGGTCAGGTCGCCATTGATCGTCAGCGTGCCCGGCGTCGCCCCGGCTGCGCCCGGCGCCAGCGTGCCGTTGGTGTCGATCGTGACGTTGCCGTTGATGGTACCGGTGCCACCGAGCGTCGCGCCGGTGAGCACGCCCACGGGGCCGAGCGTCGAGCCAGCGACCAGCAGCGTACCCTGCTCGACCGACAAGGGTATCGCGGTGGTGCCCGTGCCGGTCAGCGTCCAGGTGCTGGTGCCGGTCTTTATGAAGGCGTCGAAGTTCTGGTATTGCGCGGCCGGGCCGATGGCCGAGACGTTGAAGCTGGCGTCGGCGCTCCCGCCGAGGCGCAGGACGTCTAGGAGCCCGGTCGGATTCGCGACCACGTTGCCGAAGATCTGAGAGCCGGCCTGCAGCTCCAGCGTGATCCTGCCAGTCGTGACGCCCGTGGCAAGCCCGATCGCGTCGGTCGCGCCGACGCCAGCCCGGATCGTGCCGCTGTTGATGAGGTTGATACTGGTGCTCGCGCCAGTCGCTCTGATCGCGCTCCCCCCAACCCCGTTGGAACCTTCGATCGTCCCCGTGTTGACGATCAGACTGGAGCCGGTCGTGCTGTTGCGCACAAAGATGCCATTACCGCCTGACGTTCCGGTTCCACCTCGAATGGTGCCGTGGTTCGTCAGTGTGACGGCAGCGCCGGGGCCGCTGAAGTCCACACCGGCGCCCCCATTTCCTGTACCGTTTGTTGCGCCCTGCACGAGGCCCATATTCGTCACCGAGGCGCCATTGCGGATTTGCAGCGCCGAACCTGAAGTCCCGCCCGCGGAGCCTTGGAACGTGCCTACCAGCGTCCTGACGGCGCCGGCGCCACTGATCGCAGCGCCGCTGTTCGGCGGGCCGAAGAGGGTGAAGCCCTGGGTGTCGATCGTGATGGGCTTGGTCGGAACGGGTAGAGTCCCGCCCGTGACGAAGCTGGCGGTCAGCACAATTGTCGAACTGGGGTCCCCGTCGCCGTTCGCGAAGGTCATCCAGCCTTGCAGTTCCGCCCAGGTGCTTGCGGTATAGGTCGCGGCCGAGGCCGCAGAGGGAAGCCAGCAGGCCAGGGCCAAGGCGGCGCCGCTGACGCCCGCGAGAAGCCTGCCCTTCTTGGTCGATCTTATGGCCTCGATGCCCCTACCCGCGTGCGCTTCCATAGGGGCTTCTCCTCCGGAGAATTAGGCCAGTCCAAGCTGCAACCATGCCGGGATTCGGCTGGCCGCCACAATGACGAATGGGCAACAGCAAGAACGGAAGGTTACGAAGTGCCCGGATATGTAACAGCGCGGTGACGCGAGCCGGGGAAGGGTCCGCAACGGGAGACAGCACGACCTGGCGCAAGGGCGGCGATGCTCACGGCGCAAAGACGCGCCTTTGCAGCGGAGCCATTAAGGCCGGCGGTCATGCGATCCCCCAGATAGGCAGCAGCCCTGCTAGTGAGTCGGGCGGCACGCAACCATGACTAGAGTCGGCGCGCTAAGGGAACATTAAGACCTGCCTATTCCGCCGCATTGGGGGGCTGCGTCCAGCGCGGGCACGAGCGTCATCGGCTTGCGTTCATAGCGCCCTGATCTGCTCCTCGAACTCCTCCGGAATCTCCCCGTGCCGCGCCAGGACGGCGATGGCGCTGACCTCGCCGGTTTCGTCGTCTGCGACGACGTGCATCACGGCCAGCCCCTCGGCCGTGCGGGCCATTCGCTCGCCGTCGTTCAGCGCATGGTGGCGGGTCTTTGACGGCACGCGCTGGCTCGGCACCAGGCGCTTACGGTGCGTCCTGAAGGGCTGAATGAAGAAGCTGTCGAGTGCGGCCACGACTTGATTCTCTCTCTGGTATCGTTCTCAGTATGTTCTCATGCGGGAGAGCGCAACCCATGTCTGCCGTGCCTCTGCCGGACACGTCGCCGATGACGGAGATGGAGACCGAGATCGACGATCTGGTCGAGGAGCATGGCAGCGAGCGCGCTGTGATCCGGGTGTTGCTGCTGGACCTCGCGGAGTTAGCTCGCGACGGCGACCGTTCAGCCTCCAAAGGCTGGTTGCGCGGGCTTTTTAGTCCAGGCCGAAAAAATCGAACAGGCCAGCCTCTTCTGACGGACAATTGAATTAAATCGCCTGCTCAGCGCGGGCCGCGAGCTGGTTGATCTTTCGGCTTCATCCGCCACTCGACGAATTGAACTCTTCGGGCTTCAAGCCTCATCGCTATCCAGACCGGCGGCACGGCGAAGCACCGCGTTCATGCGATCCTGCCAGCCAGATCCGCCACTCTGAAAATGCTCGAGCACATCCCGGTCGATCCGCAGCGAGACCAGTTCCTTTGCGCCTGGGATCGTCGGCTGCTTCGCGGGAGCTGCCGGCGCTGTCGACGCGGCGGGCCTGAACAGCGCCTCAGCCTTGTCGCGAGCGCTCGTCGGCCGGCGCGTTCTGTCAGTGCTCATGTGAAGTCTCACTCTATGTCGTGCGCTCAACGTCCCGTGAGCTGATGCTGGATGGAGGTATGATGCCAAGGCGAAGGCGCGGATGTTGCGTTGATCGCCATGGCGAGCTCGACTCCGAGCTTAGGGTCTTATCTCACGCTAGCACGGCCCGCTTCGCGTGATGCGCGTCACACGCCACGTGTCTGCCGTGCCCTTCGCGTCGAGTGCTTCCGTCTCGACCAGCATTCGGCATTGGAAACTTCGCGCGACGGTTGGGGCCCCGTAGCTTCCTGGGAGCACTAGCGCTGTGGAGGGACCGAACACCAGGAAGGATCGCCCCGAACCGGTTGCGTACGCATCGGACGGTGTCAGGCTGGTGCGCCGCATGAAGTCGGCCATCGATCCGCCGAGGAGCGTTTGGAACTCCGCATCTCGCTCGGCTTCGATTCCAGCGCTCGTGCGGCAACCAGCAAACAGCGTGCAGGCGGCTATGAGCGCCGCAAAAAGCGTGACGCGCCCGCAGCATTGAACCTGGTCGCTGTGTGGCACGAACGGCGGAAATGAGTGTAAGTATTTGATTTGATTGGCGCGCCCGACACGATTCGAACGTGTGACCTTTGCCTTCGGAGGGCAACGCTCTATCCAGCTGAGCTACGGGCGCAAACCGTGCAGGCTGGATAGCTGATTGGCGCGGCTTGGGCAACGAGGGAATTTGCGGGAGCGGCTCTCGTCTCCTGCAGTCCGCTTCTAGACCTGTTCCTCCTTGGGCCGGGTCGATGGCCGCAGGCGCTCGCGCAGGCCCTGGAAGACGACGTAGAGCGCCGGGATCACGAAGATGCCGAGGAAGGACGCGAACAGCATGCCGCCGAAGACGGGCGTGCCGACATCGCGCCTGGCGAGCTTCGACGGCCCCTCGGCGATGACGAGCGGCAGCAGGCCGAGGATGAAGGCGAAGGAGGTCATCATAACCGGGCGGAAGCGCAGCCGCGCTCCCTCCGTCGCCGCATGCAGGAGCGGGTGCCCCTTCTCGCGCAGCTCCTTGGCGAACTCGACGATCAGGATGCCGTTCTTGGCGGCGAGGCCGATCAGCACGACGATGCCGATCTGGGCATAGAGGTCGAGCGTCAGTTTGGCGATAACGATGGCGACGAAGGCACCGAGCACGGCGACCGCCACCGAGAGCAGAACCGGCACGGGGATGGTCCAGCTCTCATAGAGCGCGACCAGGAAGAGATAGGCGAACAGCAGCGCGAAGGCGAGGATCATCCCCGTCTGTCCCTCGGCCCGTTTCTCCTGGAAGGAGACGTCGGTCCATTCGCCACGATAGCCGGTCGACAGTGTCTTGGCCGCGACCGCTTCCATCGCCTTCAGCGCCTGGCCGGAGGACACGCCTGGAGCGGGCGAGCCCTGCAGCGTCACGGCCAGGCGGTTGTTGTAGCGGATCAGCGCCTGCGGGCCGACAACGACCTTGGCTTCGACGAAAGAGCGCAGCGGCACCATGTCGCCGGATTTGCTGCGGACATTGATGCGGTAGATGTCGTTGACCGAGGCGCGATCAGTGCCATCGGCCTGGACCTGAACCTGCCAGGTCCGGCCGAACAGGTTCATATCGTTGACGTAGTAGCCGCCGAGCGAAGCTTGCAGGGCCTGGAAGACGTCGCTCAGCGCGACGCCGAGGATCTGGATCTTGTCGCGGTCGATGTCGAGATAGATCGAGGGCGCCGAATCCGAGAAGGTCGAGAACACCCGCCGCAATTGCGGGTCCTGGTTGGCGGCGATGGTGAGGCCGCGCAGCGTCCGGCCGAGCGCCTTGGGATCGGATGAGCCCATGTCCATCAGGACGTAGCTGAAGCCGCCGCCGCTGCCGAGGCCGATGATCGGCGGCGGAGCGACAGGCACGACGGTGCCGTCGCGCACGGCGCGGAACTTCTGCGCCAGGCGGGCGATAACCGCCGAGGCCGAGTCCTCCGCGCCCTTGCGCTCGTCAAACGGCTTCAGCGTCACGACGAAGAAGCCGGCATTGGGCTGGGAATAGTTGTCGAGGAAGTTGAGGCCGATGATCGTGGAATAGTCGGCGATCGCCTTCTCGCTCTTCAGGATGCCCTCGACCTCGGCGGCGAGCGTCGATGTCCGCCCGATCGAAGCGCCGTCGGGCAATTGGGCGACGACGAAGAAGGCGCCCTGGTCGTCCTCCGGCAGGAAGCCGGTCGGGGTGATCCGTCCCATCGCATAGATGCCGGCACCGAAGGCCGCGGTCAGAGCGATGCTGATGAGCGCGACGCGCACGAGGCGCGCCACGGCCGAGCCGTAGCGGTCGCGCGTCCAGTCGATGCCGCGCATGACGTAGCCGATCGGCCCTCGCCGCGGCCCATGGTGAGGCTTCAGCAGGATGGCGCAGAGCGCGGGCGACAGCGTCAGCGCGTTGATGGCGGACAGCACCATCGCGACCGCGACGGTGACCGCGAACTGCCGGAAGAGCTCGCCCGAGATGCCGGGGATGAAGGCGACCGGCACGAAGACCGAGAGCAGCACCAGCGTGATCGCGATGATCGGGGCGACGATCTCGCCCATGGCGCGCTTGGTCGCCTCGGCCGGCGTCAGCTCGGGATGCTCCTCCATCACGCGCTCGACGTTCTCGATGACGACGATCGCGTCGTCGACGACGATGCCGATGGCGAGAACGACGGCGAGCAGCGAGACGGTGTTGGCGGAATAGCCGATGGCGTTGAGCACGATGAAGGCGCCGACGAGGCTCACCGGCACGGCGATGGTCGGGATCAGCGTGGCGCGCAGATTGCCCAGGAACAGATAAACGACGAGCACGACGAGGACGAAGGCCTCGATCAGCGTCTTCTGCACCTCGTGGATCGTGGCGGTGACGAAGGCGGTCGGGTCATAGGTGACCTTCCATTCGAGGCCTTCCGGGAAGGATTTCTGGAGGTCGCCGATCGTCTTCTTGACCGAGTCGAGGGCGGTGATGGCGTTGGCGCCGGGCGATTGGTAGACGCCGATCAGCACGGCCGGGCCGCCGTTCAACCTGGTGTCGCGATCGAGATTGGCGGCGCCGAGTTCGAGGCGCGCCACATCCGAGAGCCGCAGCACCGAGCCGTCGGCATTGGTGCGCAGCACGATCTTGCCGAACTCCTCCGGTGTGCTCAGGCGGCCCTTGGTCTGGATGTTGAGCTGCAATTGCTGATCGTCGGAGATCGGGCGGGCACCGATGCGCCCGACAGCCGCCTGCGCGTTCTGAGCCTGGATGGCGGCGATGATGTCGCCAGTGGTCAGGTTCAGCCCGGTCAGGCTGTCGGTGCGGATCCAGGCGCGGATGGCGTAGTCCTGAGCGCCGAACAGCGCGGCGTCGCCGACACCCGGGGTCGAGCGGATCGCGTCGAGCAGGTTGATCGTGACGTAGTTCGAGACGAACAGGGTGTCGTAATTGCCCTTCGGCGCATAGACGGCGATGACCCCGAGCAGCGCCGACGACTTCTTCTTCACGACGACGCCGCTGCGCTGCGCTTCCTGCGGCAGCTTCGACAGGGCGATCTGGACGCGGTTGTTGACGTTGACGCTGTTGATGTCGGGGTTGGTGCCGAGCTCGAACGAGACCAGCAGCGAATAGCTGCCGTCATTGCCGCTGACGCTCTTCATGTAGAGCATCTTGTCGGTGCCGACGATCTGGGCCTCGATCGGCTGCGCCACGGTCTGCTCGACCACGGCAGCCGAGGCGCCGGGATAGGAGGTCGTCACCGAGACCTGCGGCGGCACGATATCGGGATACTGCGCCACCGGGATCGCAAAGAGCGACAAGAGACCCGCGATCGTGGTGACGAGCGCGATGACGATGGCCAGCCTTGGCCGGTCGACGAAGACGGAGCTCAGCATGGGCTCAGCTCCGGCCGGCCGGCGGCGTCACGGGCGAGGCGAGGACGGGCACGCCCGGCCTCAGATTTTGCAGACCCTGGATGACGATCTGCTCATTGCCGGCGAGCCCCTGCTCGACGACGACATAGGAGCCGGCCTCGGCTCCGATCTTGACCCGTTTGGCCACCGCCTTGCCGTCCTCGACGGCGAAGACATAGGAGCCCTGCTGGTCGGCGATCAGCGCCGATTGGGGCACCAGCACCTTTTCTTCGCTCTGAGGCGCCTGGACGGCGACGCGCACGAGCGTGCCGTCGAGGAGCTGGCCCGCCGGGTTGGGCAGCGTGGCGCGCACCAGCACAGTATCGGTGGCGCGCTCGACCGAGACGTCGACGAAGTCGACGCGGCCCTTCTGGTCGTAGGTCGAGCCATCGGAGAATTTGAGGCTGACGAGCGGGGCCGAGCCATCGGTGGGCAGCCGGTTCGTCTTCAGCGCCAGGAATTCGCGCTGGCTGACCGGGAAGGTGACATACATCGGATCGTCGCTGACGATCTGCGCCAGCACGCCGCTATCGGGCCCGACGACATTGCCCTTGGTCAGCTTGGTGCGGCCGATGCGGCCGGAGATCGGCGCCTTGATCTCGGTGTAGCCGAGATTGATCTGCGCCGTCTTCAGATTGGCGGCGGCGGTGGTCTCGTCGCCCTGCGCGCCCTTTTCCTCGGCGACACGCTGGTCACGGATGGCGACCGAGCCGGCATTGGTGCGCAGCAAATCCTCGGCGCGCTGGCGTTGCAGGCTGGCGTTCTGCAGGGTGCCCTGGGCCCGCTCCAGCGCGCCCTGCGCCTGCTCGACGGCGGCTTCGAACGGCGCGCGCTCGATGCGGAAGAGCGGCGTGCCCTCGGTGACGGTCGCGCCATCCTTGAACAGAACGTCCTCGAGATTGCCGGTGACGCGGGCGCGGATGTCGACGCGGTTGACGGCTTCGATGCGCCCGACGAAGTCGGCCGATTGCGTGATGGCGCGCTTCTCGGCGGTAACGGTGCCGACCGGGACGGCGGCGGGCGCAGGCTGCTGGGCGAGGATGCTTGTCGTCGGCCCAAAAGCGAAAGCGGCCGCAAGCGCCATGACGGGGAGATGCAAGGCCGAAGAGATCCGCTTCACGCGCGCCATTCGTGAAAGCTCAGACATAGGCCCCTCCTCTTCGCCGCCAACGCACTGCCGCGGTCGTCAACTGCAGCGCGCACAACCCTATCCCACGTCGATACTGAGCATTTTCTACGGGGAACGCTACGGTCTTGTTACGGGCCCGATCGGGCGCGTCGGAATATTGTTCGCGGCGCGGTGCGAATGCACTCACGACGCTCTGTCGAAGCTGTCGGCCCGGGCGAGATCCCAGTTGCGGCGATAGAAGGCGTGCTCGCAGCGTCCGCTCACCAGCTCGGCAGGCTCCAGAAAGACGTGCAGGTCGGAGAACAGGCGGATCTCGGTGGCACTGACGCGGCGCACGAGATGGTGCGGGCCGAGCTCCTCGGGATGGGTCAGGCCGGCTGCCGCCAGCATGTCGGCCAGCGCATGCAGCGTGTTGGCGTGGAAGCGATGGACGCGCTGCGCCTTGTCCGGCACGACCAGTGCGCGCTGGCGGACGGCGTCCTGGGTGGCGACGCCGGTCGGGCAGCGATTGGTGTTGCAGGACAGGGACTGGACGCAGCCAAGCGCGAACATGAAGCCGCGGGCGGCATTGGCCCAGTCGGCGCCGATCGCGAGGACGCTGGCGATGTCGAAGGCGCTGACGATGCGCCCGGCCACGCCGATCTTGACCTTGTCGCGCAGTCCGGCGCCGACCAGCACATTGTGGACGAAGAGCAGGCCCTCGCGCATCGGCAGGCCGATATGGTCGCTGAACTCGACCGGGGCTGCGCCGGTGCCGCCCTCGGCGCCGTCGACGACGATGAAGTCCGGCACGACGCCGCTCGCCAGCATCGCCTTGACCATGCCCATGAACTCCCAGGGATGGCCGAGACAGAGCTTGAAGCCGACCGGCTTGCCGCCCGAGAGCTCACGCAATTGCGCGATGAAGGCCATCATCTCGAGCGGGGTCGAGAAGGCGCTGTGGCTCGGCGGCGAGATGCAGTCGCGCCCGACCGGGACGCCGCGCGTCGCCGCGATTTCGGGCGTGACCTTCGGCGCCGGCAGGATGCCGCCATGGCCGGGCTTGGCGCCCTGGCTCAGCTTGATCTCGATCATTTTAACCTGGGCGTCGGTGGCCTGCCGGGCGAAGCGCTCGGGATCGAAGCGGCCATGCTCGTCGCGGCAGCCGAAATAGCCGCTGGCGACCTCCCAGACGATGTCGCCGCCGCCTTCGCGATGATAGGGGCTGATGCTGCCCTCGCCGGTGTCGTGGCTGAAGCGGCCGAGGCGCGCGCCGGTGTTGAGCGCCCTGATCGCATTGGCTGAGAGCGAGCCGAAGCTCATCGCCGAGATGTTGAATACCGAGGCGGAATAGGGCTGCCGACACTGGTCGTTGCCGATGGTGATGCGGAAGCGCTCGGGATCGGAGACCGGCGCCGGCCGGGTCGAATGGCCGATGAACTCATAGCCGTCGCGATAGACGTCGAGCAGCGTGCCGAAGGGATGGTCGCCGGCGAGATTCTTGGCGCGGCGATAGACCAGCGAGCGCTGCGAGCGCGAGAACGGCGCTGCTTCCTCGTCTGCCTCGAACAGGTATTGGCGCAGTTCGGGACGGACCAGCTCGGCGAACCAGCGGATATGGCCGATCACCGGATAGTTGCGCCGGATCGCGTGCTCGGTCTGGGCAAGGTCCCAGAGCCCGAGCAGCGCCAACGCCGTCGCCAGCAGGCCGGGTAGCCAGAACCAGTTGTAGCGGAAGGCCAGCGGGACCGTGATGAGCGCGACCAGAATGCAGACGATCAGCGTGGTGAAGCGGCTCAGTCGCAACGTCATATCCGACACCTGTCCGAACGAGGTTCCCTCCTTCTAGCTTTGATAGATTCGAAAGACGATCGGCGAGAGGATCGGAGGCCCTTGCCGGCTAGGCATGGCCGTAAGCGTCAGCGTCTTCGTTCGACGGTTCCTGCTTGTCGAAGGCTTCGAGCCAGCGCGACAAGCCCGATGATGGAGAGCCCGCCCGCAACTGCCGCAGCGTGACACGCAGGGTGTGGCGGGCAAATTTGTTTGCCGGCTCGCGGAAGCCGGCGGGATCGGAGCCGGAGCGGATCGCTTCCAGAACTTCCTGCTTCAACGCCGTGAGTTCGGGATCGCCGGTGGCAGCAAGGAGCGCCTGGAAGTGCTCATGTGCCGCGCCGTCCCAAGGCCGCGGCCGGGCCATGGCGTCCTTCAGCGGGTGGGCCGGGACGAGATGGGCGAAGGGCACCCAGCCATCCGGGACCGGCTCGGTCGCCGCGTGGGTGCGGCCGTTGCGCAGCAATTGCGGCAGGACATGGGTGTGCGGCCCTTCCGGGCTCCTGCCGTCGGCCGGCGGGATCGGCTGGTATACCTCGCAGCGGCCGGCGCGCGTGACGAAGACGCGATGCGGGCCCTTCGCGACGATCGCCGCCATCGCCGGATTGCCGGGCTCGAACAGGCTCTTGCCGGCGACGGAGCGCAAGGTCGCGATCAGCTCGGGATCGCCAGTGCGGATGCAGATGTCGACCTGCAAGGTGCCGAGGCCCATGTCGAACAGGATGCCGGCGCGATCCTGCGGCCGCAGAGCCGCTTCGTCCGGGCCGAGCTCTGTCAGGACGCTGCGTCGGTTCATCGCGCAGATGGCTTCCGGCAGGCAGAGTGCGACGCGATGGCTCCAGCCCTGGCCGACCGCGGTTTCGGAGGCGAAGAGCCTGACCTTTGAGAGGTCGTCAAAGCCGATGCCGCCGCGATCGGTGACAGCGGAGAGGCGGCCTGGCCCGGCGCCGAGTTCGACGGGCTCGCCAGGATCGCGCAGGAATTCGGCGATGGCGCCGAACGTGCCGACATTCCATTGCGTCGTCGCGGTGGCGAGTTCCTGATGGATCAGGCTGGTCACGTCATCTGCCGTCATCTGCCGGATTCTCCATGGTCGAGGGCCTGCCAAGGCAGGACAAAATTTTCGCTGTCGCGGCTGCCACGGGCGACTGCGATGCCGAAGGCGCGGGCGAGGTTGCCATCGTCGAGCACCGAGGCCGGCGAGCCGTCGGCGAGGATGCGGCCGCCATCGAGCAGGACCAGCCGGTCGCAGAAGCGTCCAGCCAGCGCGAGATCATGCAGCACGACGACGACACCGGTGCCGGCAGCGGCGATGCGCCTGAACAGCGCCATCGCCTCGAGCTGATGGCGCGGGTCGAGCCCGACCAGCGGTTCGTCGGCGAGCAGCATCTCCGCTTCGACCGCCAGCGCCCGCGCCAGCAGCACGCGCATGCGCTCACCGCCCGACAGGCTGTCGAGGCTGCGCTCGCGGAAGGCGGTCGCGTCGGTGGCGGCGAAAGCCTTGGTGATCGCAGCCTTGTCGGCTTCGGTCAGGTCGGCGAAGGGGCGCCGATGCGGCAGGCGGCCGAGCGCGACGACGGCCTCCGCCCGCATCTGCCATTGCACGCTGCCGCCCTGGGCGAGGAAAGCGAGACGCTGCGCGAGCGTGCAGCGGCCCAGCGCCCTTGCCGGCACGCCATCATAGAGCACCGTGCCGGCCGCCGGCGGCAGCAGATCGGCGAGGATGCGTAGGAGAGTGGTCTTGCCGGCGCCGTTGGCGCCGATCAGGCCGACGAGCTCGCCGGGCCGCAGGGCAAGGTCTATTCCCGCGAGGATCGGCTTGCCGTCGAAGGCGATCGCGATGCCGTTCGCTTCAATACGCATCACGCCTCCCGCCGCAGGCGCTGGATCAGGCTGAACAGGAAGGGCGCGCCGATCAGGGCGGTGACGACGCCGAGCTTGAGCTCGGGTCGGATCGGCATCAGCCGCAGCATCGTATCGGCGGCGAGCAGCAGGATCGCGCCGCCGAAGCCGCTGACCAGGAGCAGCCGGCCGGGCTTGTGGCCGACAAGCGGGCGCAGGAGATGTGGCACGACGAGGCCGACGAAGCCGATCGCTCCGGTGACGGCGACGGCGCTGCCGACCGCAAGGGCCGCCCCGCCGATCAGCCGGACCCGCAGCCAGGTCAGGTCGAAGCCGAGGCTGCGCGCCGTGTCCTCGCCAAGGGTGAGGCCGTCGAGCGCCGGTGCGCTGGAGAGCAGTAGGATCCAGCCGGTGAGCACCAGTGGCAGCACCAGCCAGACATGGATCAGGCTGCGATCGGCGAGCGAGCCCATCAGCCAGAACACGATCTCCAGCGCGGCATAGGGGTTGGGCGCGAGATTGAGCGCGAGCGAGGTCATCGCCCCGGCGAAGCTGTTGATCGCGACGCCGGCGAGGATCAGCGTCATCGTGCCGGCGCCGCGGCCATTGAGCGCGAAGAGCAGGAGCACCGCGAGCAGCGCCCCGGCGATGCCGCCGAGCGGCAAAGCGAGCGCGAAGGCGCCGGCGAAGCCGGAATAGAACACGGTGACGGCGCCAAAGGCGGCGGCGCTGGAGATGCCGACGATGCCGGGCTCGGCCAGCGGATTGCGCAGTAGGCCCTGCATAGCCGCGCCGGCGAGACCGAGGCTGAAGCCCACCAGCGCGCCGAGGATGGCGCGTGGCAGGCGCAATTCGACGAGCACGAGCGCGGGCAGGCTCTGCCGGCCTGCGATCCAGTCGCCGAGCGCGGCGAAGAGGTCGAGTTCGGCATAGCCGACCGCCAGCGACAGCACGGCCATAACGAACGTGGCGGCGGCCAGCAAAGCGACGAGCCGCCAATAGGACATCCCGTCGGATGCGGACGATGGCATGGCTGCTGTGCTCATGGTCTTGATCCGGCGGGTGTCGGCGCGGCCGCGTCGAGCAGCAATTCGATCGCATCGACCACCGCCGGGCCGGCGCAGGTCCAGAGCTTGGATGGCAGGGCGACGAGCTTGAGCCGGTCGCCGAGCCGGGCGAGGACCGGATGGTGCAGGACCTCATGAGCGAGCGAGGGTGGGCCGTCCGGCGTGGTGTTGAGGATCAGGATATCGGCCTTGCCGAGTGCGACGGTCTCGAGCGCGATCTGGCCGTAATTGTTGATGCCGAGCTCGGCGGCGAGGTTGGTCAGCCCCGCCGCCGTCAGGATCTCGTCGACGAGCGAGCCGCGCCCGGTGGTGAAGCCGTTCGGGCGCAGGACGATGGCGCGCGGGTTTGCGGGGCGAGGGCGGTCCGCCAGCGCGGCGAGGCGTGCATCGATCTCCGCGATCAGCACTTCGCCGTTCTGCTGCTCGCCGAGCACCTGCGCCATGTCGCGGATCTGCGCGCGCATCTCGGCGAGATTGCGCGGCACGCCGAATTCGCGCACCGGCGCGCCGACCCGCTTCAGCAGCGCGACGGTCGAGCGTGTCGTATAGGCGCCGGCGATGACGAGATCGGGTTTCAGCGCCAGCATCTGCTCGACCAGGCCGTGATTGGCCGGAATCACGAGAGCGCGCGCGGCCATATTGGCGTTGCGCGGGTCCTGCGACAGCCAGGTCACCGAGGCGATGTGCTTTGGTGACGCGAGCCGGAGCACCAGCTCGTCGGTGCACATGTTGAGCGAGACGATGCGCTGCGGCTGCGCCGGCACATCGTCCGCGTGGGCGAGGCCGGCGAAGATCGCCAGCCAGAGGCCGAGTGCGAGGGCGGCCAACCCTCTCACAGGCTCATCCTGATCCCGCCGAAGGCGCTGAGGCCCGGCACCAGGAAGCCGACCGGGTTCTCGTAGCGCTTGTCGAACAGGTTATCGACGCGCCCGAACACGGTCAGCCGCTCGTCGACCTTGTAGTCGGCGGCAAGGTTGACGATGGCGGCTCCCGGAGCGCGCAGGCGCGCGATCGAGAAGTCGCGATTCCCGTCCATACGCTCGCCGAGATAGATCAATGTCGCCGACAGCGTCAGCTTCTCGATCGGCGTCCAGCTCGCAGTGACGCTGGCCTTGTGGCGCGGCCGGCGCAGCAGTTCCTGGCGCGCGGTCTCGTCCTTGGCGAGGGTGAAAGTGTAGTCGGCGCGGACCTTGAACTGCGGCGTCAATTCCAGTGCTGCGAAGGCCTCGACGCCCTTCGTCGTGGCGCGGCCGATGTTCGTATAGGAGGTGCGCGCGGCGTTGGTCAGGATCAGGTTGTCGATGTCGTTATGGAAGTACGTCGCGCCGAATTTGACCTGCCCGCTCAGCAGCGGCTGCTCGAAGCCGGCATCCCAGCCGCGGCTTTCCTCCGGCTTGAGGTTCGGGTTGCCGTAGAAGTTGAAGGCCGGGCGTGAATCGCTGAAGCGCTCGCTCAGCGTCGGCGCCTTGAAGCCGGTGCCATAGCTCGCCTTCAGCTTGGTTTCGGTGCCTGGCACGATGAGGACCGGTGCGATGCGATAGGTGGTGTGGCCGCCGAACTTGTCGTCGTGATCGTAGCGGATATTGGCGACGGTGAAGAAGCGGTCGGTCCAGTTCGATTGCAATTCGACGAAGGCGCCCCTGTTGCCGTTCGAGACGGTCTTGTTGGGGGTGTCGAAGCGCTCGGTCTCATATTGCAGGCCTGCGACCAATGTCTGGCCCTGCGTGATCTTCAGGTCGCCGCGCCAATCGTATTTGGTGCGCTCGCCGAGATTCTCGGTCGGTAGCTCGAGAATGCCCGCGGCGTTCGGCCGGCGGTTGGAGCGATCCTGGTTGCTGTAGGAGACGCCGAAGCGGTTGACGAAACGGCCGTCCAGCGGATCCCAGACGATCTCGCCGCGGGTGAAGGCCTGGCGGTAGTTCTGACTGGAGCGGAAGGCATCCGGCCGGCTCGGGAAGCCGGAATCGTTAGTGAACAGCAACTGCCCGTCGATATAGCGGCCGACCCAGTTGACGCTCAGCGTGTCGGTGAGGCGGGCGCCGAGGCGGGCGGAATAGCTCCAGTTGTCATAGGAGTTGGGATTGCGGCGCCGGCCAGGCGGAACGAGTTCCGGCGGCGTTATTGGTGTCGCCTCCGCTCGAAAATGGCTGACGCTGAAGGCATAGTCGAAGCGGTCATTGCCGCCGCTGAGGCCGACGCTCTGGTTGAAGGTGCCGTGCGAGCCGGCTTCGATCGAGCCCGTCAGCTTCGGCGGGCCTTCGCCACGCTTGGTGGTGATCGAGATGACGCCGCCGAGCGCATTGGCGCCGTAGAGGCCGCTCTGCGGGCCGCGCAGCACCTCGATCCGCTCGATGTCGGTGGTCAGCATCTGGCCGAAATCGAAGGAGCGGTTCGGTGTTGAGGGGTCGTTCACCTCGATGCCGTCGATCAGCACCTTGACGTGGTTCGAATTGGTGCCGCGCATGAAGACCGAGGTCAGCCCGCCAGGGCCGCCGGTCTGGACGATGTTGAGGCCGGGCACGGCGGCGAGCGCCTGCGGCAGGGTGCGGCGCTGCTGGCGTTCGATCTCCTGTGCCGTGACGACGGTGACGGAGCTGGCGATCTCCCTGGCCGGCGTCGGCACGCCGGTTGGGCTGACGACGATCTCGTCGAGCGCGATCGGCTTCTCGCTCGATTGCGCTCGCGCTGCGAGTGGCGTCAGTAGGGTCGAGGCGGCGAGCAGGGACAAGGCAACAGGCAAACGCCCGCTCTTGGCGGGGCTGGGCAAACGGATCACGGTAAAACCTCGGCGGTAACGTCAGTGGCACGTCACCGCGAACGAGATAATCCGCTCCGCTCCCGCAAACGGGCGCGCAAAGGCTTATCACCCATCAGCGGACCCCCGGCCGATGTGTTCGCGTGTGACCACGGCTGACGGCAGGTCTCCTGGCTCGCGGGTCACCGCCTTTCACCGCCTTCCCAGGTCCGAGGCCCCAGTGGCGTGTGGCGAAAGGCTCGCCGCTTACAGTTGCGGGGGCAGCCGCAGCATGAGATGGCCAGGCCACCCGCACTGCGTTCCCTTTTGATCCCGTGAGGGAACCGTCGCATTCACGAGTAGGGCGGAAATGCGGCGGGGTCAATTCGGACTCCGCCGCCGCGTTCCCTCGCGTGAGGCGCCATTATCTGCGAGGATCAGTCCGGCTTGGCCGGAGGGGACGGCTCCTTGCCGGCGAGCGGCGTTTTGGGCGCAGCCGCCTTGGGTGTTGCCGACGCCTGCATCGAGTTGCCGAGCGAGGCGGCGAGCAGGGCCTGAGTCGGATCGGACCCCTTGAAGCCGGCCTGGGCCAGTATCTCGTCGAGGATAGGCTTCTGGGCGGTGAAGCTCAGGAGCTGGCTGGAGAGGTCGCCGATCGGGTTGCCGGCGTGCTCTCCCTGCGCCCCGGCAAGGGCGCTCGCGAACCCGCCCGCGCTGAAGATCCGGATGTCCGAGATCTTCTCGATCGGCTTCATCGCCTGCTCCAGAGCGAGCGGCACGATCTCGATCCGGGCCTTGGCCAGCTCGAACTCGATGATGCCCGCGGAGAGCGCATTGCGCGCCTCGTTCTTGGCGCGCTCGGCCCTGGCCTGCGCCTCGCCGAGCTCGATCACGCCGGTGGCGCGGATCTTGGCCGCTTCGGCTTCGGCCTCGGCCTGGATCTTGACCGCGGCGGCAAGGTCCTCGGCCGCGTGGCGCTCGGCCTCGGCCTTGACGGTGACCGCGGTCGCCTGCTGCTCGGCGTCCTTGCGGGCATCGATCACGGCGATGCGCTTGGCGCGTTCGGCGATCTCGACGTCGCGAGCGGTGGTCACCTGCTCCTCGGCCGTCGTCGCCGCAGCCTTGGCCGCGTCGGCCTTGGCGCGGGCCGCCTGCTCTTCCTCGGTCTTGTTGGCCACCGCGATGGCGGCATCGATGCGGGCGGTCTCGGTGATCTTGCGCGCCTCGGCCTCGCGTTCGGCGATGCCACGCTCGGCGTCGATCCTGGCCGATTCCCGTGCCTGGCGGGCCTGAGCCTCGCGCTCGGCGATGCCGCGATCAGTTTCGAGCCGCGCGGTCTCCTCGCTCAGGCGCGCCAGTTGCTCGGCCTTGGCGGCTTCGGCCCGCGTCTCGGCCGTCTTGTTGGCGATGTCGCGCTCCTGGCTGAGCTCGGCGTCGCGCTGCTCGCGCTGGATGGTCAGGCGCCGCAGCGAGGCCTCGCGATCCTTGGTGGCGATCTCGACCTCGTTGTCGCGGACGATCTGGTTGCGCTCGCGCTTGCGCTCCTCGGTGATCTTGGTGAGGGCGGTCAGGCCCTCGGCATCGAAGGTGTTGTTCGGGTTGAAATGCTTGATGTCGGTCTGGTCGAGCCGAGTGAGCGAGACCGATTCCAGCTCCAGCCCGTTGGATTGCAGGTCATGGGCGACCGCTGCCTGCACCGATTTGACGAATTCGGCGCGCTGTTCCTGCAGGTCCTGCAGCGTCATCGTCGCCGCCACCGAGCGCAGGCCGTCGACGAACTTGGCCTCGACCAGCGTCTTGAGCGCGTCGACGTCGTTGGTGCGGTCGCCCAAGGTCTGGGCGGCGAGCGCGATATTGTCGGCATCAGGCTTCACCCGGACGTAGAACTCGGCGGTGATGTCGGCACGCATCCGGTCCGTGGTGATCATCGATTCATGCTCGGAGCGCTTGACCTCGAGCCGCAGCGTGCTCAGCGACACCCAGGAATAGGAGTGGAATATCGGCAGGATGATCGAGCCGCCGTCGAGCACGACCTTCTTGCCGCCCAGACCGGTGCGGACATAGGCCTTGTCGCGCGCCGCCCTAGTGTAGAGCGACGTCATGATGACGCCGATCACGACGATGCCGGCGACGATGGCGCCGGCGATGATGCCGAGTGAGAGGAAATCCATCTGGTCAGCCCTCTTTGGTGTCGACGGCGCCGAGTTCCTGCGGCGCAGGGATAGCCTGGAAGAGACCGTCGGCGCCGTCCACGATCAGGACGAGCGCGCCGGTTTGGATGAGGTGGCCCGGAGCGGCTGTCGCCCGCAGCGCATGGATGTTGTCGTGCCGGTCCTTGACGCGCACCGTGCCGGGCTTGCCCTGGTCGAGTGGCCCGATGGTGACGGTGCCGATCAGTCCGACGAACTCCGCCTGGCTGAGCGCGCTGGTCTCGTCCTGGGGAATGATCCTGGCGATGCCGCGGCTGAGCCAGCGCGTCACCGGGGCGGCGCCGGCCAGGGCAAGCGGCACCGAGATCAGGGCCGGCAATGGGCCGCCGATGCCGGTCGCGAGCGACTGGATAGCGAAGCCGAAGGCCGCGAAAGCCGAGAGCAGGATGACGGCGAGCACGAGGATGGGAACACCGCCGGCATTGAGCCAGGACATCCAGCCGCCGAGCAGGCCGGCATCATGATGGTCCGGACCGTGATGGCCAATGCCATCATCGAGCAAACCGGCGGCCGAGGCGCCGAGCAGCAGCGAGATGATCTCGACGAGCCCGAGGCCGACGACCGTCAGCAATGCGATCCAGAACGGCGCCGTGCCAGCCTGGACGATCCCGTCCATCAGCGCTGGCCTTCACGAAAGGCCTTGAGCCGCGCCTCGATGGCGTCGTCGCGCTGCAGGCGGCCGAGTTCCTCGACTTCGGCGGCGCCTCCCGTCGGCTTGGCGGGAACCCCGGTCACGCGCTCGACCGCAGCCAGAGCGTCGGCGAGGCGCTGGTCATTGCGCTGGGACGGCGTCGCCGCGGCCGGAACGGCTCGCTCGGCCCGCTTGGCGTCCTCGAGCCTCTTGGTCGCGTCGGCGCGGGCGGAGGCGACGCTGCGCAGGGTCGCCTCGGCTTCCGCCACCTCGGCGGCGTTCTCGGCGAGCGCTTTGGTCAGGGCCTCGCGCTGCGCCTCCAGGTCGATCTGGACGCCCGTGGCGGCGCGGGCGAGGTCGTCGCGGCCCTTCTCCAGGCCGGTCTTGATCTTCTCGTCGAGGTCGCGGATTTCGGCGTCGAGATCATCCGCCTTTGCCTTGAGCCGGTGGCCGGCGGCCATGGCGACCCCGAGCGCGGCGCGCGCCTCATCGGCGATCTTGCCGATCTCGCGAACCGCCTGCTGTGCGACCGCGACCGGGTTGGAGCTTTCCGCGACGTCGACGGCGTTGTTGACGACGCCGGCGATGACACGACCGAGACGGACGAGGATACCTTCGTTGGACATCGTGCTCTCCTTTTGCGGGGAAAGATCGGTTTGGACGCCGATCTGGACACTGATCGACGCCTCGCCGAAGACGAGGCGCGCTTCGGCGAAGTCGTTCCAGCCGGCGCGATAGCCGTCGACAGAATAGGGGACGATGGCGCGCCCGCCGATGGTGGCGATACTGACGCTGTCGGGGCCCTTCACGGCGAACAGCTTGGCGTCGAGCGGGATATCGTTGATCGGCTCGTTCGCCTGACGCCGGCCATGGTCGCGCAGCGCCAGGGTTGCCATGCGCGAGGGCAGGCCGGTCCGAGTGCGGATCTCCTCATAGGCTTCTTCATGGAGGGCGACGAGATTGGCGCCCTTGGTGCCGTCGAGGATCGCCATCGCCTCACGAAAGGCCGACAGGGTCGCGAACAGCGCGTCGCGGTCCTCAGCCGAAGGCTTCAGGATCAGCGCCATCGTGTTTTTTGGCTTCGCGATCATACTTCATAATATAAAGCACTTCATTGGTGCTTTCAAGGCGCCTGCAACCGAAGCGAGCGCTCGCAGCGCCGAAGCATTAGCGAGACGTGAAGAATTTCGATCGACGGATCGTCATTGGGAGCGAAGCGAAGCAATCCAGGGGCTGCGAGCTCTGCCGCCCCTGGATTGCTTCGTCGTCGTGCTCCTCGCGATAACGCCAGCGAGCTTCTGGGTTCGTGACGGCCGGCCGCTCAGAAGCTGTAGGCGGCTTTCACCTTGACCAGATGCTGGCTGAAATTGGTGATGTCGAGATCGCCGGGCTGGCCCTTAGCCTTGCCGGCGAGCTGGACATTGTAGGCCGCCGAGATCGCGAACTGCTTGGTCGCCTGCCAGAAGATGCCGGGGCCTGCGAAGGTGGCGTAGCCGGCGTCCTTGCCGAAGCCGAGTTCGTTGTGGCGGCGCTGATGGCGGACTTCGCCGCTGAGATAGAGCCCGTCGATCAGCTGCCAGGCGAGCGAGCCGCCGACCGTGAAGGTCGACGAGCGGCCATAAGGCGAAGGACCGGTCCAGGTCAGGTCGTGCGAGAGATTGAGCGCGGCGTAGAGCTTGCCGGGGACCAGTGTCTTGTCGGCGAAGATGCGGATGCCGGTGTTGTAGGTGGTGAAGTTGCCGGCGCCGGTCGGGTCGAGGCGGTTGAAGCTGGGATCGACGACGACGGTCAGGCCGATGCCGTGCAGGTCGCGCCCGAGCAGGCGGTACTTCATCTCGACGCCGGCGCCGAAGCTGCGGCTGTCGGCGCCAGTGCCAGCGATGGTGGCGTCGGTATAGCCGCCAAGCAGATAGGGGCCGATCTCGAAGCAGGGGAACAGGCCGTAGGAGCCCTGGAGCTGCAGGCCGTGCGCGGCCTGGCGGCCGTCGCGGACACCGAAGCCGCCATTATACGTCAGGCTCGCGCCGAAGGAGCCGACCTCGGCGACATCCGAGCCCGTCGTGAAGCCGAAGGCGTCGGTCGGGATGCCCTCGCTTTCGGTGCAGGCCGAAAGCACGGGTGGCGCGACCGGCGCGCCCTTGCGGGAGGGAATATCGGCAGCGAGAGCGGGCGAGAGCAGGCCCGAGACGGCAAGGGCGAAGGCGGCGGGCTTGAGCATGGCTGGCGATCCTGTTGGCTAACCCACCCTACGCAAATGCGAATGAGTCGCAATATCGAATGATCGATCGCGAGATCATGGCGTTACATTGTTGCGAATGCGCAACAGCGGGTGGCTCAGCCGTGGGAGCTCAGGGTGTGCAAGCGCGCAAACGCCACCGGTGCGATCTCGGCCAGGGTGGCGATCGGCTTCCAGGCGGCGGCGTGGACTTCCTCTTCCTGGGCCGTCAGCGGCAAAGCCGGATCGGCGATGAAGAGATATTGCAGGTCGTGATGGATATGCGGCGGCTCGTTCCGGCGCGGATTGCCCGGCACCTCATGGCTGTCGATGGCGAAGGGCAGGTCGCCGCCGCGATGCCAGGGATGCAGGATGGGAGCGGCGACGCCGGTCTCTTCCACCGCCTCGCGCAGCGCCGATTCATGGAAGGTCGCGGCCGGCTCGTAATGCCCGCCGGGCTGGAGCCAGCGGCCGATCACGACATGGTCGATCAAGAGGATCTGCGCATGGTCGGGCGAGAGCACGAAGGCGCTGGTGGTGACATGGCCCGGCATGGTCTCGCGCTGGTCGAGCGCGTGGCGCTCGGCCATCTGCCAGCGCAGCAGCGCCAACCGCTCGCGCGGGCCGGCGACCTCGGTGAGATAGCGGGAGACGATGGAATCGAGGCGGGGAAGGAAGCTCATGGCCTCGTGCTTCGCATCTCCGGCAGCGGCAGGGAAGGCGCTTGCCTCCGCCTCAGCGCAGCTTCAACCGGTACTCCTCGAACTCACCGTTCTTTACCCCGTCATAGCCGACGATGATGCGTAATTCGTCGCGCTCTTCCGCCAGCACGGTGAGCGCCTCCGCCTTGGCATTCTTGCGTTGGCGCAGCTCGCCGAGCTCGCGGGCGGCAGTGGGATCGGCCGGGTCGAGCAGGACGATCGCATAGGGCACGTCTTGCTCCTGCGTCGGGCCGACGAGAACGAGCAGGCGCCCGTCGGCCAGCGTGGCGAGGTCGCGCACGCCGCGCTGCGCTCCGGCCGAAAAGGCCAGGAGTTGCGGCTTGGTGGCCGCCGGCTCGTTGCCCGGCTTGAACAGCTCGGCGACGCTGCCACCGACGAGGAAGGCACGTCCGTTGAGCGAAGGCGCGCGCAGGCCAAGCCAGAGCCGATCGCCAACGACGGCGAGGCCCTCGATGTTGAGTCCATTCGCTTCGGCGTCGAGCGGCTTGCCGAGATAAGGCGCGACCTCGCCGGCGGCAGCGAGGAGGTCGGAGACACGCCAGCTCAGCTCGGGCGCGCCGGCTTGGCCATTGCTGGGCGGGATGCGCGCCAGCAGGAAGGAGGAGGGGCGGTACTCGCCGCCATGGCGCGAGCAGCCATGCGAGCCGACGACATAGAAAGTGCGGTCGGCATAGGCGACACCCTCGCCGTCGAACTCGCCGAAGCCGCCCTGCTTGGGGCAGCCGATCGCCAGTTGGCGCCCGCTTGCGGCGGGGGCGGTGTCGCCGATGAGCGGCAGGCTGCGCTCGGGCCGGATCGTCGTTTGCGTCAGCGTCGCAAACTGGGCCGCCTTGCTCTCATCGTTGACGACGAGGCAGCGCCATTCTCCGCCGGCAGGCGGGCGGCAGGCGATGCCGCTGATGTCCTTGGCGGCCTTGCCCTTCTTGCCGGCGAAATCGGAGCTGGCCTCGATCCGGCGCTCCGGCTTCAGCGACTCGGCAAGGGCAGGGCCGGCGGTGAGCAAGGCGAGGGCACAAAGGACGGGCAGGGTGGCAAGCCGCATGGTCTTGCTCCGATGGAAAGAGGCGAGATAGGCGTGCCGGCGGCAAGTTTCAAAGGCCGGGGTGCCAATTCTTATGCCGGGCAAAGACGTCTTGTTGCAGGAGCTGTCTTCTTCCTTAGGGATGAGTGGGGGAGTCCCTACAGCCTCCTTCTCCCCTCGGGGGAGAAGGTCCGGCAGGGGATGAGGGCGGTTCGACTGGGTGGAGACACGGCGCTGCCCTCATCCGTCAGCGCTTCGCGCTGCCACCTTCTCCCCCGAGGGGAGAAGGAAGATCGCGCCCAAGCACCATCCCCGCCCGCAGACTCATCGCGGGCGTTGTCGCAATGAGGGGCAGCGGAGCGCCGCGAGGCGCGGTTTGGTATTCCGCTTCCGTGAGCTACGGAAGCGGCGCGGATGGATTGAGCCACCACCCGCACGCCCCGTGGCGCTCCGCCATCGGCGATTTTAAAGCTCCGGGCCGCGCTTCATTCGGATGCACCACCGATCCCGCCCGCCGCCTTCGCCAGTTCCCCTCATCGGGTCGTCGCGTCGGCGGCCGGGCGGTTGGTCATCGACGGGCGTCCAGCTAGCGAGCTCCTCGCGCAGGGGCCGTAGTACCCCCAGGTCGGTTCCCGAAACCTCCCGAGTCCGGGGTGCAAACCCGGCCGCAGGCGCCGCACCCACCCCGCCAAACGACATGCCTCCGGATGGCCGCCCCTCGGGGATGGGATGCGGGCGAGTATACGGGAGGTCGAGAGGGCGGGGATAAGGTCGCGGACTGTCCCCGCGAGCGAGCCATTGAAGTCCACTTGCGACCCGAGCGGACCCACAAAGCGGATTGATCAGCTGTTTGAAGGCTCGACTTCGTCATGGCCAAACAGGTACGCCGTCCAGCCCCGCGGTTTCTGGCAGGCCGCAGATCAGATTCGCATTCTGCACCGCCTGGCCGGCGGCTCCCTTGCCGAGATTGTCGACCACGCCCATCGCGATCACCAGGTTGCGTTTCGGATCGGCCGCATAGCTAACGAATGCGAGGTTCGAGCCGGTGGCCCATTTGGTCTGCGGCGGCTTGTCGGTCACGCGGACGAACGAGCGCCCGGCATAGAAGCGCCTGGCCGCGTCCAGGCACTGGTCCGTGGTGGCGTGGCCGCGGCAATAGATGGTGGCGAGTATGCCGCGGGTCATCGGCACCAAATGTGGCGTGAACACCAGCCCGGCTGCGCTGCCGCCGCTCAGTCGCTCGATCGTCCGGGCGATCTCGGGCATGTGGGTGTGCTTGAGTAGGCTGTAGGGCACCAGGTTCTCGTTGCTCTCCGCGTAGCCGAACTCGCTGTCACCGCCCCGGCCGGCACCGGAGATGCCGGTCTTGACGTCGATCACGATATTGCCGGGCTCGATCAGCTTGTTGGCCAGCAGCGGCGCCAGCGGGGTCAGCGTCGCAGCGGGAAAGCAGCCGGGGTTGGCAATGCGGGTCCGACCCTCGATCTGAGCCGGCCAGATATCGGCCAGGCCGTAAGCCCAACCCTCGACGTAGCGGTGGTCGCCGCCGATATCGACGATCTTCACGTCCTTTGGGACGCGTGACAGCGCCTCGGCCGAGGCGCCCGTCGGCAGCGACGCGAACAGCACGTCGAGCTTCGGCAGGGTTGCCGGGTCCCATTTCTCGATCACCAGTTCGGCCAGCTTGGCAGGCACACCGGGGAAGCGGTCGACCAACCGGCTGCCGGCGCTGCTCTCGCGTGCGGCGTAGACCAGCTCGAAAGACGGGTGGCTCGCGACCAGGCGCAGCGCTTCGCCGCCGCCAAAACCGCTGATCCCGACAATGCCGACGCGAATGCTCATGATGGTGTCCTTCTGGGGTTCGGGCAAAAGAAAACCCCCGGAGCCGAGGGCAGCGGGGGTTCAGAAACGCGAGTCGGGGTCGCTTCGGGGGCGGGACCTACGGTGAGGCAGTCACCACGCGGAAGGACACTGATCGACGCGCAGCCGAGAAGCCGCCGCTTGGATGAAGCGGCGTCGGCGTCGGTCGCAGAGGGTCGGGTTCCTGAGCATGTCCTGCGACACTGTCGTTACCCACATTCATCGTCAAGCGGAATGTCCGCTCCAAAGCAGACGATCCGAAGTCCGCGGCCGAGCGACAAAAAAGCGAGCCCGCGCCGCTCTCCGAGTGGCGCGGGCCATTCTGTCAGCCCAACTTCCCGTAAGCCGGGACGGTCAAAAACTCCTCGAACTCCGGCGCGAGCGAGAGCTTCGAGAACAGCTCGACCGCCTCGGGGAAGCGGCCCTTGTCGTAGGCGTCGGCGCCGAGCTCGCTTTTCACCCGCGCCATCTCCTCGGGCAGGCAGCGCTTGAACAATTCGGCATCGACCTTGGCGCCGCCTTCGAGCGCGACTCCGTACTGGACGAACTGCCAGATCTGGGCGCGGCTGATCTCGGCGGTCGCGGCGTCCTCCATCATGTTGTAGATCGGCACTGCGCCGCGGCCGCGCAGCCAGGCTTCGAGATATTGCACGCCAACGCGGATGTTCTCGCGGAAGCCGTCCTCGGTACGGGTGCCCTCGTGGACCTCCAGCAGCTGCTCGCGGCTGACCTCGACGTCCTCGCGCAGCTTGTCGAGCTGGTTTTGCTGCGGCATCAGCCGGTCGAACACCTCGTTCGCCACCGGGACGAGGTCGGGATGGGCGACCCAGGTGCCGTCATGGCCGTCGCCGGCCTCGCGCTCCTTGTCGGCCTTGACCTTGGCGAAGGCGGCGGCATTGGCCTCGGGGTTGTTCTTGACCGGGATCTGCGCGGCCATGCCGCCCATGGCGAAGGCGCCGCGGCGATGGCAGGTCTTGATCAGCAGCAGCGAATAGGCGCGCAGGAACGCCTTGGTCATCACGACCTGCGAGCGATCGGGCAGGACGAAGGCCTTGTTGCGGGCGAGCTTCTTGATGAAGGAGAAGATGTAGTCCCAGCGGCCGCAATTGAGGCCGGCCATGTGCTCGCGCAGTTCGTAGAGGATCTCGTCCATCTCGAAGGCGGCCGGCAGCGTCTCGATCAGCACGGTCGCCTTGATCGTGCCGGTTTTCAGGCCGAGCGCGGTCTGGGCGGCGACGAAGACGTCGTTCCAGAGACGCGCCTCGAGATGGCTCTCGAGCTTGGGCAGGTAGAAATAGGGGCCCGAGCCCTGCGCCAGCGCCGCCTTGGCGTTGTGGAAGACGTAAAGGCCGAAATCGACCAGCGCGCCCGAGGCGATCTCGCCGTCGATCTCGATATGCCGCTCCGGCAGATGCCAGCCGCGCGGGCGGACGATCAGGACGGCCGGCTTGTCCTTGAGCTTGTAGGCCTTGCCCGAGGTCGCGTCGGTGAAGTCGATCCGGCCGGCCCAACGGTCTTTCAGGTTGATCTGACCCTCGACCATATTGGCCCAGACCGGCGAGGAGGCGTCCTCGAAATCGGCCATGAAGACCTTGGCGCCGGAGTTCAGCGCGTTGACGATCATCTTGCGATCGACCGGGCCGGTGATCTCGACACGGCGGTCCTGCAGATCGGCCGGGATGGCTGCGACCTTCCAGTCGCCCTCGCGGATGTGCCGGGTCTCAGGCAGGAAATCCGGGGTCTCGCCGGCATCGAAGCGCTTCTGGCGCTCCTTGCGCACGGCAAGCAGGCGCTTGCGGGTCTCGTTGAAGCGGCGCTGCAGCCCGGCGACGAAGGCGAGCGCGTCATGGCTCAGAACCTCGTCATAGCGCTCGGCGAGCGCACCCTTGACGACGACGCCGGCGGGAAGGGTGAGACTGGTTGGGGCGGTCATGGCACTTGTCTCTCTAGGGCTACGATCAGGTGAACGCAGTATGCAGCTATCCGATTTTGTCGTGAATAGCAGAGAGTGTCAGATGATCTGATCCAAAATAGAAACAATGCCGTTTTACAGCGAAAGCAGCCCTGAATACGCCATTGCACAGGCGTGTCACGGCGCGGGGCGTGCCGGTTGACGATCAGGGGGATTTGTTCATGACCGCCGCCCGCCTCGGCCTTTCCACCGCTGCGCTTGCGACTTGCCTATTTGCTGCACCAGCCTTCGCCCAGAGCCGCTGCGCCGTCACAGACCCGACCGGCACGCCGCTCAATATCCGCGAGACGCCCAACGGCGAGATCATCGGCCGTGTCAGCAACGGCGCCGGCATCAGGGTGATGAACACCTCGTTCGACGAGCGTGGCCGGCCCTGGGCGCTGATCAGCCCGCGCGGCCGCAACCATGTGGTGGGCTGGGTCTACCGGGAATTCGTGTCCTGTTATTGAGGCGGGCTGCTCGGACCAGTTGGCGACAGGATCGCGGGGAACCCTCTCCTGGAAGGAGAGGGCAGGGTGAGGTGTAGGCCCTGCGACCAGTTCCGCGAAACCTGACCGCGCGGTTGGGTTCAGGCCAACGTTTCCAGTCCGAACACCTCACCCCTACCCCCTCTCCTTCCAGGAGAGGGGATCCCGCGCCCTATCCTGTCAACTCGCCGAACCGCTTCAGGAACGCCGCCTGCGCCTGCTCCGTCGCCTGCGGTTCGAGCAGCGCCAAGACCTCGCGCGGCAGGGCCTGAGGTCGACCGAAGAAGCGCAGCGCTTCCTCGCGCTCGAAGCCGGCGAGCTCGGTTGCCTCGAGGAAAGCCGAGATCTTGTCGGCATCCTTGGTCTTGCGCTTCACCACGGCCGGCGTTGCGGCCGGCAAGCCAAAGCGCAGATGGATCGCGCCCAAGAGGCGCAGTTCGACGCCCTTGTAGGCGTCGCCCATCACCGCCTTGAACGGCGAGATCATGTCGCCGATGACGTATTCCGGCGCGTCGTGCAGCAGCCCCATCAGCCGCCATTCGCGCGGCCAGTCCGGATTGAGATGGCCGGCGATCGCCTCGACCAGGAGGCTGTGCTGCGCCACCGAGAAGGAATGGGCGCCGCGCGTCTGGCCGTTCCAGCGCGCGACGCGGGCGAGGCCATGGGCGATGTCCTCGATCTCGACATCGAGCGGCGAGGGATCGAGCAGATCGAGCCGCCGGCCCGAGAGCATGCGCTGCCAGGCGCGCGGCGGGACAGGCAGCTTCGCCATCAGGCGGCGGGGCGCGTGTCGCGGGCGAGCGCCGCGCATTCCTCTCGCCGGAAGCAGCCGGTGAGGTGATCGTTGACCATGCCGCAGGCCTGCATCACCGCGTAGACGATGGTCGGGCCGCAGAAGGTGAAGCCGGCGGCCTTGAGCTCCTTCGAGATCGCCTTCGACACGGCGGTCTCGGCCGGCACATCCTCATGGGTTCGGAAGGCGTTCTGGATCACGCGCCCGTCGAGATGCTTCCAGAGGAAATCGGTGAACGGCCCCTGCTCGCTCAACCTGAGATAGGCCTGCGCATTGCGGATCGTGCCTTCGATCTTGCCGCGGTGGCGGACGATGCCGGCGTCGGCGAGGAGGCGCTGGACATCGGCCTCGCCGAAGCGGGCGACGGCTTCAGGCTCGAAGCCGGCGAAGCCGGCGCGGAAGGCGTCGCGCTTCCTCAGAATGGTGATCCAGGACAGGCCGGCCTGGAAGCCGTCGAGCATCAGCTTTTCCCAGAGTGTGCGGGAGTCATATTCCGGCACACCCCATTCGGTGTCGTGATAGGCGAGATAGAGCGGATCGCTCCCCGGCCAGGTGCAACGATATTTGCCGTCGGGGCCCTCGACCGCCTCGCGCCCGCTCATGCTGCCGCTCCGAATTCTGGCTCGCCGGGATAGGGAAAGCGGATGAAGGACGGCTTGCTCGCCAGCGTGAAAACGAGACCGCCGGCATCGAGCCTGTGGCCAGCGGCGAGCGCGTCCGCCACGCGGTCGAGCCGGAGCAGGGCAAGGCCGCGGCCACCCGCACAGGAGCCGACGCGGCCGATCAGCTTGCCACCGGCACTTGCCTCGACGCCGTCTTCCGGGTTCAAGCCCTCGCTGAAGACGATCGGCACGACGCGCGAACGCGCGGTGCCGCGGTGCTGCATGCGCGAGACCACCTCCTGGCCGATATAGCAGCCCTTCCGGAAGGAGACGCCGCCGAGTTGGTCGAACAGCGCCTCGTGCGGGAAGGCGTCGCCATAGATGAAGTCGCGGCCGCCATCGGGGATGCCGAGGCCGATGCGATGGGTGTGGTAGTCGTCCATCGAGGTATCGACGAGCTCGTCGGCGCCATCGAGGTCGACGATGGCGCGCTCGCCGAGCTCAGGGACGCGCGGATCGGCATAGACCAGCCCGGCATCGGCCGGCAGCTTGCCGCCATCGGTCGTGGCGATCACGGCGGCGCTCTCGCTGAGATCGTCGAGCGTGACCTTGGCGCGCAGCTTGTAGAGCTTCAGCTTCTTCATCAGGTCGGCGGTCTGGAGCAGTGGCGTGTCGAGCAGGAAGCCGCCGCCCTCGGCGTCCGGGACCGCGACGACCAGAAAATCGCCGATGATCTTGCCTTGCGGTGTCAGCAGCCCGCCATAGCCGGCGCGTTCGGCTGTGACGGTCTCCATCGCGTTGGTGACGATATTCTCGAGGAAATCGCGGGCGTCGTCGCCGCTGACGCGGATGACGCCGCGGTCGACCAGTCTGGTTGCCGGCATGGCTGAGCTCTTTCAGCGATCGCTGTTTCGGCGCGGGCGCCGTTCGCCCCGATAGTTAGGGTGCTTCGCCCCGGGGCTCAACCGGTGCGGCGAGCGAGCCAGGATTCGGGTGCCGTCCTCCGCCAGGAGCCGATCGCAGATTTTTTTTCGCGAGGCTGTCGATCCGGCGATTTGCCGTTCGACGTGTCAGCAAGAAGCAGCGGAGGTCGCAGGTCATTGCGGCGCCCGCCCGAGCTTCGGAGAAGCGATGCGGGACGATCTCCCGCGAGTTCGGGAGACAACAGATGAGACAAGTCGTTGCCGCCACCTTCGTGTCCCTCGACGGCGTCATGCAGGCGCCGGGCGGCCCGCAGGAGGATCCGCAGGGCGGCTTCAGCCATGGCGGCTGGACCTTCCACCACTGGGACGATGCGATGGGCCAGGTCATGGACAAGGTCCTGACCGACAAGTTCGACCTGCTGCTTGGCCGCCGGACCTACGACATCTTCGCGGCGCACTGGCCCTATGCCGGCGACGATCCGATCGCGGTCAAGTTCAATGCGATCACCAAATATGTCGCGACCTCCGAGCCGCAGACGCTGACCTGGCAGAACACCGTCGCGCTGCGTGGCGATCCCGCTGCGGAAGTCGCGGCGCTGAAGCGGCAGGACGGGCCCAAGCTCCTGCTGCAGGGCTCGAGCGAATTGATCCAGGCGCTGTTGGCCAAGGACCTGGTCGACGAGATCACGCTGCTGACCTTCCCGGTCGTGCTCGGCAAGGGCAAGCGCCTGTTCGGCTCGGGCGCCATGCCGGCCGGGTTCAAGCTCGTCGAGAGCAGCGCCTCGAGCACCGGCGTGCTCATGGCGACCTATCGCCGCGAGGGCGAGGTCACGACCGGCTCGTTCGAATTTGCCGAGCCGAGCGCTGCCGAAATCGCCCGCCGCGAAAAAAATGCGGCCAAGGGCTGAATTTTTTTCAGAGCCTGTCGATCGGGGCGTTCCTCGTTCGACGTGATCACAGAGGGCGGGAATTCTCCCGCCCCATACCGAAGCAAAACCTAACCCCGACAGACAGGAGAAGACCGATGCGCGTGATGGTTCTGGTCAAGGCCGACAAGGATAGCGAAGCCGGCGTGATGCCGAGCGAAGGCCTGCTCACCCAGATGGGCGCCTATAACGAGGAGCTGGTGAAGGCCGGCGTGATGCTGGCGGGCGACGGGCTCCATCCGAGCTCGAAGGGGCTGCGCATGCGTTTCTCGGGCTCGCAGCGGACGATCATCGACGGCCCCTTCGCCGAGACCAAGGAACTGCTGGCCGGCTTCTGGATCTGGCAGGTCCGCTCCTTCGACGAGGCGGTCGAATGGCTGAAGCGCGCGCCCTTCGATGGCGGCACCGAGATCGAGATGCGCCCGATCTTCGAGATGGAGGATTTCGGCGAGGCGCTGACGCCGGAGCTGCGCGAGCAGGAAGAGCGCCTGCGTGCGGAGACGGCGAAGCGCACCGGCTGATCGGGCGAAGGTTTCGCATTCCATTCAACCCGGACGGTGCGAGGCGAACCCTCCACCGCTCCGGTCAAACGGAGAAGACCGATGCGTGTCATGGTTCTGGTCAAGGCCAGCAAGGACAGCGAAGCCGGCGCGATGCCGAGCGAAGACATGCTCACCAGGATGGGCGCCTATAACGAGGAGCTGGCGAAGGCCGGAGTGATGCTGGCGATGGACGGGCTCCATCCGAGCTCGAAGGGGCTGCGCATGCGCTTCTCCGGTTCGCAGCGGACGGTTCTCGACGGCCCCTTTGCCGAGAGCAAGGAATTGCTCGCCGGCTTCTGGATCTGGCAGGTCCGCTCCTTCGACGAGGCGGTCGAATGGCTGAAGCGCGCGCCCTTCGACGGCGGCACCGAGATCGAGCTGCGCCCCATCTTCGAGATGGAGGATTTCGGCGAGGCACTGACGCCCGAGCTGCGCGAGCAGGAAGAACGGCTGCGCGCCGAGTCGGCGAAGCTCGCCGGCTGATCGAACGAAGGCTTCAAACCCCATTCAACCCGGAGGGTGGCAGGCGAGGACCTGCACCGCTCCAGACAACGGAGAAAACCGATGCGTTTCATGGTGCTGGTCAAGGCGACCAAGGACAGCGAAGCCGGCGCACCGCCGACCCGGGAACTGGTCGATGCGATGATGGCCTATAACGAGGAGCTGGTGAAAGCCGGCATTATGAAGGGCGGCGATGGCCTGCAGCCGAGCGCGAAGGGCGCGCGCGTCCAGTTCGACGGCGAGAGGCGCGCTGTCGTCGACGGGCCGTTCGCCGAGACCAAGGAACTCGTCGCGGGCTATTGGCTCTGGGAGTGCAAGTCGCTCGACGAGGCGATCGACTGGGTCAAGCGCTGCCCCAATCCGATGCCCGGCCCGTCCGAGATCGAGATCCGCCCGGTCGTCGACATCGCCGATTTCGGCGAGATGGTCTCGCCCGAGGCCGCGGCAACCTGGGATCGCCTCAAGAGCGAGATCGGCTGAGCCGCTTGCCAGCGTCGATCGCTGATGGTGTGTATCGCAGCCGATGACGGCAAGCGATGCACACCGCGCGATCGAGACGGTCTTTCGGATCGAGGCCCCGAGGTTGATCGCGGGCCTCGCCCGCGTCACCCGCGACGTCGGCCGGGCCGAGGAGCTGGCGCAGGACGCGCTCGTCGCCGCGCTCCAGCAATGGCCGGGCGAGGGCGTGCCGCGCAATCCAGGCGCCTGGCTGATGCAGGCCGCCAAGCACCGCGCGCTCGACGGCCTCAGGCGCGCCAAGATGCTGCAGCGCAAGCATGAGGAGATCGGCCGCGATCTCGACGAGGAGGCCGATCCGATCGCCGAAATCGAGGAGGCGCTCGACGACGAACTCGGCGACGACCTGCTGCGCCTGATCTTCACCGCCTGCCATCCGGTGCTCGCGGTCGAGGCGCGATTGGCGCTGACGCTGCGATTGATCGGGGGCCTCACCACCGAGGAGATCGCGCGCGCCTTCCTGGTGCCCGAGCCGACCATGGCCCAGCGCCTGGTCAGGGCGAAGAAGGCGCTGGCCGAGGCCAAGGTGCCCTATGAGGTGCCGCACGGCCCCGAGCTCGGCGAACGTCTCGCCTCGGTGCTGGAGGTGGTCTACCTGATCTTCAACGAGGGCTATGCCGCGACCGCCGGCGAGGATTGGGTGCGCCCGGCTTTGTGCCAGGAAGCGATGCGGCTCGGGCGCATCCTCGCCGGCCTCGCACCGCAGGAGCAGGAGGTGCACGGCCTCGTCGCGCTGATGGAATTGCAGGCCTCGCGCCTGCGCGCCCGGATCGGGCCGGATGGCGAACCAGTGTTGCTGCTCGACCAGAACCGGGCGCGCTGGGATCGGCTGCTGATCAATCACGGCCTCAAGGCGCTGGAGACGGCGCGCAGGCTTTCCACTGCACCCAGCTCTTACGTCCTGCAGGCCGAGCTCGCGGCCTGCCATGCCCGCGCCCACACCGCCGAGGAGACCGACTGGCGCCGGATCGCGGCGCTCTACGGCGCCTTGGGAGCGCTGACGCCCTCGCCGGTGATCGAGCTCAACCGTGCCGTTGCGGTCTCGATGGCGGACGGGCCGGCGGCAGGGCTTGCGCTGGTCGACGCGCTCACTGGGGCTCCAGCGCTGAAGAACTATCATCTGCTGCCGAGCGTGCGCGCCGACTTCCTGCTCAAGCTCGGCCGCCATGGCGAGGCGGAAGCCGAGTTCACCCGCGCCGCCGAGATGACCCGGAACCGGCGCGAGCGTGACCTGCTGCTCAGCCGGGCGCAGACCGCGCGAAAGGCGGCCGGCTGAAACCGAGTGCAGCCGCCTAGCGGGCCGTTCTTCAGCGCATGAACTGCGCGATGGCGGCGAAATCGTCCTGACGGTGGCCGGCATCGATCGCCTTGCGGAACAGGCTGTCCTGTGCCTTGGGGACGAGATCGTGCAGGCCGCGTTCGGCGCAGAGCTGCAGGAGCAGCCCAAAGGCGCCGTAGTGGACATCGAGCGAGGCGAGCGTCCCCGCGTCTGCAGCAAAGCGGCGGTCGCGGATGCGGGTGACCAGGTCGACCACTGCGCCCTCGACCACGGGCAGGAAGGCTTGGCGATGCTCTTCGAACAGGTCGAGCGCGATACCCTCGGCTTCGCAGATCGCCGCCGCCTGGGACTGGCCGAAGAGCACGCCCCACATCTGTCCGAGCAGGGAGAGGTCGAGCGCCGAGGCGTGGCCGACATCCTCGCCGACGAATTGCGGATTGCCGCCGAGCGCCAGGAGGATGAGCCGGTTCGCCTCGAACAGGGTCCGAGGCCCGGAGTAGAGGATGGTGCCGCCGGGCTCGCCGATGAAGTTCGGTGTCGCCATGATCGCACCGTCGAGATACTTCGTGCCGTTGTCGGCCGCCCATTTCGCCTGCTCGCGCGCCTGGTTCGGCGAGCCGGACGAGACCTGGACGATCAGCTTGCCGCGCAGGGCGGTCGCAGTCTCCGGCACCCGAAACAGCCTGTCCGAATCGGCATAGGTGCTGACGCAGACGACGACGATGTCGGCTGCCGCGGCGGCGGCAGAGACCGATGACGCGATCTGGGCGCCCTGGTCGGCGAGCGCCGCCGCTTTTTCGGGCGAGCGGTTCCAGACATGGGTGGGGATGCCGGCCTTCAAAAAGGCCTGGGCAAGGGCTGAGCCCATGCGGCCGAGGCCGATGACGGAAACAGTGGCACTCATCGATTGCTCTCCTGACAAGGCGCGAGCACGGCTGCGATAGAAGCCACGGCTTCGATCGTGCGGTGTCGCGCATTTCTGTGTTGACCAAAGCCGACCCATGCCGGCTGTGTCTGCAGGAGAAATTGCAGTTTTATTTTTTATTTCAATTACTTACATGAAAGTAAGTGGTCGGTCGGAGAAGGCTATGCCAGTCAGGGTCAATCTGCCGGACGAATGCGGTCTCGGCCAGGCGTTATCGGTGATCGGCGGTCGCTGGAAGTCGGCGATCCTGTGGGAACTGCACGAACGGGCGCTGCGCTTCGGCGAATTGCGCCGGCGCCTGCCGGGGATCAGCGAGAAGGTGCTCTACGAGCAATTGCGCGAGATGGAGGGCGACGGCGTCGTCAGGCGCGAGGTATTCGAGGAGGCAGTGCTGCGGGTCGAGTATTCGCTGACGCCGGCCGGGGCGGCGCTCAACGACGCCGCGCATACTCTGGCGCTATGGGGGCTCGCCCATTCCGGGCGCGGCGGGCTCCCGGTCGCGGCCGAGTGATCAGTGGCGCGTGCCGATGGTGAAGCTACCGTTGCGGATTTTCTCGGGCAGAGCCTCGGCGAAGACGGCTGTCGCCTCCTCGCCATAGGTCTCGACCAGCGTGCGCATCGCCGCGAACAGGGCGGCATGAGCGAGCGCGTCGGAATCGAGCCCGTCCTGACGCGCCTCGGCGAAGGCGTCCTCGACATAGCTATAGGCGACGTGGCGGGCGTCCTTGACGTCCTCGGCGAGGGTCGGATCGAGTGGCAGGTCGTCTGAAAGAGCGGACATGAAGGCGTCGGAACCCGGCGTCGAAAGTAGCCCGTCGGACGGAGCGGATGGGTGCGAGCCCACGACCGCTCCAGTGATTTGCAGGCTGAGGATACGGTTCATAGCCGGCGGGCGCCATCACGGTCTTTAAGAAAGGTTAATTCGTGGGGGACAATTCTGCCTAAGAATGGCGCAGGCCCGTCCCGAAACTAGCCACCGAAGCGGCTGGCGAGCGCCTTGGCCAGCTTTTCACCCTCTACGGCGAGGCGGGCCGAGGCTTCCTGACTGCCGTCGCTGCAGGTGCGATGCGTCGCCGAATAGGCGCGGTAGCCGCGATTATAGGCGCTCGCCAGCCGCTCGCGTCGTTGCGGGCTGCGCCCTTCCGATTCGAGCAGCGCGGCCATGCGCTCGCGCCAGTCCTGCGCCTCGCGAGCCTCGCAGAGCGTGCGCAGATAGGCGAGCGAGCCGATGATCTCGGCGAGCTTCAGCAATTGCGGTTCATAGGGCGGCGGCGGTGATTCGGGCTCCGGCGGAGGCGGCTCGGCGGGCCGCTGCTGCGGCTGGGCCGGCCGCCGCGCCTGCGCCAGCAGCGCCTCGGGGCTCGCGGCGAGCACGGCCAGAAACAGGGCTGCGAGCGCGCGCTTCGTCATGCACCAGCGTCACGCGTGACAATGGCAGCGGCGCGACGCAGCACGTCGCCGAGTTCGCGCGTCGTCGGCAGGCCGCCCAGTTTCAGCGGGTCAGCCCACATCACCGCGCCAGCTTCCGGTCCTGGCTGGGGCTCGCCGGACAGCCACTGCCCGACATAGGACGCGATGACGAAATGATGGGTGACGACACCCTTGGGATCGCGGCCGACGATCTCGACATGGCGGTTGAAGCCGAGGATGCGGGCGGTGACACCGACCTCTTCCTCGAGCTCGCGCAGCGCCGCTTCCTCCAGGCTCTCGCCGGCCTCGACCTTGCCGCCGGGCAGCGACCAGAGCTGGTCGGCCGGCGGCTTCGTTCGTGTCGCCAGCAGGACCTTGCCGTCACGGAAGACGGCGATCGAGGCAGCAAGCACCGGGCGTGCTGCCGCGCGGGCAGGGTTGGGGAAGCGGATGACCTGCCCGCCATCGTGCCCGCCGCTCTCGTCACTCACACGTGCTGCCCGCCATTGATGTGGAGCTCGGCGCCGGTGACATAGGACGAGGCATCCGTGCAGAGGAAATGGATCGCCTTCGCCACTTCCTCGGTCTTGCCGAGCCGCCCGAGCGGCAAGGTCGCGACGATTTTCTCGGTGCCGGGCGAGAGGATGGCGGTGTCGATCTCGCCGGGCGAGATCGAGTTCACCCGGATGCCGAGCGGCCCGAAATCGGCGGCCATCTCGCGGGTCAGGCTGGCGAGCGCAGCCTTCGAGGTCGCATAGGCGGCACCGGCGAAGGGATGGACGCGCGAACCGGCGATCGAGGTGACGTTGACGATCGCGCCCTTGGCGGCAGTCAGTTCGTCGAGCAGGCCGCGCGCCAGCATGATCGGCGCGAAGAAGTTGACCTGGAAGACCTGGTGCCAGTCGTTGAACGAGGTCGTCGCGGCGCCGAGCCGGCCGCCCTTCGGCCCCTTCGGCGAGATGCCGGCATTGTTGACCAGCGCATTGAGCTTGCCACCCTCAGCGGCGAGGCGCTTCTTGATCTCGGCGATGCCGCGCATCGTGTCCTCAGGGTCGCCAAGGTCGATCTGGACATGGTCGTCGGCGCCCGACGGCCAGGGGCATTTGTCGGAGAAGGCCTGGCGCGAGCAGGACAGGATGCGCCAGCCAGCCATGGCGAACTGCATCACCGTGGCGTGGCCGATGCCACGGCTGGCACCGGTCAGCAGCATGACCGGGCGCTTGCCCGGCTCCGTCTTCGGAAAGTCGAATGTCGGCATGGCCATGTGTTTGTGACTTTCCTCAGGGGTAGAGCCGGGTCTTCGTCCAGTCGTCGCCGGGGGCGGCGCGGCGGAAGACGACGCGGTCGTGCAGACGGAAGGCGCCGTCGCGCCAGAACTCGATATACAGCGGGACGATGCGGAAACCGGTCCAGTGCGGCGGGCGCGGCACCTCGCCGACGCCGAATTTCAGCGCATAGCTCGCGACCGCTTTTTCCAGAGCGAACCTGCTTTCGAGCGGCCGTGATTGCTGCGAGGCCCAGGCGCCGATGCGGCTGTCGCGCGGGCGCGACTGGAAATAGGCATCAGCCTCGGCATCGCTGACGCGGCTGACCGGGCCGCGGATCCGGATCTGCCGGCGCAGGCTCTTCCAGTGGAACAGCGCAGCCGCCTTGGGCTGGCCGGCGAGTTCCTCGCCCTTTTGGCTTTGCGTGTTGGTGTAGAAGACGAAGCCGTCAGGGCTGCGGCCGTTGAGCAGGACCATGCGGACATTGGGCAGGCCGTCGGCGTCGACCGTCGAGAGCGCCATGCCGTTCGGGTCGTTCGGCTCGGAGGCCTTGGCCTCCTCCAGCCAGCTCTCGAACAGGGCGAAGGGCTCGCCGGCCTCGGTGAAGTCACCGCTCGTTAACGCATTCACGTGCTTAATCCTCGAAGGTTTTTAGGAAGCGTTGGGCGAGCGCGATCCGTAATGCGGTTTGAGTTGGCAGACATATATAAGCCCCGCGAGCAGCGGAGCCAGAGGCCGCGTGAGCGCAGTCCCCTTGCGCGCGGGACATCGCTCGCCGGTGTGTTGCTGTTCGGGCTGGTTGCGGCCGGCTGCTCGATTTCCTTCCCGATCATGGGTCTGTCGAGCAAGGCCGAGGACGAGGTCGCGATGACCACGGCCTCGGTGTTGCCGGCTCGCGCCAGCGAGGGCAAGAGCCCGCTCGCCAATCTTGCGCCCGATCTCGGACCCGAAGACTGGCGTCGGGCTGAAGGCGCGATGGCGCTGGCGCTCGACCCACAAGGCAATGGCGCGCCGGTTTCCTGGGACAACGCCCAGAGCGGCATGAAGGGTATATTCACTCCGGTCGGCGGACCGTTCCTGAAAGCGGACGAGATTTGCCGTGCCTTCCTGGCGTCGATGAGCCTGCAGACCGGTCCGGTGAAATTGCAGGGCACCGCCTGCCGGCCGTCCGGCGGCGAATGGGCGGTCAAGGATGCCAAGACCTGGAAAGGCACGGCCTGAGCCTGTTGCCAAGACGCCACAGTCTTCCCATGTAGGAGGCGGTTCCGGTACGCCGGGATACGAAGCCTCCGGGGGTGTTTTTGAATGCGTGATCCGTATCAGGTTCTGGGCGTGGCGAAATCGGCTGATGAGGCCGAAATCAAGAAGGCGTATCGCCGCCGCGCCAAGGACCTGCATCCCGACCGCAACCAGGGCGACCCGAAGGCGCAGGAGCGCTTCTCCGAGCTGAACACCGCCTATGAAGTCCTCGGCGACACGGACAAGCGCAAGCAGTTCGACCGCGGCGAGATCGACGCTGAGGGCAAGCCGCGCTTCTCCGGTTTCGAAGGCATGGGCGCCGGGCGTCGGGGCGCCCATCATGGCGGCTTCGAGTTCAACTTCGATGGCGGCGGGGCGTCCTCCGGCCGCGGCGGCGCCGACCAGGGATTCGACCCAGCCGACATCTTCGGTTCGCTCTTCGGCGATGCCGCCAGGCGCGGCGGGCGCGGCCGGGCGAGCCAGCCGCAGAAGCCGCCGGAACAGAGTTTCACGCTCGAGGTCAACCTGGCCGAAGCGGTCAATGGTGCGATGCGCCGGGTGAAGCTGCCCGGCGGGCGCGAGGTCGAGGTGACGATCCCGGAAGGCGTCGCCGACGGCAAGATCATGCGCCTGCGCGGCCTCGGCCAGACACATCCGCTCACCGGCGAGACCGGCGACGTGCTGATGACGATCAAGGTCCGGCCCGATCCGCGCTTCACTGTCGACGGCAGCAATCTGCGTGCGCGCGTTGCGGTCCCGCTGGCGACGGCGGTGCTGGGCGGGCCGATCCATGTGCCGACACTCGGGGGCGCGGTCGAGATGAACGTGCCGCCGCTGACCGGCACGGCGCGTCAGTTCCGGCTGCGTGGCAAGGGGCTACCCGGTGCCAAGAAGGGCGAGCATGGCGATCTGTTCGTTTCGATCGACATCGAGATGCCGGCCGAAGACGCCGAGCTGACCGCGCTGATGAAAGCACGGGCCGGCTGAACAGGAATTCGGCAAAGGACGCTTCCACCCTTCGACCGCCTCGGTTATGAGACGACCCGTTCTACTCGCCGGTTCGTCCAGTTCGAAGGTCCCAGATGCCTGAATCCAGCAGCGCCGCCCCGACCGCCAATCTGCTCCGGGGCAAGCGCGGTCTCGTCATGGGTGTCGCCAACAATCGCTCGATCGCTTGGGGCATCGCCAAGGCGGCCGCGGATGCCGGCGCCGAACTCGCCTTCACCTATCAAGGCGATGCGCTGAAGAAGCGGGTCGAGCCGCTGGCGAAGCAGCTCGGCGGCCATGTCGTCGGCCATTGCGACGTCACTGATGGTGCGACGATCGACGCGGTCTTCGCCGAGATCGAGAAGCTCTGGGGCAAGCTCGACTTCGTCGTCCATTGCATCGCCTTCTCCGACAAGGACGAGCTCACCGGCCGCTATGTCGACACGACCGAGGCGAACTTCTCGAAGTCGCTGCTGATCTCCTGCTATTCCTTCACGGCGATCACCCAGCGTGCCGAGAAGCTGATGCTGGATGGCGGCTCGCTGCTGACACTGACCTATTACGGCGCCGAGAAGTGGATGCCGCACTATAACGTCATGGGCGTCGCCAAGGCCGCGCTGGAGTCGAGCGTGCAGTATCTCGCCGCCGATCTCGGACCCCAGAAGATTCGTGTCAATGCGATCTCCGCCGGGCCGATCAAGACGCTAGCGGCCTCGGGCATCGGCGATTTCCGCTACATCCTGAAGTGGAACGAGTACAACTCGCCATTGCGCCGCACCGTCACCATCGAGGAGGTCGGCGAGACTGCGGTCTTCCTGGTCTCCGACATGTCGCGCGGCATCACCGGCGAGATCATGCATGTCGATGCCGGCTACCATGTCGTCGGCATGAAGGTGCCGACCGCGCCGGATATCACGCTCGACAAGGGCGAGTGAGTCTCAGCTCGGCTGAGCTGCCAACATATCCTTCAGGCGCTGGCTTCCGTCAGCGTCACGGCTGACGTCCTGGCTCGCAATCGCCGCCAGCAGCGTCGCTATGCTGTGCTCCCCGATCGTGATCATCGGCGCGACCTCGGCCAGCGGCGCCAGCACGAAGGCGCGCTCGGCGATGCGTGGATGCGGAACTTGCAAGCCGGGTCGCTCGATCGTCTGCCCGCCATAGGTCAGGATGTCGATGTCGAGCGTGCGGGGCCCCCAGCGCTCGCGCCGCTCGCGGCCGCTCTCGCGCTCGATCGACAGGCAGAGTGCGAGCAGATCGTCGGCCGATAGCGTGGTCTCGATCAGCACCGCCATGTTGCGGAATTCCGGCTGGTCGAGCTTGCCCCAGGGCGCCGTGCGCCAGACCGAGGAAGCGGTTTTCAGCTCGACGCCGGCGTGCGCGCGCAGTCGCGCCAGTGCCGCCGCGAAGGCTGCAACCGGGTCGCCGAGGTTTCCACCCAGGCCGAGCGTCGCCTCAACCCTCACGCGTGAAATCCAGCTTGATCCCGACCGATTCCATCCGTCCGGGGATCGGCGGGGCCGGCTTGCGCAAGGTGACCGCGACCTTGGTCACGGCGGGGTATCCCGCCAGGATGGCGTCCGCGAGCGCCCGCGCTGCCGCCTCGAGCAGCTTGAAACGCTTCCCCGAAAAGGTGCGCGTGACCAGCGCGACGACCTCGCCATAGTCGACCGTGTCGGCAAGGCTGTCGCTGAGCGAGGAAGCGCGCAGGTCGCAATCCAGGACGAGGTCCATCGAGAAACGCTGGCCGAGCCGGCCCTCCTCGGCGAAATGCCCGTGATAGGCGTAGAGGTCGAGCGCCTCGATGAAGATCTGCCCCGTCGCGCTCATCGTGCTTCTCCGATCGCTGCCCAGATCTTCAGCGCGTCGACATGCTCGTCGACGTCATGGGCGCGGATGATGGCGGCGCCTTGCGTGACGCCGTAGAGATGCGCGGCGATGCTGGCGGCGACGCGCTGCGCCGGCACAGCCTTGCCGATGACATGGCCGAGCACCGATTTGCGCGAGGCGCCGAGCAGGACCGGGCAGCCAAGCTCGGCGAGACGGCCGAGCTCTTTCATCAGCAGCAGCGATTGCTCGGCGGTCTTGCCGAAACGGCCGATACCGGGGTCGACGACGATCTGGCCGCGCGGCACGCCGGCTTCAATGGCGATCGCGATCGAGCGTTCGAGGAAGCGCATCACGTCGGCGAGGATGTCGAGCCCGGGATCGACCTCCTCGCGGTTGTGCATCAGGATGATCGGCGCGCCATGGCGGGCCGCGATGCCGGCGATGGCGGGATCGCGCTGCGCGCCCCAGACATCGTTGACGATCGAAGCGCCGGCCTTCAACGCCGCTTCGGCCACCTCGGCCTTGTAGGTGTCGATCGAGATCGGAATATCGCTCTTGGCGGCGATGCCGATGATCACCGGCATGACCCGGGCGAGCTCACTTTGCGCCTCGAGGCGGATGTGGTCGGGCCTTGTCGATTCACCGCCGACATCGACGATATCGGCGCCCTGCTGCGCCAGCTTTAGTCCATGTGCGATCGCGACCGCAGGGTTGGCGAAGAGGCCGCCATCGGAAAAGGAATCCGGGGTGACGTTGACCACGCCCATCAGCAGGGGCCTGGCGCCGAGGCTAAGCCTGCGGCCGTCCGGCAGTGTGAGCGTGGCGTTCATGCGGCGATCGAGCGATGCGAGAGCCTGCCTCTTACACAGGGCTTCGGTGCGCGGCCACTACAAAGCTCACGAGGCCGCGAGACCGGCCCCTGCGGCGCTTTAGCCGCTTTGACGTGGCGATCCTCAGCGTGCAAGAGGCGGGGCATGGATGCCTTGACGATTCCTGGTCGCCTCTTCCTCGTTCGCCACGGCGAAACCGACTGGAATCGCGAGGGCCGATTGCAGGGCGGGAAGGACATTCCGCTCAACGGGCTCGGTCGCATGCAGGCCGAGGAGGCGGCGCGCCGGCTCAAGGCGCTGACCCCCGATTACGCTACCGTCGACTATCTCTGCTCGCCGATGGAGCGGGCGCGCGAGACGATGACGATCCTGCGCCGCGAGCTCGATCTGCCACCAGACGGATTCCGCATCGACGAACGTCTGCGCGAACTGACCTTCGGTGACTGGGAAGGCTTCACCTGGCGTGAGGTCCGCAAGAGCGAACGCGAGCTCGCCCAGGCGCGCGAGCGCGACAAATGGGGCTTCGTGCCGCCGGGCGGCGAGAGCTATCGCATGCTTGCGGAGCGCATCCGGCCGGTCCTCGAAGGGCTGGCGCCCGATACGGTGATGGTCAGCCATGGCGGCGTGGCGCGGGCGGTGCTGGCCCTGATCGGTGCGGTCGGCACAGTGGATGCGGCCCGCGTCGAGATCTGGCAGGGCAAGATCCTCGTGGTCGAAGGCGACAAGGCGACGTGGATGTGACAGTCGGGCGCAAAAGCACGCCGACGCTTAACCGCATCCTGTGTTCGCGCTTGCCGTTCAGGCGAGGTTCAGCCACATCTTCGAAGGTACGGTCGGCTGGTGAGTGCTCGCGCGGCTGCGAGCGTCCGGTCGTAGGACTGGCGGGCGCGTCGTCACGGGGAGACGGCCGGTCGGCGTGAAGTGCAGTCCGGGCGCGATCGCCGGGACCTGCGGCGGGGCAGGATGAACGATATCACCACAGTTTCGGCCGGTACTGCCGATTCGGGCGCAACGGCGCTTGCGATGCTGGCGGGCGAGAAGCGGCCAGAGCTGCTGCGCGACGAGGTACTCGCCGAGATTTTCGCGGCGAGCGTGTCCGCGCGTCCCGACCATATGGCGATGATTTCCGGCGAGCGCCGGCTGAGCTATGCGCAGGTCTGGGCAGAGGCGCAGGCGCAGGCGCGCGGCCTTGCGCTTGCTGGCGTCGGCCCGGGCGACATGGTCGGCCTGTGGATGCCGCGCGGCATCGACCTGCTGGTGGCGCAGATCGCGATCACGCTGTCGGGCGCCGCCTGGCTGCCCTTCGACGCCGAGGCGCCGGTCGAGCGCATCGCCATCTGCCTCGAGGATGCCAGCGCCAAGGGCCTGGTGACACAGACCGATTGGAAGGCGCGGGCCGCAGCGACGGAACGCGTGGTCTGGTGCCCGCAACAGCTCGCCGAGGCGAGCGACGGCCAGGTACTGCCGGCCCGGGCGCCGGGGCTGACCCAGGACCATCCCGCCTATCTGATCTACACCTCAGGCTCGACCGGCACGCCCAAGGCGATCGTCATCAGCCAGCGCAACATCTGTCATTTCCTCCGTTCCGGAAACGCGCTCTACGGCATGGGCCCGGACGACGTAGTCTTCCAAGGCGCCTCGGTCGCCTTCGACCTGTCGATGGAGGAGATCTGGACGCCCTATCTCGTTGGCGCGACCCTGTTCGTCGCGACGCCGCAGATGATGGGCGACGCCGAGAAGCTGCCGGCGATCCTCGCCGAGGCCGGCGTCACCGTGATCGACACGGTGCCGACCCTGCTCGGTATCCTGCCGTCGGATGTGCCCTCGCTGACGCTGATCCTGCTCGGCGGCGAGGCGCTGCCGCCCTCGATCGTGCAGAAATGGTCCAAGCCCGGCCGGCGCATCTTCAACACCTACGGGCCGACCGAGGCGACAGTGGTTGCAACCGCCGCTCCGGTCGAGCCGGGCGAGACCGTCACCATCGGCAAGCCGATCCCGAACTACACCGCCTATATCGTCGACGAAGCGATGCAGCTGACCGGCGTTGGCCAGCAGGGCGAGTTGCTGATCGGCGGGCCGGGCGTCGCCAAGGGCTACCGTCTGCGCCCCGAGCTCACGGCCGAGAAGTTCATCGCCAATCCGTTCGGCGGTTCGGACGATCCGATCCTCTACCGCTCCGGCGATGCCGTCAGCCTCGATGGCGACGGCAACATCGTCTTCCACGGCCGCATCGACGACCAGGTCAAGATCCGCGGCTTCCGCGTCGAGCTCGGCGAGATCGAGGCGGCGCTCTCGGACGAGGCCGGCATCAGCCAGGCGGCAGTGGTGCTGCGGACCGATGACGGCATTGAGCGGCTCGTCGCCTTCCTGGTTGGCGAGCCCGGCGTGCAGATCGAGGGAACGGTGCTGCGCGCCTCGCTGCGCGAGAAGCTGCCGCCCTACATGATCCCGGCGCATTTCGAGCCGACCGGCTCGCTGCCGCGCATGGTCTCCGGCAAGATCGACCGCAAGATGCTGAAGGCCGCGCCCTTGACGGCGCCGGCCGCGAGTGGCGAGCAGGAACCGCCGCGCAACGAGATCGAGGCCGCTTTGCTCGATGCGGCCAAGCGCGTGCTTGGCGCGCAGGCGCTGCCGCTGGAGGCGGATTTCTTCGTCGACCTCGGCGGCCATTCGCTGCTGGCGGCGCGCTTCATCTCGATCGTGCGCGAGACGCCGGCCTATGCCGGCATCACCCTGCAGGACGTCTATGGCGCGCGCACCTTGCGGGCGATGGCGGAACTGCTCGATGCGCGTGGCGTGCGGGCCGAGGAGGATCTCTCCTTCACGCCGCCACCGCTGCTGCGCCGCTTTCTCTGCGGGCTGGCGCAAGCTGTGGCTCTGCCGATCATCATCAGCCTGTCGACGGCGCAGTGGCTCGGCATCTTCGTCAGCTACATGCTGCTCTCCGGCGAGGAATTGTCGGCGATGGCGCAGGTCTTCGCGCTGCTCGGCATCTATGTCGCGATCACCATCATCACCGGCTTCATCGCGATCGGCCTGAAATGGCTGGTGCTCGGCCGGACAAGGCCCGGAACCTACCCGCTCTGGGGCGTCTATTATTTCCGCTGGTGGTTCGCCTCGCGCGTTGCCGGGCTCGTGCACATCAAATGGCTGCAGGGCACGCCGGTGATGCGCTTCTACTGGCGCCTGCTCGGCGCCAAGGTCGGGCGCGACGTCATCATCTCGGATTACGAGGCAGGCGCGGTCGATCTCGTCGAGCTCGGCGACGGCACGACGCTGGGTTCGAAGACCACCTTCGCCAATGCCGAGGCGATCGGGGCTAACCTGATCATCGGCCGGATCACGATCGGCAAGGACGTCTATGCTGGCTCCTCGGTCGTCTTCGGCCATGGCTGCACTGTCGGCGACCATGCCGAGATCGGCGACCTGACCGCGATCGCGCCGGGCGCGACCATCGGCACGGCCGAGATCTGGGACGGCTCGCCGGCGCGCAAGACCGGCGTGGTCGATCTCGAGGCCCTGCCGGAGCAGGCGCAGGCGAGCGGGCGGCGACGAACGGCGATGACGCTGTTCTACATCGTCATGCTGATCGCGTTGCCGCCGATCAGCCTCCTGCCGATCTTCCCGGCCTTCTGGCTGTTCGACAAGATCGACGATTGGGTCTCGACCTGGTCCGACATCAGCTATCTCTGGTACCTGCCGCTCCTGACCTGGCCGACGGCGATCGGCCTGATCAGCATCACCGTCTTCCTGATCTGTGCGCTGCGCTGGGCGATCCTGCCGCGCGTCTCGTCGGGCACCTATTCGATCCATTCGGGCTTCTACGCCCGCAAATGGACGGTAGCACTGGCGACCGAGGTGACGCTGGAGACGCTGTCGTCCCTGTTCGCGACGATCTACATGCGCTTCTGGTACCGGATGATGGGCGCGCACATCGGTGGCGGCGCCGAGATCTCGACCAACCTGTCGGGGCGCTATGACATCACCGGCATCGGCGCCGGCAACTTCATCGCCGACGAAGTGATCTTTGGCGACGAGGACATGCGGCGCGGCTATATGCGCCTCGACATGACCCGCACCGGCGAGCAGGTCTTCGTCGGAAACGATGCGGTCGTCCCGCCCGGCGCCGTCATCCCCGACCGGGTGCTGATCGGCATCAAGTCGAAGCCGCCGGCGAACGAACTGATGAGCGCCGGCGATACCTGGTTTGGCTCGCCGCCGATCAAGCTGCCGACGCGGCAGAAGGTCGATCTCGGCGCCGACTGGACCTACAAGCCCTCGCTGGGCAAGAAGCTGGCGCGCGCCGGCTTTGAGGCGCTGCACACATCCTTCCCGGCGATGCTGTTCATAACCTTCGGCACCATCGCCGTCGATCTCGTGCTGCAGCAGAAGATCTTCGACCGCGACTGGACGGGCCTGGCCCTCGCCTTCATGGGCTGCGCCGTCCTCATCGCCATCACCCAGGCGCTGATCTGCGCGCTGATGAAATGGCTGCTGATGGGCGTCTACAAGCCGGTGATGAAGCCGATGTGGTCGTTCTGGGCGATGCGTACCGAGGCGGTCTCGGTGCTCTACTGGGGCCTCGGCGGCAAGGTGCTGTTCGACTATCTGCGCGGGACGCCGTTCCTGCCCTGGTTCCTGCGCCTGTTCGGCGCGCAATACGGCCAGGGCGTCTGGCTGGACTCCACCGATATCACCGAGTTCGACTGCATCAAGGTCGGCGATTTCTGCACCGTCAACGCCCATTCCGCCCTGCAGACCCATCTCTACGAGGACCGGGTGATGAAGGTCGGCCGCGTCCATCTCGGCAAGGGCGTCTGCGTCGGCGCCGGCGCGACGGTGCTCTACGACACCCATGTCGGCGACTACGCCCAGATCGGCCTGCTCACGGTGATCATGAAGGGCGAGAACATTCCGGCGAACACGCGCTGGGAAGGCGCGCCGGCAGTGCCTGCAGCAGCAGCGCAGCACTGAACTAAGTATGCACTTGTTCTGCAACCCCTGGGTGCATTAGCTGTCCCGGCCCATCTTGGGCTGGGGGATACCATGACGACCAAGCTTCTTGCCGCGCTCGCGGCGGCGGCTGCCCTGCTGGGCGGCTGCAATTCCACATCGACCTTCGCGACGAAGGTGAATACGCCGGTGATCGTGGCAGCGCAGGGCATGTATGCGGACCGCGCCTGCACCAGCTGGGTGCCGCCCGAGCCGTCCGTCTCAAGCCAGCCGGCGAATGGTCGCGTGACAACCGTTCTCGGCAAATATCCGATCAAGCAGAAGGGGCATCCCTGTGATGGCGCGATGCTCGACCGGATGATCTCCACCTACGCGCCCAATGCGGGTTTCCGCGGGCAGGATCGCTTCACCATCAAATACGATTACATCACAGATGATGGCGGCGGCCGCGCCACGACCAGCCGGGACTTCATCGTCGACGTGAAGTGAGCGTGCCGGCCGCGGGTTCCGCCTGCGCCGAAATGCGGCTAAGAGCCTGACGCGTCATTCGCGTCAGGCTGCTCATGTCTCACAACACCTTCGGCCATCTCTTCCGCGTCACCACCTTCGGCGAGAGCCATGGGCCTGCGATCGGCTGCGTCGTCGATGGCTGCCCGCCGTTGATCCCGCTGAGCGAGGCCGAGATCCAGCACGACCTCGACAAGCGCCGGCCCGGCCAGTCGCGCTATACGACGCAGCGCCAGGAGCCGGACGCGGTTCGCATCGTCTCCGGTGTTTTCATCGACGAGAAGAGCGGCGAGCAGGTCACGACCGGCACCTCGATCGGGCTGATGATCGACAATGTCGACCAGCGCTCGAAGGATTATTCCGAGATCAAGGACAAGTACCGGCCGGGCCATGCCGATTTCACCTATGACGTGAAATACGGCATCCGCGACTATCGCGGCGGCGGCCGCTCCTCGGCGCGCGAGACGGCGATGCGCGTCGCGGCCGGCGCGATCGCCCGCAAGGTCGTCCCTGGCATGATCGTGCGCGGCGCCCTCGTCCAGATGGGCCCGCACAAGGTCGACCGCGGCAACTGGGACTGGGAGGAGATCGGCCGCAACCCGTTCTTCTGCCCGGATGCGAAGGCCGCCGAGCGCTTCGCCGATTATCTCGACGGCATCCGCAAGTCAGGCTCCTCGATTGGGGCGGTGCTGGAGATCGTCGCGGAGGGCGTGCCGGCGGGCCTTGGCGCGCCGATCTACGCCAAGCTCGACGCCGAGATCGCCGCCGCACTGATGAGCATCAATGCGGTCAAGGGTGTCGAGATCGGCGACGGCTTCGCCGCGGCCGAGCTTTCCGGCGAGGAGAATGCCGACGAGATGCGCGCCGGCAATGACGGCAAGCCGCTGTTCCTGTCGAACCATGCCGGCGGCGTCCTGGGCGGCATCTCGACCGGCCAGCCGATCGTCGCGCGCTTTGCGGTCAAGCCGACCTCGTCGATCCTCTCGCCGCGCGCTACCGTGACCCGCACCGGCGGCGAGGCCGAGATGTTCACCAAGGGCCGCCACGACCCCTGCGTCGGCATCCGCGCCGTGCCGGTAGGCGAGGCCATGGTCGCCTGCGTGCTGGCCGACCAGTATCTGCGCCATCGCGCCCAGGTCGGCGTGGTCGAGCCGCGCTGGCCGTTCGGGCAGTGATTTCAGTATCACTGAAAATTTTTAACTCCTTCATTGCGGATGAAGCGAAGGCGTATTAGCTTCGCCTCATGAAGCTCGACGCCTGGCTCCAGCAAACCAAGACCGGCCGCAGCGCCTTTGCGCGGCAAGTCGACCTGTCGCCGGCGAGCGTCACCGCGCTCTGCAACGATCCCACTGCCTGGATCTCGCGCGAGAGCGCCGAGCGCATCGCCGCCGCCACCGGCGGCGCAGTCACCCCCAACGACTTTCTGGGCCTGCAGGGCCCACGCGAGGCCGCCATGATCGCCAGCAATGTCGCCGAGACCGTCGAAGCCTTCGCGCGCGGCGAGATCGTCATCGTCACCGATGACGACGACCGCGAGAACGAGGGCGATCTCATCGTCGCCGCCTCGCTCTGCACGCCGGAGAAGATGGCGTTCATCATCCGTAATACCTGCGGCATCGTCTGCGCGCCGCTGACCTCCGGTGAAGCCCGCCGCCTACGGCTCGACCCGATGGTCTCGTCGAACGACGCCCCGCTCGGCACCGCCTTCACCATCACCGTCGACGTCAAGCACGGGCTGACCACCGGCATCTCGGCCGAGCAGCGCACCAACACGGTGCGGGCGCTCGCCAACGGCAATATGGGCGCCGCCGATTTCGTCCGACCCGGCCATGTCTTCCCGCTGATCGCCAAGGATGGCGGCGTGCTGATGCGCTCGGGCCATACCGAGGCCGCCGTCGACCTGTGCAAGCTCGCCAATCTGCCGCCGGTCGGCGTCATCTGCGAGCTCGCCAACGACGACGGCACGGTGATGAAGGGCGCGCAGATCACCGCCTTTGCCCAGAAGCACAATCTCAAGCAGATCACGGTCGCCGACCTGATCGCCTATCGCCAGGCGCGCGAGAAGCTGGTCGAGCGGGTGCACTCCTTCCCGGTCAAGACCGAGTTCGGCGAGATGACCGGCCATGTCTATGTGACGCCGTTCGACGACACCCAGCATTTCGCCTTCGTGATGGGCAAGCTCGGCGATGGCGAGAAGGTGCCGGCCCGCTTGCATCGCGCCAATGTCGTCGCCGACGTGCTTGGCGGAGCCTCTTCGATCCAGTGCGTGCTGCGCCGCTTCCAGCAGGAGGGCAAGGGCGTGCTGGTTTATCTGCGCGACGGCTCGGCCGGCGTGCCGATCAAGAGCGTCGAGGACGAGGAAGGCTCGGACGCCCTGCGCTCGCAGCAATGGCGCGAAGTCGGCCTCGGCGCCCAGATCCTGCGCGATCTCGGCGTCGCCTCGATCGTCAACCTGGCCTCCTCGACCCGCGCCTTCGTCGGCCTCTCCGGCTTCGGCATCGAGATCGCCGAGACCTCACCGCTGGAGTGAGCGTCAGCCGTCATTGCGAGCGTAAGCGAAGCAATCCAGGAGGGCTCGCTCTGCCGCTCCTGGATTGCTTCGTCGCTGCGCTCCTCGCAATGACGACAAGGGCTAGCCGCGCATCAGCGCGGTGACATGGGCAGCGGCCGATTTCGACAGGCCCTCGAGATCGTAGCCGCCTTCCAGGATCGAGACGACGCGGCCGCCGGCATGACGGTCGGCGATCTCCATCAGCTTCTGCGTCGCCCAGGTGAAGTCGGCTTCCTTCAGGTTGAGGTTGGCGAGCGGGTCGCGCCAATGCGCGTCGAAGCCGGCCGAGATGATGACGAGGTCGGGCCGGAAATCGGCAAGGCGCGGGAGGATTGCGCTCCCGAAGGCGTCGCGGAAGGCATCCGTGCCGTCGCCAGCCCGCAAGGGGGCGTTGACGATGGTGCCGTGCTCGCCGCGCTCGGACGGGGCGCCGGTGCCGGGATAGAGCGGCATCTCATGGGTCGAGGCGTAGAGCACGCTGGCGTCGCCCCAGAAGATCTCCTGTGTGCCGTTGCCGTGATGGACGTCCCAGTCGACGATGACGACTCGCTCGGCGCCATGCACACGCTGCGCGTGGCGGGCGGCGATGGCGGCATTGTTGAAGAAGCAGAAACCCATCGCCTTGTCGCTCTCGGCATGGTGGCCGGGCGGGCGCATCGCGCTGAAGGCGTTGGTCGCGCGCCGGGTCATGACCTCATCGACGGCATGGACGGCAGCACCGACCCCGTGCAGGACCGCTGTGAGCGTGCCCGGCGACATGATGGTGTCGGCGTCGACCTGGACGAGGCCCTGTTGCGGTGAGGCGTCGACGATTGCCTGCGCATAGGCGGCCGGGTGGCAGAGCGCGACCTGGGCGAGCGTGCCCTCCGGAGCCTCGACCCGTTGCAGAGCTGTGAAACGCTCTTCTTCCAGCGCCTGCTCGACGGCGCGAATCCGGTCGGCACGCTCGGGATGACCCGGCGGCGTGGCATGGCGGAGACTGGAGGGGTGGCTGATCAGAAGTGTGGTCACACCAAAGTCTCCGAAGTCGGTAGGCGAGCCGAATGGTCCAGACACGAATCCGATCAGGTTGTACCAACCTGACCGGTAAAACGGTCTCTAGGCTCCAAGCGTGACCATATTGTCACTGCAATGCAGCAAGACGCCAGAGCAAGGCTGGAACTTCATTGCCTCAGAATCATTTGAGCCGTAAGACCGGGTTGCGTTCGATCCGGGCCGTGCCTTGTCGGGTCACCGTTTTTTAACGATGCATTCATCATAACGAGCGTCGTTTCGGCGTCGGCGGTGGAAACCATGAAGCAGACTTTCGTTGCGGTGCTCGGCCTGTCGGTGCTCCTCGGCGCCTGCCAGTACAAGACGGTCCATGCGCCGTCGCTGTCGGCACGCGATGCCGAATACATGGCGCTCGTTCCGAATTTCGAGACGCAGATCACGCATCTGCCCTACGAGATCACTGATCCGACCGGTGAAGAGCCTGGCACGATCATCGTCGATACCACCGAGAAGTTCCTCTACTTCGTCCTGCCGAACAAGAAGGCGATCCGCTACGGCGTCGCGACCGGCGACGAGGCTTTTGGCTGGACCGGCACGGCGGTGATGCAGCGCAAGGCCGAGTGGCCGCGCTGGACGCCGCCCGCCGAGATGATCGCGCGCTGGCCGCATCTGGCCCCGCGCGCCGGCGGCATGGAAGGCGGGCCGGAGAACCCGCTCGGCGCCCGCGCTCTCTATCTCTACCAGAACGGCAAGGACACGCTCTATCGCATCCACGGCACCAACGAGCCGGAGACGATCGGCCGCTCGGCCTCGTCCGGCTGCATCCGGATGCGCAACATCGACGCGATCGACCTCTACAACCGCGCCGCGGTCGGCGGAAAGGTCATCGTTCGTTGATCGGGTGACGCCGCGGCGTCGCACTTCAACCCAGTTCGATCAGAAGGATTTCCGGCGGCGCGCCCAGCCGGATCGGCAGCTTGCTGGTGCCGAGCCCGGCCGAGACGATCAGGTCGCGGCCATTTTCCTCGACATGACCATAGGCGTAGCGATTGCCGTAGCGCGACGGCACGATCGGCGACCAGCCGAATAGCCTGACCTGACCGCCATGGGTATGGCCCGAGAGGGTCAGCCCGATGCGGGCCGGCGCTTCAGCAAAGATGTCGGGCTCATGTGCCATCAGGATCAACGGGGCGTCGTCGGTGACCATGGCGAGCGTGGCGGGAAGATCGTCCACGCCATAGGGGCGCCCGCGTGGCCTGCGCCGCAGGACGAAGGCTTCCTGGTCGCCGAGCCCAGCGATCCAGAGCGGTCCGGCGCTGGTCTCGAGCCTAACTGCGCGGTTTTCCAGTACGGGAATGCCAAACTGCTCGAGCGCCACCGTGGACTGCGTCGGCCCATTCAGCTCGCGCTGGGCACGTTCGTCCTGCCACCAGTCATGGTTGCCGAGGATGGCGAAACGACCGGCGGGTGCTTCGAGGCGGGCGAGCTCGGCAGCCCATTCGGCAGGCGCAGGGTCATCGGAGCGGCGAGCCCGGCTGGCGACGAAATCGCCGAGCAGCAAAGTGAGATCGGGCTTCAGGGCGTTGGTCTGCTCGACGATCTGGCGGACGCGCGAGACCGGCATATGGGGGCCACCGACATGCAGATCCGAGATAACGGCGAGCCGCAGTCGCTTGCCTTCCGGCCAGCCGGCCGGCCTGAGCTTATAGCGGGTGACGCCCTGATGGGTCGGCTCCCATGCATAGGCGTAGCTGCCGAGCCCGACACTGGACAGAAAAAGACCGGCGAGAGTTTGAAGAACTCTGCGCCGGTCAAGCATGGAGGGTCTCAGTAGAAGGTCGTCGTATCAATCTTCGAAACCATTGCGCAGGAGCGCCGGAACGTCCCTGTGCTGCGAGGTCAACGCGGCCGGGGCCCAGCGGGTTCCCGCCAGGATGGCAGGAATCGCGATCGGGCGGAAGCGCGATGCATAGGCCTCACGTGCGCTGGCATCATGGAAGCTGGCGGAACGGTGCACCTGGTGGCGCGGCTTATGCGTCGACATGATCCTCGGTTTCCAGTTCATCGGGCCGGCGGTTCCTGGCCGCCAGCACCTGCAATGTCGCTGCCGATCAGGTCGGGCCGGCGGCGGCATCATGAAATTCTCGTGACGTTTTCATCGTCACACCGAGGCTTTGGTCAGCTTTGGCACAGTTTCGCGGGAGGCGGCTGGAAATCGAGGCGCGGGGAACCCTTCTCCCGTGTGGGAGGTGGGATCCCGCGCTCAATTGTTTTGCGTCAGGCCGCAAGCAGGCCTTCCGCCTTGACCCAGTCGAGCGTCCGGTTCAGTGCCCGCTCGTAGCGGTCGAAGAGCTCGTCGATCTCGGCTTCGGTGATCACCAGCGGCGGGCAGAAGGCGACGCGGTCACCGCCAAGGGCGCGCAGGATCAGGCCTTCGTCCTGGGCGAAGCTGGTCGACTTCAGCGCGACGCCCTTCTTGGCCTCGAACTGGGCCTTGCTCGCCTTGTCCTTGACGAACTCGATGCCGCCGATCAGGCCGACGCCGCGGGCTTCGCCGATCAGCGGGTGCTCGGCAAGTTTGGTCAGGCGCTGCAGGAACTTCGGCTCGACTTTGCGGACATGCTCGATGATCCGGTCGCGCTGGTAGATCTCCAGCGTCTTGACCGCGACCGCGCAGCCGACCGGATGGCCGGCATAGGTATTGCCGTGGCCGAAGGTGCCGATCTTCTTGCTCTGGTCGACGAGCACCTCATAGACCGGCTCGTTGATCAGCACGGCGCTGAGCGGGAAATAGGCCGAGGTCAGCGCCTTGGCGCAGGAGAGCGTGTCGGCCTTCATCTTGTAGGTCGTAGTGCCGAACATCTCGCCGGTACGGCCGAAGCCGGTGATGACCTCGTCGGCGATGAACAGGACGTCGTACTTGGCGAGGACGGCGTTGATCGCCTCGAAATAGCCCTCCGGCGGGGTCACAGCGCCGCCGGCGCCCATCACCGGCTCGGCGATGAAGGCGGCGACCGTGTCCGGCCCCTCGCGCTGGATCATCTCGTCGAGCTCGGCGGCGAGCCTGGCCGAGAAGTCGAGCTCGCTCTCGCCGGCTTCAGCGAAGCGATAATGGTGCGGGCAGGAGGTGTGCAAAATGCCGGGGAGCGGCAGGTCGAAATCGGTGTGGTTGGCCGGCAGGCCGGTCAGCGAGGCCGAGGCGACGGTGACGCCATGATAGGCCTTCAGCCGCGAGATGATCTTCTTCTTCTTCGGGCGGCCGAGCGCATTGTTCATGTACCAGACCAGCTTGACCTGGGTGTCGTTGGCGTCCGAGCCGGAGGCGCCGTAGAACACCTTGGAGATCGGCACCGGGGCGATCTCCTTCAGCTTTTCGGCCAACTCGATCGCCGGGTCGTGGCTGCGGCCGGAGAAGAGATGGGTGAAAGGCAGCTTCTTCAGCTGCTCATAGGCGACCTCGGCCAGCTCCTGGTTGGAATAGCCGAGCGAGGTGCACCAGAGCCCGGCCATGCCCTCGATATAGTCCTTGCCGGTCGTGTCGTAGACGAACACACCCTTGCCTCGCTCCAGCACCAACGGGCCGACTTCGCGATGAACAGCCAAGTTGGTGTAGGGATGGACGAGCGTCTCGATGTCACGGACGGCGAGGTTGGTCAGCATTCCCGGCTCCTGCTTTTTATGCGTCGTTTATGCGAGCATAGACCGCGACCCGCGCAAGCGCTGAGCGATTTTCCTGCAGATCAGGGCAGAGTCTGGCGCGGGACGGGCCGCGCTCGTCGGAATCTTGAGGCGACGTCAAACCTCAGCCCTCATCCTGATGAGCGATCCGCAAGGATCGCGTCTCGAAGGATGCTCCAGCTGGTTCCGGAGCCTCCCGGTGCCTCCTTCGAGGTGCCGCTGTGCGGTTCCTCAGGATGGGGGCTGATGCGGGATATTGCGCTTGGAACGATTCCAATCATGGCTTGCCAGCCGTCGCGGCGATGCGCATGGTTCCGCGCGATTCCGAGAGAGGCCCTGCATGATCAACCCCGCCATGATGGCGAACCAGCCGGCGCCCGGCCGCGACTGCGGCAGCTGCACGCTGTGCTGCAAGGTCTACGACAATCCCGATGTCGGCAGCGTCGCCGGGAGCTGGTGCCAGCATTGTCAGCCGGGGCGTTGCTGCAATATTTACCCGACCCGGCCGCAGCAGTGCCGCGATTTCTTCTGCCTGTGGATGACGCAGGCTTTCCTCGGTCCAGAGTGGAAGCCCGACAAAGCCCGCTTCGTGCTGACCATGGACCCGGCGACGAGCTGGCTGTTCGTGCAGCTCGATCCCGGCGCGCCGCAGGCCTGGCGCAAGGAGCCCTATCTGACGCAATTGCGCCGTTGGGCTGCGGCCGGCAACCGCCCGGTCGTCGTCTTCCTCAACAAGTCGGCGACCGCGGTCTTGCCGGACCGCGACGTGCCGCTCGGCGTGGTCGCCGCCGACGAGCGTCTGGTGCTGCGCGAGGAATTGGCGGGCGGGCGGGCGCGCATGACCGTGGCGAAGGTCAAGGCCGCAGCGTGAGCGAGCCGGATCGGTCGATGCTGCATCACCTGTCGTTGGGCGTCGCTGATATCGAAGGCGCCACAGCCTTCTACGACGCGGTGCTCGCGCCGCTCGGCTATGTCCGCGTCTGGAGCGATCTTCGGCCCGGCGAGGTCAATCAAGCGGTCGGCTACGGTGTTCCCAGCGGCGGCGACGCGCTGGCACTGAAGCATCGGCCGGCCGGGCAGCGGCCGCCGGGGCCGGGGTTCCATGTCGCTTTTGCGGCTCCCGACCGGCAGGCCGTCGACCAGTTCCATCGCGCCGCGCTCCAGCATGGCGGGCGCGATAATGGTGCACCGGGCCTGCGGGCGCATTACGGCCCGCACTATTATGCGGCCTTCGTCATCGACCTCGATGGCCATCACATCGAAGCCGTGTTCAACGCAGCGATCTGACCGGAACAGGAGACTGCCTTGAGCAAGCGGGCGCGCGATTACGGCCTGGTGTGCGGTTCGCTGCCGCCCGGCCCGCTCAACGCGATCACCGATGTGGCCGGTGTCACCGTCGGGCATCGCACCGTGCGCGAGGGTGATGTCCTGACCGGGTTCACCGCGGTGCTGCCGCATCAGGGCGATCTCTTCCGCGAGAAGCTGCGGGCCGGCGTCGAGGTGATCAACGGCTTCGGCAAGAGCGCCGGGCTGATGCAACTCGCCGAGCTCGGCCAGATCGAGACGCCGCTCCTGCTCGGCAACACCTTCTCGGTCGCTGTTGGCATCGAGGCACTGGTCGGTCGCGCGCTCGCGGGCAACCCGGAAATCGGCTGCAGCACCGGGACTGTCAATTCGCTGGTGCTCGAATGCAATGACGGCTTCCTCTCCGATATCCGCGCCCGGCGCCTGACGGTCGCCGATGCGGAAGCGGCGCTGGATGCGGCGAGCAGTGGACCAGTCGAGGAGGGCGCGGTCGGCGCCGGCATGGGTATGAGCGCCTTCGGCTTCAAGGGCGGCGTCGGCACGGCTTCGCGTCTGATCGCGCTCGACGGCCGCAGCTTCACGCTCGGCCTGCTGGTGCAGGCGAATTTCGGCAATGCCGGCGATCTCGTCCTGCCGGACGGGCGCCGCCCGGTGCCGCCGGTCGCGAATTCGGTCCAGCCGCCGGAGCGCGGCTCGGTCATCATTATCCTGGCGACCGATCTGCCATTGGAGAGCAGGCAGCTCACGCGCATCGCCCGGCGCTGCGGCGCGGGGCTGGCGCAGCTCGGCGCCTTCTGGGGCAATGGCAGCGGCGACATCGCCATCGCCTTCTCGACCGCGGGCCGGATCGTGCATCACGACGAGGCCGATATCGTTCCGCTCGCCGTGCTCAACGAGAACCGGATCGACCTGCCGTTCCGCGCCGCGGCCGAGGCGACGCAGGAGGCGGTGCTGAACGCCATGCTTGCCGCGCCGGAGACGATCGGGCGGGGCGGCAATCGCCGGCCGTCGCTGGCGGATTGCCTTTGACCCGTCCACGCTGGCGAGGCCGCCGATCAGCATGTCGTGTCGCAAAAGCAGGCAAGTTGGACTGAGGCCTTGTCTTTCGACATAGACGTAGGGTCGCCCGTGGGCCGATTGCTGTTTCAATGAGTTCGATGCCGCAGGATTTTTCCGAAGACGTCGCGGCCATCGCAGCGATCGCCGCGGTGCCGACCATCCTCGACGTCGTCTGCCGGACGACCGGGATGGGCTTTGCCGCCGTTGCGCGCGTCACCGAGGATCGCTGGGTCGCTTGCGGCGTCCGCGACGAGATCGCGTTCGGGCTGCAGCCTGGCGGCGAGCTCAAGGTCGAAACCACCATCTGTCACGAGATCCGCCAGCATCGCGACGTCGTCGTGATCGACAATGTCGCGGAAGACCCGATCTATTGCGCGCACCATACGCCGCAAATGTACGGCCTGCAGAGCTATATCTCGATGCCGATCATCCTCCCGGATGGCCGGTTCTTCGGCACCTTGTGTGCGATCGATCCCAAGCCCCGCTCGCTCAACAATCCGGCGACGCTGGGCATGTTCAAACTCTTCGCCGAGTTGATCGCCTTCCATCTCGATGCGCACCAGCAACTGGCGGCGAGCCAGGCCAGCCTCGCCGGCGAGGTCCAGAACAGCGAAATCCGCGAGCAGTTCATCGCGGTGCTGGGTCATGACCTGCGCAACCCCGTGGCCTCGGTCGCCGCCGGGTTGAACATGCTCGACCGCACCGAGGACATCGCGAAGATCCGGTCGCTGACCGGGATGATGCGAAGCAGCCTCATGCGGATGTCTGGCCTGATCGGCGATGTCCTCGACTTCGCACGGGGGCGGCTTGGCGGCGGCATCCTGCTCGATCGCAGTGACGAGCCCGAGCTGAAAGCGATGCTCGAACAGGTGGTCGGCGAACTGCGCTCCTCGCATCCGGATCGTGAGGTGCTGAGCGAGTTCGATCTATCGGGGCCGATCGATTGCGACAGCGCGCGGATCGCGCAAATGCTGTCGAACCTGGTCGCCAATGGCCTCACGCATGGCGCCGACGATCGCCCTGTCATCGTGCGAGCCCACAAGACCCGCGACGCTTTCGAGCTGTCGGTCGCCAATGCCGGCGAGCCGATCCCGCTCGCAGTCAGGAAAGAACTCTTCAAGCCATTCGTCCGCGCCTCGGCCAAGCCAAGCCAGCAGGGACTCGGCCTCGGGCTCTACATCTCCTCTGAAATCGCGAGGGCCCATGGTGGGACGCTCGAGGTTTCTTCCGATGCAGACGAGACCCGGTTCACGTTCCGGATGCCGCTCTGAGCCGGTGAGCAGTCATGCCCCCGGTGGGCGATAGCCAGCGCCGGTTCTCTCCAGCATAGCTCCGACCGCGATCGCCGTCCGGTCCTCGCCGAAGGGGGCGATGATCTGCACGCCGATCGGCAGCCCCGCCTGTGACAGTCCGATCGGGGCGGCGAGCGCCGGCAGGTCGGCGCCGGTGGCGAGGCTCGCCCAGCACAGGAAGTCGAGATAGGGGCGCTCCACCCCGTCGATGTCGAGCCGGCGGGCGTGGAAATCAGGCAGATGGTTGTGCTTTTGCGCCGCGACCGGCGCCGGCGGGCAGAGCAGCACGTCGTAACTCTGGAAAAAGCGGGCCCATTGCCGCTTCAACGCGAGGCGGCGCTGGTGGATCTGCTGGTAGAGGCCGGGCGTCATCCGGGCGCCGCGGGCCTGCAGCGCCTGATGCGAGAGATCGCCCGGCGCGAATTTCGCAGCCTGCGCCTGGATGCGGGCGCGCACCTTGGGCGGCAGGCCGTAGGCGACGACGGCGTGATTCAGCAGCGCATAGACCTCATAGGCCTCGATGAAACGGAAGCCGGGGCGGACTGTCTCGTCGACGACCGCGCCGGCTTCGGCGAGGCGCCGGCCGGCCTCGCGCACCGTGTCCGAGACCTCCTTCGTCACCGGCGCGAACGGTTCCTGCGCCCAGATCGCGACGCGCAGGCCTTTCGCCTCCGTCTTGCGCGGGGCGGACAGGGGAGCGCCTGCGACATTCGGATCGCGCGGGCCGGTCAGTACTGGCAGGATCAGCTCGAGGTCTTCCGTCGCCCGGGCGATCGGGCCGGCAACGACGAGATCGGCATTGCGTAAGGTGCGCCGTTCCGGCGGCGGCGGGATCAACCCCCAGGTCGAGACCAGACCCCAGCTGGTCTTGAGCCCGAAGACGCCGCAGGCCTGCGCCGGCCAGCGGACCGAGGAACCGAGATCGGAGCCGAGTTCGAAGGCGCTCATGCCGGTCGCGACTGCAACGGCTGCACCACCTGAGGAGCCGCCAGGCGAGTAGCCGGGATTCCACGGGTTGTTGGTCACGCCATGGGCGGGGTTGTAGCTCTGGAAATCGCCGGAGAAGACCGGAACCATGGTCTTGCCGAGAATGACCGCCCCGGCGGCGCGCAGGCGGGCGACGGCGGCAGCATCTTCCTGCGGAATGCGCTCCTTATAAGCCGGCAGGCCGCCGGAGGAGGGCAGGCCGGCGACATCGAAGGCGTCCTTGATCGTGATTGGCAAGCCTTCGAGCGGGCGCGCCTCACCGGCGGAGATACGCCGGTCCGACTCCATGGCAAACGCCCGCGCCGTCTCGCGGTCCTGCGCGACGATGGCGTTGAGGGATGGGTTCAGCGCATCGATGCGGGCGAAGGTCGCCTCGAGCAGCTCCACGGCGCTGAAGCGGCGTGCCAGAAGATCGGTGCGCAGGCTGGTGGCTGAGGCGGTGAGATCGATCGAGGCCATCGGGAGATCCGGCGGGAGTGAGGATCAAGTCGTAGCCCAAGGTCGTTGGCCGGGACAATGAAGCGCGGGACTCCCTCTCCCGGACGGGAGAGGGGTAGGGGTGAGGGACCGCCGCTGATTGTTGGGGTGCTGCGGCTGCCGCTATGCCTTCTATTGGTAGGGCAGGCCCTCATCCGGCGCTCCGCGCCACCTTCTCCCATCCGGGAGAAGGGTTCCCCCCGCCCTTGTTTGCCTGTGGTGACTAACCTCAGCCCGCCTTCCGCCGCTCAATCGCTCTCAGGAACTCCTCGCCATCCTTCACCCCGAGCTCGTAGGCGAAGCGGATACCGTCCCAATTGCGGATGGTGAACTGGCTGACCGGGATCACCTGCGAGGGGCGGACATAGGTGCGGTTCTTGACATCAGGCACCTCGGCGAAGGGGCGTGTCAGCACCACGAGGGTCTGCTCGCCGGCGGCTTCCATATCGGCGAGCGCCCATGCGGGGGCGCTGTCGACGAGACCGCCATCGAGCGCGGCGCGGGCGCCGATATTCCCTGCCGGCATGAAGGGCGGCACGGCGGCGCTCGCCATCAGCGCATCGACGAGTTGCTCGGGATCGGCGCAATCGACGATGCGGATCAAATCGGGTCGGAAGCCGAGCTTGCGCCCGGCGGTCGGATGCACCGGGCGACGCAGCCGCTTCTCGAGCTGATATGCGCCGATGCCGAGCGCAGCGATGACCGGCAGCGGCCAGAAGCGTGGCGGCCGCGAGATCGCGATCAGGAAATCGGCCCGGGTCTTCAGCGCCGCCAGCCGCTCCGGCGTGAACAGCGCCGTGAGCATCTCGCGATACATTTCGGCGACCGGGAAGAGGCGCCCACCGCGGCGGAAGGCGGCCCAGTCGACCTCGGAGGTGCGGCCGGTGCAGGCCTCGCGCAGCATCTCGCGCACGGTCGGCCCCAACCCCAGCGCATTGTAGAGCATCGCCCCGGCGCCGGCGCTGGCGCCGACGATTCGGCGCGGCGCAAGGCCGATGCGCGGTGCCACCGTCTCGTAGAAGCCGCCCTGCCAATAGCAGCGATTGCCGCCGCCGGCATAAGCCAGGCCTGCGAACATCAGCTTTGGTCCGTATCGAGGGCGCGGGCGCGCTCGCGCCAGGACAGGACCAGCCGGTCGAGTTCGGCGAGATCCTCCATTGGCAGCTTGCCGAGCGTCTGGGCGACATAGTCGCGCTGCGTCGCCATGCCGGCCTCGGCGAGACGGCGGCCTTCGGGCGTCAGATGCATGGCGTAGGAGCGCCGGTCGCCGACGATGGCGCGGCGCTCGACCAGGCCGGCCTGGACCAGCCTGTCGACGAGGCCGGAGACATTGCCCTTGGTGACGTAGAGCCGCTCGGCGAGTTCGCTCTGGCTGATGCCCTCGCGCTCGGTCAAGGTCGAGAGCAGGTCGAATTGCGGGATCGACAGGCCGAGCTCGCGGATGCGCGCGGTCATCTGGCCGAGCATGCGCTGGTGCAGGCGCATGAAGCGGAACCAGACGCGATCCGGTTCGATGGGTTCCGGGGCGGGGGCTGGGCGCGGCACGGACAAGGCGTTCATCCCTAGATCGTTTACTTGTAAACTAACTCATCTCCTAGTCGGAGGCGAGGGCTTTCGCCGCGAGCCGTCCGCTGGCTATGCTGCCAAAAAGCAACGCAAGACGACAGGGAGAAACGCATGCTCGGGCTGATGCAGAATTGGCCGCTGCTGATCCACCGGATCATCGACCACGCGGCGATCCAGCATGGCACCCGTGAAGTCGTCTCCCGCAGCGTCGAAGGGCCGATCCGCCGTACCACCTATGCCGAGATCCGGCAGAGCGCGCTGACGATCGGAAAACGGCTGACGCGCGAGGGTATCCGCCTCGGTGATCGCGTCGCGACCTTGGCCTGGAACACCGACCGGCATTTGGCGCTCTGGTACGGGATCAGCGGCATCGGCGCGATCACCCACACGGTCAATCCGCGGCTCTTCCCCGAGCAGATCGCCCAGCTGATCAACCATGCCGAGGATCGTTTGCTCTTCCTCGACCTCACCTTCGTGCCCCTGGTCGAAGGGTTGCAGGACAAGCTGCCGAGCGTCGAGCGCTATGTGGTCCTGACCGACGCGGCGCATATGCCTGAGACCTCGCTGAGGAACGTGATTGCTTACGAGGACTGGCTCGCCGAGGCCGATGCCGATTTCGCCTGGGCCACGCTCGACGAGAACACTGCGGCCGGGCTCTGCTACACCTCGGGCACGACCGGCGGGCCCAAGGGCGTGCTCTACTCGCATCGCTCCAATGTGCTGCACGCCATGGCCTGCGCCCAGCCCGACTATATGGGCCTGTCGGCGCAGACCGTCGTCATGCCGGTGGTGCCGCTCTTCCATGCCAACAGTTGGTCGCTGGCCTTTTCGGCGCCGATGACCGGGGCGAAGCTGGTCATGCCCGGCGCCAAGCTCGACGGCGCCTCGCTCCTTGACCTGCTCAACGGCGAAAGCGTGACGCTGACCGCGGCGGTACCGACGGTCTGGCTCGGTCTGCTTCAGCATCTTGAGGCATCAGGCGGCAAGCTCGACACGCTGAAGCGCGTGGTGATCGGCGGCTCGGCCTGCCCGCGGGCGATGACCGAGGCCTTCGAGACAAAATACGGCGTCACCGTCGACCATGCCTGGGGCATGACCGAGATGAGCCCGATCGGCTCGTTCTGCTCGATCAAGCCGATCTATGCCGACCTCACTGGGGACGCGCTCTACGACCTCAAGGTCAAGCAAGGCCACCCGCAGTTCGGCGTCGAGTTCCGTCTGACCGATGATGACGGCACCGATCTGCCCTGGGACGGCACGACCTTCGGCCGGCTGAAGGTGCGCGGGCCGGCGGTCGCCGGCGCCTATTACAGGCACGATCAGCCGATTTTGGACGAGCGCGGCTTCTTCGACACCGGCGATGTCGCGACCATCGATCCGCATGGCTACATGCAGGTCACCGACCGCTCCAAGGACGTGATCAAGTCCGGCGGCGAATGGATCTCCTCGATCGAGCTGGAAAACCTCGCCATCGGACATCCCGATGTGGCGGAGGCTGCGGTAATCGGCGTCGCCCATCCGAAATGGGACGAGCGGCCGCTCCTCGTCATCGTGCCCAAGCCCGGCAAGACGCCCGGCCGCGAGGAGATGCTCGCCTTCATGACCGGCAAGGTCGCAAAATGGTGGCTGCCCGACGATGTCGTGCTGGTCGAGGCGATCCCGCATACTGCGACCGGCAAGATCCAGAAGACGGCGCTCAGGGAGATGTTCCGGGAGTATCGGTTGCCGGGGTGAGGTTGGTAAAGGCAGAAAGCGGCCGTCCCGGGGGCGGACGGCCGCTTCCAGCCTATTGCTGGCCCTTCTTGATCGCTTCATCGATAATCTTCGACACATCGAAGCTTCCGCCGCCTTGGGCCGGAGGAAAGTCGATCAAGGTCTGCAGATGTTCCTTCAGCTTCTCGCTAATCGGCGCGAATTGCCACGACACCTTCTGCAGCAGGTGGCCATAGGCATCGACTGAATCGTAGCTCTCGAAAGGGTCCATCCGGATATTGAAGACGAGAGGCTTCCCGAGCTTTTTCGGTGTGCCGTAATAGTTCTCGCTCGTGATGAAGTGCCACTTCCACGGGCCGAAGCGAACGGCCGCGACGTTGGATTCGTTATAGAAAATGTAGAACTCCCGCTTGGATTCCGGTGTCTTTGCTCTCCAGTAGTCGAGATTGTTCAGACCATCGAGATACCATTTCGACTGGCCCTTGAGGCGGTCGGCAAGATCAGCAACACCCGCCGCGGCGGCGAGGCTCGCATGCAAGTCTTCGTGAGTCTGAATCCCGTTCAGAACTTGCCCCGCCGGGATCTGACCTGGCCAGCGGATCATGCAGGGCACTCGAACGCCGCCTTCATAAGTCGTCATCTTTTCGCTGCGGAAGGGTGTGGTGGCGCCATGGGGCCATGACGAGTGCTCGGGACCATTGTCGGTGGTGTAGACGACGACCGTGTTCTGGGTCAGGCCATTGTCGTCGAGCCACTTAAGCACGGTGCCCATATCGCGATCATGCTGGAGCATGCCACTGCCATGGATATCCGCCTCTGAGGTGAACTTCTCGGCGAGATAGCGGTCTGCTTCAGATAGGCGCGTATAGAGGTGCATGCGGCTGGTGTTCAGCCAGACGAAGAATGGCTTGTTGGCGTCGCGGTTCTTCTTCATGAAGTCGAAGGCGCGCGGTATGACCTCCGCAGCGTCGAAATTCTCCATGCGCTTGGCCGTTAGCGGGCCCGTGTCCCGGATGCGCTGTTTGCCGACCTTGCCGAAGCGAGGATCGACCGTCGGATCATCAGTGTCGGTTGCGACGCAGTCGAGAACGCCGCGCGTTCCGAACTTCTTCTCAAAATCGGGGCCGTACTTTTCGGCCCAAGCCTTGTAGTCCCGCTGCTCGGATTCCTCTTGGGTATTGAGGTGATAGAGGTTGCCAAAGAACTCGTCGAACCCGTGAACGGTCGGCAGATGTTCATTATTGTCGCCAAGATGGTTCTTGCCGAACTGGCCTGTGGCGTAACCCTGCGCCTTCATCGTGTCGGCGAGGGTAGGTGTCCCTGCTTTCAATCCAAGCTTGTCGCCAGGCAGCCCAACCGTCGTCATGCCGCAGCGGATCGGATAGGAACCGGTGATGAACGCCGCTCGACCGGCGGTGCAGCTCGGCTGCGCGTAGTGATCGACGAACATCGCCCCCTCCTTGGCGATGCGATCGAGATTCGGCGTGCGATAACCCATGACGCCGAGGCCATATGCGCTGAGATTTTGCCAGCCGACGTCGTCGCCGAAGATAACCAGGATATTCGGCCGCTGGCCAGCGGCTGCAGCAGGCTGCTGGGCGTGAGCTGGGCCGAAGACAGCGTCTTTTCCCAAAGCTGTTCCGGCGGCTAGCGTCGTTCCTGCAAGTAGCAAGCTGCGGCGGCTGGGGAGATGAAGGGCCCTTTCATCATGGTCATCGACGACAGAGGTAGGGCTGATTTCGCTGTTCATGATTCAACTCCACGGGTGTGAGTTAAGAAGCTCGATCGGCCTTTCAGTACGATATAGCTAATCTTTCCTTTCAGTGTGCTGGCAATGTTGCGAATACCCAGCCAGGACCATGCTGAAGATCGAGCTACGACGTAGAGTTAAGCAAATATTCGCTGACGAGAAAAGGCAGTATTCGCCGCCCACAGAAACTCGACGGGATGACAAGGTGGCCCCTGTTTCGATGACTTAGGTCGGATGCGCGTCGTTAACCCGGCCCGCGCCGCGAGGGGCTGAAGGCGAGCCCAATCCCAAGGGGTGCGCGAGGGGGCCGGATGCGGCAGCCTTCGCCGCTGTATCGAATGTCGATGTCGAGATGCCGAAGCGGCTGATGCTCGCAGCTCTCGAACCCGCGCGCGGTTCTCTGATGATGCCTCGCAGGGCTTTCAGGTCTGGCATGACCGAGAGCAACACGGACGATCAGGCCCCTACGCCAGGGGGTATCGATTGCCAGGATGGGAGAGTCAGGGAAAGCTGAGGTTCACACTGATCCGGGCCTACCGATCAGACGTCGAGACGAGGAAATCGTATGGAGTTTCTCCTGGTCTTCGCGTTTCTCGCGCTGTTCAGCGCCAGTGCGCTCGCCGGCATGGCTTTGCGGAAACGTCTGCACGAGCATCATCTGACCAGCGAGAACATGGATTCGATCAGGCTCGTGACCGGCCTGATGGTCACCTTCGCCGCGCTCATCCTCAGCCTGCAATTGTCGACGACCCGGACGCGTTTCGACGTCTCGAGCGGCAACCGTTCCACTTATGCCGCGCGCCTTGCCAATCTCGATCAATGCCTGCGCATTTTCAAAACGGCAGCCGACCCGACCAGGCTGAAACTCCAACAATACACGGCTGCAGTGATCGCAAGCACATGGCCTCGCGAAGCGGCGCCTGTGGTCGCCGGCATGCCCGATACGCGCGGCATGGCCGTCCGCGGCGAGGATCGGAACCTGGCGCAGTTGATGAGCGATATCGGAGCGGACGTGGACGCCCTGCCAACCACGGGCCTTGAACATTCTGCGACCCGCTGCCGTGCAGCCTACGCCGATGTCATATCCGCAAGATGGAGCGTCATCGAGGATGCGAATGCACCATCCGGCGGCTATTTCGTCGGCATTGTGAGTTTCTGGCTCAGCCTGGTCTTCCTGAGCTTCGGCCTGCAGATCCCGCGTCGCGCGCTCAGCGCCGCCGTCCTGGGGATCGGCGTGCTCTCCGTCTCGACCGTCATGTTCATGATCGTCGACCTTAGCCTGCCCTATCAGGGGGTATTCCACATCTCCAGCGCCGCGATGCACGAGGCGCTCGCCGACATGCTGCGATAGAGCTGCGATCTCTTCGGGATGACCGCGACCTCGCCGGCTTTCGCCGCGAGGATTTGAAGGCGAGCGCAAGCCCGAGGGGTGCACGGGGCCGGTGGCGGCCGCGAGGAGATGCTAGCCTCCATGTCCGGCAAGGTCGCGAAATCGTGGCTGCCGGACGATGTCGTGCTGGTCGAGGCGAGCCCCGCACATGGCGACGGGTAAGATCTAGAAGACGGCGCTCAGAGAAATGTTCTGGGAGAATCAGCTGCCGGGTGAGGGGCGGAGGCGGGAAGTCAGCTACGGGTCGGAAGCCGACGCTCAATCACATCGCATGTTGCGACCAAAGCCGCCCGCTCCAGTAGCGCCGTTCCAGCGTCTCGCCCTCGGACAGGCTCTCATGCTCGGACAGCGGTTCGTCGGGCAGGGATACGTCGACCATGCGGCTGCCGCGCCGGATGATGGCAATCACGAGCTCGTCGCCCATGAGCGCGTGCTTGAATGCTTCCAGTGCCATCTCCGCGGTTGGACCATACTCGCCCATCAGGAGGTCGGGGTGAGTATGCCACTCGAACCCCTCGAAGCCGATCGAGATCAGCCTCTCATCGGTTCGATCGACTGCAAGAACCAGACTTCCAGTCGGGTCTATGTGCGTCTCGACGATCATGCCATCAAGACGTCACGCCGCCTCATTCAGCGCAATGTCCGCACCGGGTGGAAGACAGACGTTCGCTCTCAATAGCTCAGTCGCGCGGTGGAACGGTGCCGTATTGCGGCAGGCCGTCTGCGATCTCGTAGTAGTCCCCCTTGTCGGCGACGTAGATATGCAAATTTGCAGTGGTCTCTGTCGGTCCGTCGAAAGCACCCATTGCCACAGCGATCCAACCTCGATCCGACCGATCCCAGAATAGAGACGATCCGCATATCGAGCAGAAGCCGCGTCGGATGTTCTCCGACGATTGAAACCACGTCAGCTTCTCCTCGCCGACAATCGTCAAGGCAGTCCTAGGCACATCAGTGGACGCGAAGTGGTGGCCCGAGTGCTTGCGGCACATGCGACAATGGCAGAAGTTAGGATCTGGCAGACTGTCAGCCACTGTTAAGGTGACCGCACCACAAAGGCATGAGCCGCTGTGCATCCTCGATTCACTCCCGCAGGCGTCTAGTCGGAAAGCATGGCATCGGGGTTGCGACGTTCGCAAGAGCGTCCGCTATGGGTCGGAAGCAGACCTCGCGAATATCCGTTTTCGGTGGCGAGCTGTCGCGGCAATCGAGCGGCGGACCTGGCACTCGTTTCCGGCTTGGCGGGACAGGGATCGATGGCGGAGCTTTCAGGTCAGGGTCTCGGCGGCGAACACCTTCTGGACGATCTGCCAGCGCCCATTGAGGTGAAAGCACGACAAGAGGTCGGTCACTTCGCGGGGCGGGATCCGCAGGCGGAGCTTGAGCAGCGCCATGTCGCGGGTGATGGCGATGGAGAGGATCTGGTCGGCACGCACGCCGCCAGCGTCTTGCGGCGAGGTCAGGCTCCGGACCACATCAAGCCAGGCGGCGACAGGGGTAACCACCACGCTGTTGCCATCGCCGCGCCGGGTGACCAAGGCGGCAGGGTCGAAGATGGTCGCGAACGTGTCAGCATCCATCGTGTAGGCAGCGTCGAAGTAGGTTTTCGCCAAGGCGACCAATCCATCTATGTTTCCGGGCGAGGGTGTGTCCTGTAGCGTCATGGTGATTCCCTTCAAATCCAACGTCCAGTTGAGTATAAGGGCGATGGCGCAATGTTTAATCCACGCGCGCTAATCAGCCTTATAAGCTGAGCTAAGCAATCGAAGGCGACCATGGATCCCTCCCTTCCGTCTGCCGGAGACTTCAACCAGCTCCGCGCCTTCGTGGCCGTCGCCGGTTCGCTGAACTTCAGCCGGGCGGCCGAGAAGCTCGGAGTGTCATCCTCGGCGCTCAGCCAGATGGTCCGGGCGCTCGAGGAGCGCGTCGGGGTCAGCTTGTTCAATCGCACCACCCGCAGCGTCTCCCTGACCGAGGCGGGGGCCAAGCTGTTCGAGCGGGTCAAGCCCGCCGTCGAGGAGCTGGCGGAGGCGCTGGGCGAGACCCGGGAGCGCCGCGCCCATCCTGCCGGGACCGTGCGGGTGCACTGCTTCCGGGCGGCGGCGGACCTCTATCTGACACCGATTCTTCGTGCCTTCAGCGACGCCTATCCGCAGGTCGTGCTCGACGTCACCCTCGACGACGCCGTCGTGAACATCGTGGCCGAGGGCTATGACGTCGCCATCCGCCTCGGGGAGGTGATCGACAAGGACCTCATAGCGGTGAAGCTCGGCCCGGACCTGCGCCAGACCGCGGTCGCCTCGCCCGACTATCTCGCCCGGCACGGGACGCCGGCCCATCCGCGCGACCTTCTCGGCCATCGCTGCATCGGCTGGCGCTGGCCGGGGCAGAAGACGCCGTACAAATGGGAGTTCATGGAGAACGGCAAATGGTTCGAGGTCGCCATCGACGGCCCCCTGATCTCCAACACGAAGGACTTCGGGGTACAGGCGGCGGTCGACGGGGTCGGCATCGCATTCGCCAGCCAGCAGCTGATCGCGCCCCACATCGCCGAGGGTCGCCTCGTCGCGCTGCTCGAGACCTGGTCCGCCCCTTTTCCCGGCTACTACCTCTGCTATCCGGCCCAGCGGCAGATGGCGCCGCCGCTCCGCGCCGTGATCGACACCATCCGCGGCGGCCTGCGCGCGAGCAACGGCATCGAGACGGCGGCGATCGGCTCGGCTGTTCCGCGAGGTTTACGCCCACACCCGTAATGCGAGGCGCACCGTCGCCGAGCACATCAACAAGCGTTCTCCAAAACCTCGACGGGGCCGATTGCTTTTCCCGGCAGCGTGACCGGCGGGAGTTGTCATGTCGCTGACGGCTGGAGCGCCTTGGGCGTCCGAGAAGGCTTGCAGTGGCAAGCTGCTAGTCTGCAATGGGTCAGAAGCGGAAGTTCCCAAAAATCTGCCTCGATCGGGCAGACCCAGAGATGCAAAAGATCGCGCTAGGCTACATGGGGAGCGTGGCTGGGGCGCCAGGATTCGAACCTGGGAATGGCGGTACCAAAAACCGCTGCCTTACCGCTTGGCGACGCCCCAATCTGCGCTGCCTTCTAGAGCGCGTCGCGAGCGCGTGCAACATCGGATCGCGCAGGCAAGCTCTCGATTGCGGGGGCAGCGGCATTGATCCGGCGCCCTTCGAAAAGATTGCACATCGCCATAGCCTTGGCTGTTGCGCTGCGGCGGCCGGCTGGCTATAAGCCGGCCACCAGTTGATCGGAGTGTGGCTCAGCCTGGTAGAGCACCTCGTTCGGGACGAGGGGGTCGCAGGTTCAAATCCTGCCACTCCGACCAAAATTTCCCGCGCTATCCAGAGTACTGCGAGACAGCCCTTCGGGGCTTCCTACCTGCTTGCCGGTGTAGCCGGCGGTTCAAGCATCCGCCTGCGCTGGTTCGTGGTGCGCGCTTCGCCCAAGATCGGCGGCCCTGTCAGGCGGCCCGGATCCGCCCCAGGAAGTCGGCGACTTCGGTGTCGAGATCGGCCGATTGGCTCGAGAGCACATCCGCGGAATCCGCGACATGATTCGCAGCCTCACCGGTTTCCTCGGCGACGCGGCTGACGATGTCGATATGCCCACCGGCGGTGACCGTCTCGGTCGCCGCGCGCCTGACGTTCTCGGCGATCCCGGCTGTGGCCACGTTCTGCTTCTCCACCACTGCTGCGACCGCGCCCGAGATCTGGTTGAGCGTGTCGATGGTCACCGTCATCGCGTCGATCGCCTTGATCGCATCGGCGCCCGAGAGGCTGATCGCGTCGATCTGGCTCTGGATCTGCTCGGTCGCCCGCCAGGTCTCGTCGGCGAGCCCCTTGATCTCATGCGCGACGACGGCGAAGCCTCCGCCCATATTGCCGATCCTGGCGGCCTCGATCGAAGCGTTGAGCGCCAGCAGATTGGTATGCCGGGCGATGGTCGAGATTACATTGGTGACGCTGCCGATCTCATGCACCTTGCGCGACAAGTCGCCGACCCGGTCGAGCACGGTAAGCGCCTGCTGGGTGGCGTCGCCGACGAGTTGAGCCGCCCCGTTCACCTGGCGATCGACCTCAGTGAAGGAACTGGCGAGCTCCGACGTCGCTTCGGTGATGGCGATGACGTTCGCGGACGACTGACGCGAGGCTTTCGATGCAGCGCTCGAGCGCTGCGAGACCTCGACGGCGCCGTTGCGCATCTGCTCGGATGCGGCCCGCAGGGACGCGATCGATGCGATGACGGCTCGTGCGATGCCTGCGATCTTGCGTTCGAACTCGTTGGCGAGGTCGTGCAGGATGCGGCGCCGTTCATGTGCCGCCTGCGCCGTCGTCGTCGCCACATCCTTGCGGGCTTCGTCGGCGATCGCCCTGGCTGCGTCCGCCTCGGCGCGCTCGCGCTCGGATTCTTCGACCGCCTGCCGGAGCGACCAGACGATCCAGCTCAATGCCCCAGCCTGGACCGCGACGATGGCGCCGTGCAGGAAGGCGCGCCGAATGTCGTTGCCGCCGGGAAACACGCCGGCCGAATAGACAAGGCTCAGCGTCAGGTGATGGGCGCTGATCGCAAGCGTCGCCGGCAGGAAGATGCGCCAGTCGAGCCAGCCGACCAGCACCGCCAGCATGGCGAAGAAGTACATATGCAGGTCGGCCTGATAGGGATGGCCGGCGAAGCCATAGACCAGCAGCATGACCTGGCCGACCAGAGCGATGCTGGTGATCTGCCGTGTGACCCAGCCGATGCGATCGAGCCGCCAGGCGAGCGTCCCCAGGATCGCGAGCGCGGCCCCGGCGGCCGAGATCGTCGTCGCATGCGGCGCCCCGTCGGGCGGGATGCCGATCTGGAGCAAGGCTGAGTTCGCCCACAGAATTGCGATCAGGAGCCTGGCGAAGCGTATGCGGAGACGTTCGACCTCACCCACGAACAAGGCTCCTCACCTGACGGATGCATGATTGGGCGAGGGAGCCGTCCACCACGAGCCAGGCCCCCGAGCGATAGAGAGAGAGCGCGTAGTCGCTGCCATCGCCGATGCTGATCGCGACCGCGGCGGCTGTGTCCAGCTGGAGGATGCTGCCTCCGGCCTGCGAGACCGCCCGCGCCATCTCGGGCGAAGAGGTTCCCGCGGGGAAAAAGGCGGCGATGGGCTGCCCTGGAACCGGCCAGGCGGCGATGGAAAAGGCGCCTAGCGCCATGACCAGGCTGACGATCAGGCCGAAGCCGATCTCACGCATCGCGTGCCCCCCGACATCCGATCCGCAGTTCAATCAACGACAGAGAGTGCGGTTGACTGGCTTTACAACTGGTAAATGCGGGCGATTACTATTTCCGCAGGATTGAATTCGTGATTGCGTCAGCATTCCGTAACGTAAGGAATTTGCTTCCAACCTGTGTGGCGCACGCCTGGGTAGAGATCATTTGCAGGATTTAGCCTGCCATGATGCGCAGGCACGGACCCAATTGTCGTCGCGGCGGGCTTCAGCACCAGATGGCGCAGCGCCGATGCCTTCGCTATGCTCGCACCGCAATCTGGAGCCGCGCTCGCATGAAATCCGTTCTTCGCCTCATCGCCGTCCTCGGCCTCACGACATTGCTCGCCGGCTGCGACCGCTGCGGCAACATGATGGAGCTCGATATGTTCCTGCAGCCGGTCAAGAAGGCCTGCACCGACCAGAAGCCGCAGGGCTGAGATACTCCGACGACACCGCAGGCAACAAAAAAGCCGGGGCATTGCCCCGGCTTTCTGATTCTGTGGTGTCGATCGGCTCAGCCGCGGCGCTTCAACACCGACCAGCCGGCCCCAACCAGGCTCGCCGCCAGCGCCGCCTTGATCAGGTCACCGAGCAGGAAGGGCTGCACGCCGGCGGCCCAGGCCTTGGCGAAGCCGATGCCGGTCGCCCCGCTCGCCATCTGCGCGCCGAGCGCCAGCCAGGCGAAGCCGAGCGCCATCAGCACGATCTCGGCCAAGACGACGCCGCCGGCGAGACGCCAGAGCGAAGCACCGCGCGAGCCGGCCCAGCCGGCGATCGCAGCCGCGGCGACGAAGCCGATCAGGAAGCCGCCGGTCGGGCCGAGCAGATAGAGCGGGCCGGCCGCGACCGGCGGGGTGTTGGTGAAGACCGGCAGACCGAAGAGGCCATAGGCGATGTAGAGCGCGACGGTCGCAGCGCCGAGGCGCGCACCATAGGCAGCGCCGAGGCCGAGCACGGCCAGCGTCTGCAGCGTCATCGGCACCGGCCAGAACGGCACCTTGACCTTGGCGGCGGCGATGATCAGCAGGCTGCCGACGACGGCGAGCCCGATATTGCGCAGGACACGCGTGCGAGGGTCGGACAGCGCGGGCAGGGCCGCGTTGACCATCGTGGTGGCGGGCAGTGACAGCGTCTCGGCCATCGGATCTCGTCCTTCTTCTTCGGGCGCCGTCGACGCCCGGCTCGTTCGTCTATAGGAAATGGCCCGCCGGCCGACAAGCCGGCGATCATGCCCGCTTCCGGATGCGCAGATGGCCAGCTCTACTCCCGAGACCGACGAGCCGCTCGATTTCGACCGCGACCCCGGCGCAGCGTCGGGCGAGCTGGTACAGCTCTCGCCGCTGGTGCGCCGCCTGATCGCCGGCAATGGCGGGGCGATGACCTTTACCGGCACCTGCAGCTATATCGTCGGCCGCGGTCGTATCGCGATCATCGACCCCGGCCCGGACGATCCCGCGCATATCGAGCGCCTGCTCGCTGCAATCGCCGGCGAGACCGTCACCGACATCGTCATCACCCACACCCATCGCGACCATTCCCCGGCCTCGCGTGCGCTGAAGGCGGCCACCGGTGCGCGCATCGTCGGCTGTGGCCTGCACCGGCCGGCGCGCGAGCTTGTCCTCGGCGAGATCAACCCGCTCGACGCCGCCGCCGACAAGGATTACGCCCCCGATCTCGTCATGGCCGAGAACGATGCCGTCTCGGGACCGGGCTGGACGCTCCAGGCGCTGGAGACCCCTGGTCACACCGCCAACCATCTTGCCTTCGCGCTGCCGCAGGAGAACACCTTGTTCTCCGGCGACCACGTCATGGCCTGGTCGACCTCGATCGTCGCGCCGCCCGACGGCTCAATGGTCGCCTATATGGCCTCGATCGAGAAATTGCGTGGCCGTGAGGACCGGCTCTACTGGCCCGGCCATGGCGGACCCGTGCGCGAGCCGCAGCGCTTTTTGCGCGGGCTGGTGCAGCATCGCCGCCTGCGCGAGGCCGCGATCCTCAGCCGTTTGCAGGCTGGCGACGAAACGATCGCCGACATGGTGCCGCTGATCTATCAGGAGTTGCCGGCAGCCCTGCGCGGCGCGGCCTCGCTCTCGGTGCTGGCTCAGCTCGAGGATCTGGTCGCGCGCAGCGTGGTGCTCTGCAACGACAAGGCACCGATGCTGGCGAGCCGTTACCAGCTGGCTTGACGCTCAGCGGAGCTCCACGAGCAGTTTCACCTCCTCTTCGAATGCCGCAACGCGTTTCGCATTCGCGCCGAAGTCGAAGCCGCCCAGTCGCGAGGCCGAGCGGATATCGATGCGGCTGCCATCGGCGCGCGGCCGGATGCGGATGGTGATGTCGTCGACGAGGCGCAGCACGCGCGAGCGCGCCACCGCGTCGAGCCGCCCTGCTCCGCTGCGCCCGCCGGGGGCCGCGCCTTCCAGCACCTGCCAGCCGAGATTGACCGACGCCTTGCGGGCGATGTCGTAGGCGATTTCGGCCGGCAGTTCGAGCACGATCGGCAGCGCCTTCGGATAGCCTTGGCGCTGCGCCTTGCGCCGCTCGGCCGGGACATCGGGCGGCACGATCCCGCCTCTGGCGGCGAGCGCGATGCGCGAGCGGCTGAAGGCCGGCGGCTCGTCGATATCGGTCGAGACGTCGGCGATCAGCGGCAGGGTCGCGAGCTGGAAACCGGCATAGGCGACCGGGGTGAGCAGCAGCAGGCAGAGCACGAAGGCCTGCACGGCGATGCCCATGCCACGATGCCCATCCTGCCAGATCCGCACGAAGGCCGCGAGGGCCAGCAGGAAGGCCAAAAGCACGAAAACATAGGCCCCGGCGATCGGCGCAAGGCGCTCTACCGACGGTTGACCGAAGCGGAAGATCAGCACGGCGAGTGCAACGACCGTCAGCCCAAACAGGGCCAGCCGCCGGCTCCAGGTCGCCGCGCGTGAGACTGGCTCTTCGAAGACGAGACGACGGTGCATCTCTCTTAGGTGGCGGAGCGCCGGGAGGAAGGCAAGCGCCTCTAGCGCACGACAATCGGCGCGGCCGCTTCGACCACACCGGAGACGGCCCGCAACCTCTCCAGCAGGTCGAGCACCTCGCCCGGCTGCAGCGTCACCGCATCCTCGGTCGCGCTCGGCGCCGCCTTGAGCCAGCGCTCGCGCAGCGCCGCCGGCAGCTCCGCTTCCGTTCCGAAGCAGGCGAACAGGTTCTCGAAGGCAGCATCGAGCACGATCTCGTTCAGCCCAAAATCGTAAGGATAGGACTGGCCGCCGGCGCGCAGCATGCTCCGGCCCTCATCACCGCGCACTGGCAGCACGACGGAGGCCGTGCCGTCCGGCGCCAGCACCCAGCAGGACAACCGCGTCCCGGCCTTGCCCTCGATCCGGACATCGAGCCGCCGTCCTTTGGCGAAAGGCGAAGCCGCCGGCAGCAGCGCAAGACGTGCCCGATCGGAGCCGGCGGTGGCGGCGACATGGTCGAGGAACGACCTGATCGCCGGGTCGCAACCCAGTCCCTCGACCGGGATGCGGCTGCGCCCGGTCGGTGCCAGCACGGCGTCGCCGCGGCGGAATTCGAGCTCCATCCAGCTCCCGCCGTCGCGATCCCCGCCGAAGCGACCTCGCGTCGTCACCTCGTTGTCGGGTGCCGAACATTGCCCAGGTGCCGCCTTGCGGATTTCCAGCGGCTGTGAACGCAGGAGGCGGTCGTCCGAGCGCGACTCGGCGTCGAGCGCGAGCAACAAGCGCTCGCCGAGCGCGGCGCTGCAGGCACTGTAGCCGCTCGCCGCAGCAAAGGGACAGATGTCGACCCGCTTCAGCTCAGGCGCCGCGCGCACGAGGTTCTCGACCGCCCGGCGCATCACCTGGTCGACATCGACCACGCCCGGTTTGGTGCGGATCGCGATCTCGATCGGCTCGCTCGTCGCCTTGCAGTCGCCCGTTTTCGTGATCGCCTGCAGGCGGAAGGTCGCTCTGTCTTCCTGCCTGGCCGGTTCGGTGAAGAACACGCTGGCATCGCCGTCGAATGCCTTACGGATCTGCACCTCGGCCTCGCCCGGCTTTTGCAGGTTGAGGCTGTCGCGCAAGGTCTTGATCCGCACGACGTCGGCGCTCGCTGCCAGCCTCACCCGTCCCTCGCTCTGCAGCCTACTCTCGATCGCGAGCCTGACCTCGTCGGCCTGCGTGCGCGACAGAACCTGCTGGCCGGCATCGAAGCCGACCACGGCGAGCGAGAGATCGCGCTTGCCGGCGCAGGCGGCGACGTTGCCGAGCCAGGCAGACAGGGCATCGGCGCGTGCGCCGCTGCCCCCGGCGACGAGCAGTCCGGCGACGAAGAGGCTACGCAGCAAACCGCTCACCTTCGACCTAGCGCTCCTGCTCCAGCGACCGTGCATAGCCGTCCAGGGCCCGGACGAAGACGGGATTGAAGCGGCCATCGATCGCGCCGCTGTAATGATCGGCCTTCTGCGCCGCCCGTTGCAAGGCCCGCACCGTGTCCGGCTTCAGCTTCTGCTCGGAGACGTCGCTGGCGGAGATCGCCGCGGCGCCGGCTTCGCCCTTCTCCAGTGCCTTCATCAGCATCTGCAGCGAGTTCGTGCCGGGGAAGAAGGAGCCAAAACCGTTGTCGATCAGCGTCGCCATCGAGACCATCGCGATCGGATCGCCCTTGTCGGCGGCCTGGCGGAACAGGTCGAAGCCTTTCTGCGGATTCCTGGGGAAGCCCGGTCGGCCTTCAAGATAGGCCGGCACCAGCTTGGCGATCGAGAAGGCGTCCCCCGCCTCCGCCGCCTTCTGGTACCAGCGCAATGACGCCGCCTCGTCGCGCGACCGGCCGCGGCCATATTGCAGCATGCGCCCGACATTGCTCATCGCGATGGCGTTGCCGGTGCCGGCGGCCTGCTCGTAGAGCGCAAAGGCCTTCTGCAGCTCGACCTTGCTGCCCTGGCCGTTCTCGTAGAGCGCGCCGAGATTGTTCATCGCCGCAGCGCTGCCGGCATCGACCGCCTTGTCATAGGCTGAGAGCGCATCCTTGTAGCGCTCGGCTTTGTCATAGGCGCGGCCGAGCTGGTAGGAGAGCCGCCTGATCTGCGGCTGCGACTCCGCCGCCTGCTTGCAGGCCGCGATCGCGGCGCGCGCATCGATGCGTGCAAACTTCACGCCCTTGACGCCCTCGCGCCGGTCGGGATCGGCGGGGTCGCCGGCGAGCTCGTCGCAGTCCTGCACGCGCGGATCGCGCGAGGCATCGGTGCGGCCGAGATAACCCTCGGCCAGGGAGCGATAGGCGCAAACCGCGCCGCAGCCCTTGAGATAGTCCTCGTACTTGCCGGAGCCGCCGAGCCTGATCCAGTTCTGCTCGTCGGTCGCAGCTTCGCCGCTGCGGCGCTTGTCGAGCAGCAACGCCAGCGCCGCCTCGCGATAGCCGCAGGTCTCGCCGCAGCGCGCGACATATCCCTCGAGCGCGCTGCGCTCGCCCGCCGCCTTGGCTCGCTGCCAGTTGGCCTCGTCCCGTGCCAGTGCGACCGCACGCGCCACCGCCGGCACCGGCTGCGCCACCGGCAAAGCGAGCGAAGCCAGGTCGATCTCGGGCACCTGCTCGCGGCCGCTATCGCGCCGTGCCGCCGCCTCGACACTATCCTTGAGATAGCGCTGCAGATCGGACCAGGTGAGCGACCCGCTCTCGGCCGCGCCGGCCGGCCGCGCCAGCCCGGCGGCGCCCATCAGAAAGCGGCTGGTGAACAGGCCGAGCTTCTGGGTCTCGTCCCAGTTCGCCGGGGTGGCGCCTGAGGTTGCGACCAGCTTGACGATGCCGCCGCCCGTCCTTGGCTTGGCCGGCGTGAAGCCCGGCGCCGAGACGGCGAGCAGGCTCTCGCCCTTGCGCCCGGTCTCGCCGGTGAAGCAGGCGTCGATCATCACGATCAACTGGCGCTGTGCCCCAACCTTCTGCCGGACCAGTTCGAGGTTCCGGTAGAGCGTCTGCAGCTCATAGCCGCTCTCGCTAGCGTTCGGGTTGCCGTCCTGCGGCAACAGGAAAGGCTGGCGCGTCGCAAGGTCCGGCACGCCATGACCGGAATAGTAGACGAAGACGTTGGAGCGGCCCTCGACCGCACTGCGCCAGAGCTTGCCGCCCTGCGGGTTGGCCTCGCTGCCGAACATCTGGGTGAGCTCGCCAAGCGTCGCATCCTTCAGCAGGAAGACGTTCTGCTCGCGGAAACCGAGCGTGCCGGTGAGGTAGGTCCTGATCGCCTCGGCGTCGTTATGGGCGAAGTCGACCGTGCTGGTCTGCTTGTAGGTCTTGTTGCCGACCACCACCGCGATCGACTCGGCATTGTCGGAGAGGGTGGCCGGCGGCGCCTGCGCGATTGCGGTTGAGAGAAGCCCGAGCCAGAGCAGGGCTGCGATCAGGAACGCCGGCAAGGCCACCTCCAGAACCCGCGCGCCAGCGCTGTCGCAGGCTGGCGCGTCGATTTGTCGATGCGGCTTTTGTCCGGACGATCCATGGCGAAGATGTGACGCTGGGGATGCGGCTCTCAAGGGATGGGCGTCATCCCGGACAAGCCGCGATAGCGGCGCAGCTCCGGAATCCATCGTAGAGCGCAGAACCCTACGATTGATTCCGGCGCCCCGCTTCGCTGCGGCCGGAATGACGGTGGAGGGTGGCGAGCAATCAATCGATCGCGCGCACCGCCCCCTTGGCCGCGCTGGTTGCCAGCGCCGCATAGGCTTTCAGCGCGGTCGTGACCTTGCGCTTGCGCGGCGCCGCCGGCTTCCAGGCGTCCTTGCCCTTGGCCTCCATCGCCACACGCCGGCGCGCCATCTCCTCGTCGGAGACCTTGAGGCTGATGCCGCGGTTCGGGATATCGATCTCGATCACGTCGCCGCTCTCGACCAGGCCGATCGCGCCGCCCTCGGCTGCTTCCGGGGAAACATGGCCGATGGAGAGGCCGGATGAACCGCCCGAGAAGCGCCCGTCGGTGATCAGTGCGCAGGCCTTTCCGAGTCCCTTCGATTTCAGATAGCTCGTCGGATAGAGCATCTCCTGCATGCCTGGCCCGCCGCGCGGCCCCTCATAGCGGATCAGCACGATCTCGCCGGCCTTGACCTTGTTGTTGAGGATGCCCTCGACCGCCGCGTCCTGGCTCTCGAAGATCACCGCCTTGCCGGAGAAGGTCAGGATCGAGGCGTCGACACCGGCCGTCTTCACGATGCAGCCGTCGAGCGCGATGTTGCCGTAGAGCACGGCGAGGCCACCATCCTGCGAATGCGCATGCGCCTTCTCGCGGATGACACCCTTTTCGCGGTCAAGGTCGAGCTCCTCATAGCGCCGGTCCTGGCTGAAGGCGGTCTGCGTCGGCACGCCGCCGGGTGCAGCGCTGTAGAAGCTCTTCACCGCCTCGCTCTGCGTCTGCCTGATGTCCCAGCGCTCCAGCGCCTCGGCCATCGTGGCGCTATGGACGGTCGGCAGCGAAGTGTCGAGCAGCCCGGCCCTGTCGAGTTCGCCCAAAATCGCCATGATGCCGCCGGCGCGGTGGACGTCCTCCATATGCACATTGGCGACGGCGGGCGCGACCTTGCACAGCACCGGCACGTTGCGCGACAGCCGGTCGATATCGGCCATGGTGAAGTCGATCTCGGCTTCATGCGCCGCCGCCAGCAGATGCAGCACCGTGTTGGTCGAGCCGCCCATCGAGATGTCGAGCGTCATCGCGTTCTCGAAGGCCTTGAAGCTCGCGACATTGCGCGGCAGCACCGAGGCATCGTCCTGCTCGTACCAGCGCTTGGCGATGTCGACGATGAGATGGCCGGCTTCGACGAAGAGACGCTTGCGGTCGGCATGGGTCGCCAGCGTCGAGCCGTTGCCCGGCAAGGCGAGGCCAAGCGCCTCGGTCAGGCAGTTCATCGAATTGGCGGTGAACATGCCCGAGCAGGAGCCACAGGTCGGGCAGGCCGAGCGCTCGATCACCTCGACTTCGCTGTCGGAATACTTGCTGTCGGCCGCCGCGACCATGGCATCGACGAGGTCGACCTTCTTCAGCACGCCGTCGGCGATGTATTTGCCGGCTTCCATCGGCCCGCCGGAGACGAACACGACCGGGATGTTCAGACGCATCGCCGCCATCAGCATGCCGGGCGTGATCTTGTCGCAATTGGAGATGCAGACCATCGCGTCGGCGCAATGGGCGTTGACCATGTATTCGACGCTGTCGGCGATCAGCTCGCGCGAGGGCAGCGAATAGAGCATGCCGTCATGACCCATGGCGATGCCGTCATCGACCGCGATGGTGTTGAATTCCTTGGCGACGCCGCCGGCCTTCTCGATCTCGCGCGCGACGAGCTGGCCGAGGTCCTTCAGGTGGACATGGCCCGGCACGAACTGGGTGAAGGAGTTCACCACCGCGATGATCGGCTTGCCGAAATCGGAATCCTTCATGCCGGTGGCGCGCCAAAGGCCGCGGGCGCCGGCCATGTTGCGGCCATGGGTGGTGGTGGCGGATCTCAGCCTCGGCATGCTTGACCTCGTCGACAGGGCGTCCGAACAGAAGGGTTCGCCCTATAGCTAGCGGCGGCGTGCGGCCAGCCAAAATTGAATTATTCGATTTTGATGATCGACGCTGTCCATGCTGCGGGCGCGAAAGGCCTGCCAATGCTGCGCAATATCGACATCGACCTGCTGCGCTCCTTCGTCATCATCGCTGAGCTGCGCTCCTTCACCCGCGCCGCAGCGGCCTTGAATCGTACCCAGTCAACGATCTCGACGCAGGTACGGAAGCTCGAGGAGATCGCCGGCCAGACCTTGCTGCAGCGCTCGCCGCAGGAAGTGCTCTTGACCCGCGCCGGCGAGGATTTCCTCGGCTACGCCCGCCGCATCGTCGCGCTCCATGACGAGGCGCTCGACGTCGTCCGTGCCCAGAGCGTGTCCGGCCGGGTCCGGCTCGCGGTGATGGACGACTACGCCACCATCGTCCTGCCTGAGACGCTCGCCCGCTTCGCCCGCTCCCACCCCGAGGTCGAGCTCGAGGTCACCACCGGCTTCACCCGCGACCTGCTCGCCAGTCTCGGCGAGGCCTTCGACCTTGTGCTGGCGACGCAGAAGGCCGGCGATGGCAGCGGCGAGGTCCTGCGCACCGAGCGCACCGCCTGGGCCTGGTCCGATCGGCACGATTTTCCACCCGTCGGCCCTTTGCCACTCGCGCTGCTGAAGGCGCCGAACATGTATCGCGAATGGGCGCTTGCGGCGCTGAACGAGGCCGGTCGGCCCTGGCGCATCCTGTTCTCGTCGTCCAGCATCGGCGCAGTCGAAGCTGTCGCCGCTGCCGGCGCAGCACTGACCGTGGTCAAGGCCGGCACGGCGCGGGAGGGACTGCGCCTGCTCGGAGAGGCGGAAGGCCTGCCTGCTTTGCCGGCTTCAGAGATCGCACTGCATCTCGCGCCGGGGCGACCGACGCCGGCGGTGCGGGCGCTCGCTGGGTTTCTGGCGGAGGCGTTGCGGGCGGAGGGGTAGCCGCGACGCAGAACCCCTCTCCTGGAAGGAGAGGGGCAGGGGTTAGGTATTCGGACTGGAAACATTGGCCTGAACCCGGCCACGCGGTCGGCGCTCGCGGAACTGGTCACAGGGCCTACACCTCACCCTGCCCTCTCGTCCCAGGAGAGGGTTCCCCGCGCCCTTACCGTCATGGTCGGGCTTGTCCCGACCATCCGCGTCTTCGCTGGACACATGCGGTGTTCAAGACGTGGATGCTCGCAACAAGGGCGAGCATGACGGTGGAGGCAACCCGTCTCCACGGGGATAACTCGCCAATCAATCCCCGCCCTCGAAACCTGGCGTATTCTCCTCCCCGTCCCGCCCGACCAAGGGGGCTGTCGCGAGGCATCGTGCGGCCGGGCGGGAGAGCGGTGTCCGTTTTGAACAGCCGTCGCGGGCTGGAATGGCGGAGGGGTCTCGTCCGGGCGAAGCCGGGTCTTGCCCGACCTGAAGGCGGAGCGCGGCACCTCAAAGAGGACCGCGCGCGGGGTTCGGGAGCGGCGAGCATCAGCCGCTTCGACACTCGACATCGACATTCGACACAGCGGCGGAACGCTGCCGCATCCGGACCCCGCGCACCCCTTGGGCTTGCGCTTGCCTTTTAAACCCTCGCGGCGGGAGCCGGCGTGGTCAGACGTGCTTGTTCGATGGCAGCTTGGGAACATCCTCGCCAAAAATTCGTAGTCCGTCTTGCCGCCCTAAAGCTCAAGCCTCGGGCTCAGCACGGAGAACGACGATGAATGTCCGCAAGTTCGCCATCGCCGATGCATCCCTGGAGCGTTCCCCTGGGCAGCAGGCAGAGATGTACGTCGGAAATCTGGTCGACGAGCGTCATGGCGGGCCGATCACCATCGGGTATGGGCGCTACGCGCCTGGCCAAAGCCTCACCGAGACGATGGCGGTCGACGACGTCATGGTCCTTCTGGAAGGGCGGCTTTCGGTCTCGACGGACGCGGGCACGGTCACTGCTGGCCCCGGCGAGATCGTCTACATGCCCAAGGGTGAAGAGGTGACGATTCGATCGCACGAAGAGGGGGCGGTTACCGCCTATGTCACCTATCCGCATTGGCGTCCGGCGCACGCCTAGGCCGCGGCTCCGCTGATGGCCGGAGCCGGCCAAGGCCGGTTCATCACGAGCTTCCGTTTGCGACCCTAGACAGACCGCGAAGGGGCGGCGAAGGCGGTGCGAATGATCGCTCTTCTCGACGAGGGCGTCGCTCATGGCGAGGCGATCGATCGAGGTCATGGTCTCGCCTCCGGCAGCGGGCAGGTCGAGCAATAGCCGAGCTCGGGAATGAGATAGCGGATGCAGCAGACCTTCCGCACCCGCTTCGGGCCGCCGCCATCGTCGGGATAGCGGACAGGGTCGAACAGCGGGTTGGGCCTGCCGTCCGGCAACCGCCTCGTCGCCATCAGCGTCAGCGCATCCTCCACCGCTGGCCGGGCGCCGACCGCTTGCTCGACACGCCTGACGATGAAGTCGACCATGTTGCCCGCATTGCTCCAGAGCACCTTGCGCGAGACGCCGCTCACGGCGGCGAAGGCCGTAATCACGGGAACGAGATGCCCGTCCATCAGCGGCAGGAAGCGCTGGAAGGCGTCTGCCGGGGCCGCGGGCTTGCCTGCGTCGCGCAGATGGATCGATTGCGTCACGCCCTCGTCGGAGAAGATGCAGCCGATCGCGTCGATGCCGACATCGACCTCATGCTCGGCGAGCAGGGCGATCGCCAGGACGGGCGGCAACAGCGTCGCGAAATGCTGCTTGGCCCAAAGCGAAGCCACCGCTCGGCGGTCGGCGCCGGGATAGCGCCGGCTGGCGAAACGGGCCAGCAGTTCCGCCAGGCGCCCGGGATCGACAAGATCGCTGCCCGGCGAGGATGGAGCAAGGTCGCTCGCCAGTGCGAACCTGTCGCCATAGACGGCGAGGTCGCCGCTGAAGAGTGAGGCGAAAGCCGGGATCATCGCTGTCTCCACATCAGCGCGATGAAATAGCTGCCGCCGAGAAAAGTCGCGACCAGCCCCGCCGGTATCTGCCAGGGAAAGGCAACGATGCGGCCGGCGAGGTCGGCCAATACCATCAGCAGTGCTCCCAGGATCGCCGCTGCGACGAGCTGCGGCAGCGGCTGGCGGAAGCCGAGCAGGCGGACGGCGTGGGGCGCCATCAGGCCGACGAAGCTCAAGGGACCGACGATTAGCGTTCCCGTGGCCGTGGCCGCCGCGGTCGCCAGCAGGACGGCAAATCGCGACCAAGCCAGCGGGACGCCGACCGAGCGCGAGGTGGTCTCGCCGAGCGGCAGAATAGTCAGCCAGCGCGCCATCAGCGGTGACGTCGCAAGGAGAAGTGCGACCATCGCCGCGGCAATCAGCGCCTGCTCGGACGTGACGCGATAAGTCGATCCCGCCATCCAGTTGAGAACGACGATCATGCGCGGATCGCCGGTCGCCAGCAATGTCGCCGTCAACGCCGAAACCAGGGTGCTCAACGCGACACCGGTCAGGAGGACATGCTCGGGCGACAAGGCCGAGCGCCGGCCGAGCCAGAGCATCAGGGCGAGCACGGCGAAGGCTCCCGACGTCGCCGCCGCCAGGGTCAGCGCCGTCGTCGGCTGCACGGCGACGAAGAGCACCATGATCAGGCCGAGTGCGGCGCCGGACGAGATGCCGAGCAATTCCGGGCTCGCCATGGCATTGCCGGTCAGGCGCTGGAGCAGCGTGCCGGACATGCCGAAGAGGGCGCCGGCCGCCAGCGCCCCGGCGACGCGTGCCCCGCGCCATGGCAAATAGGCTGGCAATTCGGGGAGACTGCTCCAGTGCCAACCCTCCGGCACGCGCGCCAGCGACAAGGCTATCCAGACGCTCAAGGCGAGCACTGGCAGGGCGCAGAGGATCAGCAGCCATGGCCGCCCGAGCCGCATGGAGATCGGCTCGCTCCGCGCGCGGGGATCGTGGCCGGTGCGCAGCCGCGGCAGCATCCAGAGCAGCAGGCCCGCTCCGATCAGTGAGGTCATCGTGCCGGTCGGCAGGTCGAGCGACGGGCCCAGCGCCTGCAGCGCTTGATCGGCAAGGCTGAGCAGCAGCGCACCGAAAGCAGCGCTCCAGACCAGACGGGAGCCTAATCGCCTCGCGCTCGTTAGCTGCGCCAGCAGCGGACCGGCGAGGCCGATGAAGCCGACCACGCCGACATGCGCGACGACGAGCGCCGAGAGCAGCACCGCCAGGCTCAAGGCGGCAACCCGGGTCAGCGGCAACGACAGGCCCATGGCGCGCGCGACATCATCATGCAACGCCAGGACCGTCAGCGGCCGTATCAGCAGGGCTGCGAGCCCGGCAGCGACCACGACGGGAGGCAGCAAGGTCCGCACGGCCAGCCAGTTGTTCTGGTTGAGCGATCCGGCCTGCCAGACGAAGAGATCGCGCAGCGCTTCCTGGTGGAACAGTGCCAGCATGGCGTTGATGCCGCCGAGATAGATCGTGACGACAAGGCCGGCGAGGATCAGCGCGAGGGGATCGAAGCGCTGGCGCCAGGCGAGCAGCATGACCAGCGCCATGGAGGCGCCGCCGCCGATGACGGCGACAGCTTCGAAGCCGTAGCTGAACAGGCTCGGTGCCCAGAGCGTCGTGGCTGCCAGCGCGAGCTTGGCGCCGGCGAAGACGCCGAGCGTGCCTGGCTCCGCCAGCGGATTGCGCAGCACCTGCTGGAACAGTGCTCCAGCGAGCCCGAGCGCGGCGCCGCAGAGCAAGCCGACGATCAGGCGCGGCAGCATGCTGTGGTGCACGAAGAGCTGACGCAGGTCGTCCGCGAGCGGCGACCAGAGTGCTATCCAGCGCTGTCCCGGCGTGGCGGCGCCCGCCAGCACGAGCCAGAACAGGCCAGCCGCGCCGGCCGCCAAGGCCGCGGCCAGCGATAGCCGCCTTGCGGCGCTGACGTCAGCCATGCGACGCCGCCGTCCCCGAGAGCACGTCGGCGAGTTGCCTGGCGAAGCGTGTCACCGAGACCGTGCCGCCATTGGGATAAATCACCGGCATGCCGAGCACGCGCCCAGCGCGCACGGCCGGCAGTGCGTTCCAGATCGGGCTCTCGGCCAGCCGTTTCATGGCGCGCACGGTCTCGGCGCCGCGCTCGAAATGGATGATCAGGGCGTCGGGCGCTTCGACCAGCCGCTCGATCCCGATCGAGGCCGTGCCCCAGATATTGGCGCGCCCGGTGAAGGCATTGCGCAGGCCCGTCCGGACGAGCACGTCGCCGACCATGCTGGCATCGCCGAAGATCGCGGTGCGCCGGCCATCCTCGGCGAAGCGAAGCAGATAGGCCGGGCGGCCGGCATGGCTCCGCAAGCGCTTGGTCGCCTCCGCCAACGCCGCATCGGCCTCGCGTTGCAGCGCCTCGGCCTCCGCCTGGCGGCGGGCGAGCCCGGCGATGCGCGCGAGGAGCTCGCGCGTGAAATCGAGCGGACCCTGGCCGCGCGCGAAGGTCGGCAGCCAGGTCACCGGCGCGATGCGTTCGAGCGGTTGCAGCGCCGAAGCCTGCCACGACGCGGCGAGGATCAGGTCGGGCTTGAGATACTGCAGCAATTCGAGGTTCGGCTCGGTCAGCGGCCCGAGATCGACAGCATCGGCCGGCGCGGCCGGAACGCTGACCAGCCGCTGGTAGAGCGGCACATTGGCGATGGCCGTCGGTTGCGCTCCCAGCGCCAGCAGCATCTCGGTGAAGGAGAGGTCCATCGAGACGATGCGCGGACTGCCCTCGCGCGCCAGAGCGGCGGCCGGCATGAACGCCGCCGCGCCGGCCGCCAGGAGCGTGCGCCGGGAGAGCACGCCGCGCTTACCAGCGATAGCTGAGCGAGGCCGAGACGGTGCGCGGATCGCCGTAGCGGCAGCCGGTCGAACCGGCGCAGGTCATGTACTGCTTGTCGAGCAGGTTCTTGGCCGAGACCTGCAGCACCATGCCCTTGAGCGCCGGCGTGAGCTTCTCGAACTCATAGCTCAGCATCGCGTCGACGACGGTGCGGCCCGGCACGTCATAGGCGAAGCCGATCAGGTTGGTGCCGCTGAGATAGCGCACGCCGCCGCCGAGCCGAAGGCCCGGCAAGCCGATACCTGAGAGCTCGTAATCGGCCCAGAGTGCGACGGAGTGATAGGGCACCAACTCGACCCGCTGCCCAAGAGCGGTGGGATCGTTGCTCTTGGTGGTCCGCGCATCGGTATAGGAATAGGCGGCGACGAGATTCAACCGGTCGAAACTGGCCTTGGCCTCAAGCTCGACCCCGCGCGAGCGCACCTCGCCGGTCTGGACCGAGAAGGCGAACGGCGCCACCGGGTCCGGTGTCAGCGCGTTCTTCTGCTTGAGGTCGTAGACCGCCGCGCTGAACAGGAGGTTCGTGCCCGGCGGCTGGTAGCGAATGCCGGCCTCGTACTGCTCGCCCTCGGTCGGCTTGAAGGCGTTGCCGAACCTGTCCGTCTGGATCTGCGGCTCGAAGGACTGGCTGTAGCTGACATAGGGCGCAAAGCCGTTGTCAAAGAGATAGACAAGGCCGGCGCGGCCGGTGAAGGCGCTGTCGTCGAACTTCACGGTGGTGTTGTTGGCGTATCTGCGGATGCGGGTGTCAGCCCAGTCATGCCGGCCGCCAAGGACGACCACCAGTCTGTCGGCGATCTTGATCTGGTCCTGCAGATAGACGCCGTACTGGTTGCTGAGATTGTCGGTGCCGGTGTCGACCGTGTTCAGCGTCGGATACGTCGTGCCGTAAACTGGCGCGTAGATGTCGCGTAGCGGCCCGACAGTGCCGTTCCGCCTGTGCGAGTCGTAAGTGCGCCGGTAGGTGTCGAGCCCTCCGACCAGCGTATGCTTGACCGGACCGGTGTCGAACTTGGCTTCCAGCGAGGTGTCGGTGGTGAAGCCGGTCGAGGTCTCGTCGCGGTCGCTGACGCCGCGGTTGAGCGTGCGGCCATTGGCGGCGAGGCTGCCGAACGTCAGATAGTCCCAGGCCAGGTCGGCGTGGAAATAGCGCAGGCTTTGGCGGAGCTTCAGGCTGTCGCTGAAGCTGTGCTCGAACAGGTAGCCGAGCGCATATTGATCGCCGTCGTAGCGGTCATAGTTCGGCTCGCCGATGAAGAGGTTGCGCGGGATCTGGTTGAAGCGCGTGTTGGCATAGGGCATCGGCGGCGCAAAGCGCGTCCGGACCCGCTGGTAATACCCGAGCAGAGTCAAGGAGGTCGCAGCGCTAGGCGCCCAGGTCAGGGCCGGCGCGATATAGATCTTGTCGTCCTTGACATGGTCGACCTGCGTCTCCGATTTCCGCACCAGGCCGGTGAGCCGGTAGGAGAACTGGCCGTCTGCGGTCAGCGGGCCGCCGAGATCGGCCGAGATCTGGCGCCGGTTGTAGCTGCCATATTCGAGATTGACCTCGCCGAAGCGGGCCGGCGTCGGGCGCTTGCTGATCGCGTTGATCGCGCCGCCCGGGGAGAGTTGCCCATAGAGCACCGAGGCAGCGCCTTTCAGCACCTCGACGCGCTCCATCCCGTAAGGCTCCTGGCTGCCGTCATAGACGTTCGATTGCAGTTTCATCCCGTCGCGCAGGTTGCCGGTATTGCCGGTGGCGACATTGAAACCGCGGACCATGAAATCGTCGGCGATGCGGGTGAAGAGCGAGGATTGCGACGTGACGCCGGCGGTATAGCTCAGCGAGTCCGCGACCGACTTTGCTCCGGTGTTGCGGATCTGGTCGCGGGTAACGATCGAGATCGACTGCGGCGTCTCGAGCAGCGGCGTGTCGGTCTTGCTGCCGCTGGCGCTACGCGTCGCGACATAGCCGTTGACCGGCCCCCAGGCCGTCTCGCCCTGCACCTCGATGGTATCGAGCGAGACCTGTCCGCCCGCCTGCGAATAGGCGGCAGCGACGCCGGGCCGCTCGATGGTCACACTGCCAGGCGCCGTGAAACGATAGGTCAGCCCTGTGCCGGCCAGCAGGGTCGCGACGGCGGCTTCCGGCGTGATCTCTCCCGCTACCCCGGAGGTGGTCTTGCCCTTCGTCAGCGGAGTCGGGAACACGAGGCGCAAGCCGGCTTGCTTGCCGAGCATGAGCAGAGCCTGTTCGAGCGGGCCGGCCGGCACCGAGATCGCCATCGCCCGGCGCTGTTGCGCAGCGGCCGGAGCGGTGGCAGCAACCGTCACCGCCGCCAGCGACACGCCCACCGCCGCGGCTCGCAGCGCCCTGAATGTAGCCTTGCGCACCGCGCCACCCGTCACCATCGCGACCCTCTTGCACCAGCCCGGGCGCGCCATCTGCGCGCCGTCCCAATGGGTAAGAGTCCGACGCGTCCGCACTCCTGACCTCGGAGACGAAATTTTTTCAGTGGGAGCGCACGATCACCATCAGGCCGGTCAGGCGCGTGATGCTGACCGGCAGGCTGGCCTCAAGCGTCGCCAAGGCGTCGTCGGTGTCGGCGACATCGAAGACACCTGAGATCCGCTGGCGGGCGGCGCGTTCGTCGAGGACGAGGATGCGCCCTCTCCGATAACGGCTGAGCGTTGCCAGAACCTCCGCCAATGGACGATCGGAAAAGACGAGCTTGCCATCCTTCCAGGCAATCTGCTCCGCGACGTCAGGACGCGAGAGGACGAGTCGGCCATCGCTGCCAACAGTCGCTTCGTCGCCTGCTCGCAACTCGGCCTGCGCTTGCCCGCTACGCACGGCGACGCGGCCCTCCTCGACTGCGACGTCGGGCCCGTGATCGTCATGCGCCAGCTGCATTGCAAAGCGGGTCCCTAGCGCTGTCGCTTCGAGCGTCTCGCCCACCGCGACGAAGGGACGGGCCGGCATCGGCGCAACCTCGAAATAGGCTTCGCCACGCAAGAGCTCGACCTGGCGGCGTGAGCCATCGAAACGCAGGCGCAGCGCCGTATCGGTGTTGAGGATTGCTCGTGACCCGTCCGGCAGCGCGACGCTCCGGATCTCGCCGACGCCCGTGCTGTGATCGGCCTGAAGCCGATCGACCCATCCCGACTGCGAAACGCCCAGCCCAGTCGCGGCCAGCAAGAGCACTCCCAGGCCCGCAGCGGTCCGCGCACGACGCGCAGCGCGCAGTTTTCGCAGGCGGTTGCTGGGGACAGGGGCATCCTTGAGCTCACCCCAGAGCGCGGAGAGGTCCTGATAAGCCTCCGCGTTCTTCGGATCGCGGGCGCACCAGGCGGCGAACCCCTCCCGGTCGGCCGCCGTCGCATCGCTCGACTGCAGGCGCGCGACCCATCCGGCAGCCTCTTCGCTGCGGCGCTCCTCCTGCGATCGATCGTCCGGTTCAGCCATGCCCGTTCCTGCCGCGCGACCAACCACGGCGTGGCCTCTTGCGAATGCTTCTATCCGAGGTAGAGCGTGGAAGCCGCCAGCTCCTGACCTGGGTTCAGGAGAAAATCTCGTCGCGGATGTCGCGGCAGCGCAGCAACGCCTTGATGATGTGCTTCTCGACCATGTTGCGCGAGACGCCCAGCAACTGGGCGATCTCACCATTGGCGAGGCCATGCAGGCGGCTCAGGATGAAAACCTCCTGGCAGCGGGGCGGAAGCGCCTCGATGGCCGCTGCCATCATCAGGAGAGCCTGCCTGCTCTGGACGACGCGTTCGGGGCCCGGCGCCTCCTCCGCACGATCCTCGACCTGCGCATCCACGAGGAACAGCGCATTGTCGAGCCGCGTCCGCTGCGTGCTCGCCCGCGCCACCGATTTTGCGATCTGGAAGAGATAGGCCTGCGGGTTCTCGATGACCGTACGCGGCGCGATGTCGAGCAGGCGCACGAAGGTTTCCTGCGTCGCGTCCGCCGCATCCTCGCGGTTGCGCAGACGACGCATGAAGAAGCGCCGCAGGCGCCCTTCCTCCACGCGGTGCAATATCTCGAAGGCAGCGACATTCATCGGCGCGAACCTCACCCGCTCATGCACTTCGCCGGCGTGCACACGCGAAAACCAGTGGCCGAGATCGGCGCGACTGCACCGGTATCGGTCCAACGAACAGGCATTCAACGACGTCGACATGCAATCGCAGCCGCGCGCAGCACGCATAACGACTTCGAAAAAGAGACGCAATCCCAATGATTTAGAGAGATTCTAGACTGAGGTCGGCGACTATTTTCTGGCGCGAAACAAGCCGCGGCGCAGCCTCATCATTCGTCAAGGCGAGCGACCATTTGTGAGAGCGTGATGCGGATATCCAGGTTCCTTGTTGCGACGGCTGCAGCTCCCGATAGAGCGCGTCGGTCAAAGCATCGAGCGAAAGGCTGGGGCCGGCCGCTGTCATCGCCGCGACGATATCGGCGCCGGTTTTGCGCGGCAACAACGCCGCGGGCGCTATTACCGCGCGCGGGAGCGCGGGTCCGAGGCGTCGCGCAGTGCATCGCCGAGCAGGTTCAGCGCCAGCACCGTGACGAGGATGGCAAGGCTCGGGAAGACCGCGAGCCACCAGGCGTCCAGGATGTTCTCGAAGCCCTCGCGGATCATGGCGCCCCAGGTCGGCGCCGGCGGCGGCACGCCGAGCCCGATGAAGCTGAGCGAGGCCTCGGTGCGGATCGCCGAGGCCAGCCAGAGCGAGCTCATCACCACCACGTCCGAGATCATGTTCGGCAGGATGTGCCGCGTCATGATCCGGAACGGCCCGCAGCCATAGGAGCGACTGGCCTCGACGAAATCGCGCTGGCGCAGCGTGATCGTCGGCGCACGGGCGACGCGGGCGAAGGGCGCGACCTCGGTCACCGCGATGGCGATGATCAGGTTCTCCAGGCTGGCGCCGAGCATGGCCGCGATCATCAGGCCGAGCAGCAGGGTCGGGAAGGCGAGCAGCACGTCGAGCACGCCCATGACGAGCTGGTCGAAGACGCCGCCGATATAGCCGGCGAGCACGCCGATCGCCGTGCCGACCAGCATCGCGATCAGGATGGCGACGAAGCCGACGAAGAGCGAGATGCGCGCGCCGTAGATCAATCGCGAGAGCACGTCGCGGCCATAGGAATCGGTGCCGAGCCAGAATTCGGCCGAGGGCGGCTCGAGCCGCGCGACGATGTTCTGCTCGAGCGGATCATGCGGCGCGAGCCAGGGCGCGAAGAGCGCGACGAGGACGATCAGCGCCAGCAGGACGAGCCCGACCCAGGCGAGCCGGTTCTGCGTGAAGGCGAGCCAAAGGCCGCCGGGCTGGATCGCGACTGGGGTGTCGGCGGCGCTCATGAGTATTTCACCCTGGGATCGACGAGGCCGTAGGCGAGATCGGTCAGCGTGTTCACGACGATCACGCAGATCGCGAAGATGATCATCAGCCCCTGCAGCAGGGTGTAGTCGCGGGCATTGAGCGCGCCGATGATCAGCTTGCCGAGGCCCGGCCGGTTGAAGATGATCTCGGTCAGCACGGAATTGCCGATCAGCGTGCCGAAATAGAGCCCGACCACGGTGATGATCGGGATCAGGCCGTTGCGCAGGGCATGGGTGACGACGAGCTGGGTCGGGCCGACGCCCTTGGCGCGGGCGGTGCGGATATAGTCCTCGGTGAGCACGCCGAGCATCGCGGCGCGGGTTACCCGCATCACATAGGCGGTCATGATGATGCCGAGGTTTAGCGCGGGCAGGGCCAGCGCCCGCATCCGCTCATTGAGGCTGCCGGCGCCGCTGGTGTTGCCGAGCACCGGGAACCAGCCGAGCTGGATCGAAAACACGATCAGCATCAGGATGCCGGAGACGAAGGCCGGGAAGGACAGGCCGACCAGCGAGACGACGCGCGAGACATAGTCGACCCAGCCATTGCGGGCGAGCGCGGCAGCGATGCCAAGCGGCAGGCCGAAGACGAGGCCGATCGTAATGGCGGCGACAGTCAGTTCGATCGTCGAGGGCAGGACGAGCAGGACCTCGCGGATGACGCTGCGCCCGCTCGACAGCGACTGGCCGAAATCGCCGGTCAGGATCTTGCCGAGGAAGCTGAGATACTGGACGTGGACCGGCTGGTCGAGGCCGAGCTTTTCCCTGAGCGCGGCGAGCGAGGCGGCACTGGCCTGGTCGCCGAGGATGACGGAGGCCGCATCGCCCGGCACAAGGCGGACCAGCACGAAGATCGCCGTCAGCATCACGAACAGCGTGGGGATGGCGAGCAATATGCGCCTGACCAGATAGCCGATCATGCCACCGCCCTTTCCTGCATCAGTCGCGCCGGCGCGAAGGCGGCGATCTCACGCCGTGTTCGGCCCTCGCAGACGAGCTCGGCCAGGATCGAGCCGACGACCGGGACGAGCTGGAAGCCGTGCCCGGAGAAGCCGAAGGCGTGGACGAGGCCCGGCGCGTTCGGCGACAGGCCGACGACCGGAAGGCGATCCGATGTCTGCGCCTCGATGCCGGTCCAGCAGCGCGCGATGCGCACGCCCTGGACAGCCGGGAAGAGATCGCTGGCGGCCCGCGCGCCCCGGGCGAGGTTGCGGAAGTCGACGGTGCTGCGCTCGCGGTCGAGATCGGCCGAGCCCTGCAGGCCGCCGCCGATCACCAGCGTGCCCTGGCCCGCCTGCTTGAAGGAGAGGGCTCGGCCGACGACGCTGACGACGGGATCGAGCAGAGGGGCGAGCCGCTCGGTGACGATCATCATCGACGCGCGCACGCCAAGCGGGATCGCATCGCCGAACAGCGCCGCGAGCCGGCCAGCCCAGGCGCCGGCGGCGTTGATGACGTAAGGCGCGCGAAAGCGCCTGGTGCCGCAGACGAGCAACCAGTCGCCGCCCTGCCGATCGACCGCCTCGACGCCGCAGCCCTCGGCGATCACGACGCCCTCGGCCTCGCACGCGCGGCGGAAGGCGGCAACGGTGCGATGGGGATCGGCGGCGCCGTCGCGCCGCGCCACCAGCGCGCCGACGCAATGCGGGCTAAGCGCCGGCACCAGCCGACGCAATTCGGCGGCGTCGATGATCTCTTCATGGCTGTAGCCGAGGGCGCGCGTGCGCGCCTGCCGCTCGATCAAGGCGGGCATATGCTCTGCCATCTCAGCAACGCGCATCTGGCCATGGGCATGGAAGCCGCAATCGTCGCCGACGATCGCCTCGATCCGGTGCCACATCGCCATGGCCTCGAGCGAGATCGGGATCTCGGCGATATCGCGGCCGAGCGTGCGCACGCCGGCGGCGGTGGCGCCGGAGGCATGGCGGCCGGTCCAGCGCCGCTCGACCAGCGCGACCTTGCGGCCGGCGCGCGCTAGATGCAGCGCGGCGGAGAGTCCGTGCAGGCCACCGCCGACCACGACGACGTCGAATGCAGCGGCGTCCGTCATGCCGTCGGCTCCTGCTCGTCGAGGCTGGCGAGCTCGCCGAGCGTCACCGGCTTCAGCGGCGGCCTGATCCGGTAGAAGCCGACCTCCTCGACGGAACGGCCCTGCGCGGCCGCGACGATATGGGCCATTGAGTAACCGCATTGGCGGCCCTGGCAGGGACCCATGCCGGCGCGGGTGAAGGCCTTGAGCTGGTTGGGCCCGGGCCGCCCTTCGACCGCACGGGCGCGCAACTCGCCGGCCGTGACCTCCTCGCAGCGGCAGACCAAGGTCTCGTCCGGCGGCGAATAGAGCTGCGGACGTGGCGCATAGAGCGCATCGAGGAAAGGCCGCAGCGCGAGCGCGGTGGAAAGGGCACTTCGCTCGGGTACAGCGGCGGCTTCGGCGGTGGCGTCATCGAGCCGGCCGAGTCTGGCGGCAACCCGCAGCGCCGCGAGCCGGCCGCGTGGTTCGGCCGCCTCGGCCCCGCCGATGCCGGCGCCGTCGCCGGCGACGAAGATACTGGCCTGCGAGCTCTCGCCCCAGCCATCGAGCACCGGGACATAGCAGTGCTGGCCGGCATGCCAGTTGACCGCGCAGCCGAGCGCGAGCGGTGCATGGATGTTCGGCACCACGCCCTCATGGACGAGCAGCACATCGGCGGGAACCTCGGCTTCCTGCCCGGCCTCCGCGCGATAACGCAGGCGCTGGAGACGGCCGTCGCCGTCGGCACGGAGTTCGGTGACATGGCGGATGATGGGGAAACCCGCGCGCCGCAGCGCCAGCGACCAGGACAGGCCCTTGATGAGATCGCCGAAGCGTCCGAGGCCCTGCGGCAGATGGCGTAGAGCAGCGCTAACGCGCCCGCGCGGGGTCGTATCGAGAAAGCCGGCGATGCGGCCTCCAGCAGCCAGAAGCTGGGTCATGTAGAGCAGCGGCAGCGGTCCGCAGCCGGCGATCCAGACCGGCTTTTCCGGCACGGAGTCGGCGGTCTTCAGCAGGATCTGCGCAGCGCCGACGGTCAGCACGCCCGGCAATGTCCAGCCGGGGAAGGGCATAGGCCGTTCCTGCGCGCCGGTGGCGAGGATGATCGCCTGCGCCGTCACGATGCGGGCCTTACCGCCTCGCGTGATGAAGGCGCGGAAGCCCGGTTCGATCTGCCAGAGCTGGCTCTCGGGCTCGTAGACAGCGCCGCAGGTGCGGAAGGCAGCGGCCCGTTCGGCGCCGGCAAGGTAGCTCTCGCCGAGCCGTTTGGCGCGCGGCGTCGCGGCGACCGTCTCGATGCCGCGCCAAATCTGGCCGCCGGGCGCCGGTTGGTCGTCGACGACGCGGACGGAGAGACCGTGGCGGCGGGCGGTAACGGCGGCGGCCATGCCGGCCGGGCCGGCGCCGACGATCAGGAGATCGGTGTGGTCGCTCATGCCGACAGGCTCCTTCGACCCTGCTGGCGGGTGATGCGCATGCCGGCGGCGACCGGTGTCAGGCAGCTCTGCACCGAGCCCTGGCCGTCGATCTCGACCAGGCATTCGAAGCAGACACCCATCATGCAATAGGGCGCGCGCCGGCTCTGCGAGACCGGCGTGGTCCGACTCCAGCCTTCCTGCTGGCGCAGCAGCACCGCGGCGACGCTTTCGCCGAGTTCGGCAGCGACCGGGCGCCCGTCGATGAAGATGGTGACCGCCTGCGGCCCCGGATCATGCAGCTTGCGGAACATCGAACCGACTCTGGTGGAAGGGAGAAAAGCGCTCGGGCAGTGCGCCCGCGGCGATGGCCGCGGCAAGGTCCTCGGCGTGGAAGGCGGCGAGCGTCACGCCGGAATGGCAGAGCGCGACGAAGGCGCCGGGATGGCTCTGCGACTGCGCATAGATCGGGTAGCCATCCGGCGTCATGATGCGCAGGCCGGCCCATTGCCGGACGAGGCCGACCTTGGCGAGCGCCGGGACGATCTGCACCGTCTTGCGGCTGAGTCGTGCCGCGGCCTCGCCGGTGGTCGAGACGTCGAAGCCGGGATCATCCTTGGTCGCGCCGATCATCACCGTGCCCTCGCCGGTCTGGCGCAGGCCACTCGCCGGCAGCGGCAGGAAGGGTTCGAGCCGCTCGGTGACCAGCACCTGGCCGCGCTCCGGGCGCAGCGGCACGTCGAGTCCGACCTGACGCGCGAGTTCAGGCGAGCCCAGCCCGGCGGCGATGACGATGCGCGGCGCTGTCAGTGTGTCGTTGTCGAGCACGAGCTTGAAATCGGTACCGGAACGCTCGATCCGCTCGACCCGGGCGCGATGGCGCAGTACGCCGCCATGATGCAGGACGCCGGCATGCAGCGCGGCGAGCAATCGCAATGGATTGGCGTGCCCGTCGCGCCGGCCGAAGCTGGCGCCGGCGACATCCGGACCCAGCGTCACCTTGGGCAGCAGCTTATCCAGCGCCGGGCGGTCGAGCATTTCCCAATCCGGCTCGCCGTCGCCGCGCTGGTTATGGAGGCGTAAGAGGTCGAGCTTGCGCTTCTCGAAAGCATCTTCGCCCAGGCAGAAGGCGAGGCCGCCATTCTGCTCATAGGCGAGATCGACCGCCGTCTCGGCGTCGAGTTGTTCGGTGAAGCCGCGCCAGAGGGCGATGCTGTCGCGGGTCAGGGCCTGATAGGCCGGCATGCCCAGGCCCTTGCCCTGCAGCCAGACCAGCCCGAAATTCGCCCGCGCCGCGCGGAAATCGCCGTCGTCGCCGTCGAGCAGCAGCACCTTCTCGCGCTTGCGGGCAAGGCCGCAGGCGATGGCGGCGCCGACCGTTCCCCCTCCGATGACGATGATGTCCGGTCGCATGAGATTCCCTCGTTGGCTTTGACGTTAGGGAGCGACATTGTATTTCGTCAAAGTCGTTTTTCTCTACGGTCTATTCCCAGGGGTTATGCAATGGTGAGACGGCTCAACCTGCGCCAGGTCGAAGCGTTCAAGGCGGTGATCGAGTACGGCACCGTCAGCCGCGCGGCCGAGATGATGAACGTCTCGCAGCCGGCGATGAGCAAGCTGATCGCGCATCTTGAAGAGGACACGGCCTTGCGCCTGTTCGACCGGGTCAAGGGTCGGCTGGTGGCGACCCGGCGCGGCATGCGGCTCTATGAGGAGATCGACCGGATCTTCGCCGGCGTGCGCCAGGTCGAGAATGCGGTCGAGGCGATCCGGCGCGACGAGCAGAGCCGTCTCCTGATCGGCGTCATGCCGGCGCTCTCCGGCTCCTTCATCCAGGAGGCGACCTCGCGCTTCCTCGCAAGGCAGCCGGGCGTGTTCTGCTCGGTCCAGTCGCGCAGCTCGCAATGGATCGCCGACGCGCTCGTCACCCACAGGCTCGATGTCGGACTGATCATCGCCCCGGTCGACAACCCCTATGTCGCGGCCGAGCCGATGATGGGCCATCCGGTGGTCTGCATCCTGCCGCTCGGCCATCCGCTCGCCGCGAAGGAGGTCATCGTCCCCGCGGATCTCGCCGGAGTTCCGTTCATCTCGTTCGATCCGGAGAGCCACACCCATCGCAGTATCAGCCGGGTGCTCGAAGGCCACGGCGTCACACCGGAGGTGGTGATGGTCGCCAACGTCTCGCCGACCCTGTGCGAGTTCGTCGCGGCCGGTGTCGGCGTCTCGCTGGTGCATCCGCTGATCGTCGGCGGCTTGCGCGACAAGATCGCGATCCGGCGCTTCGAGCCGGAGTTCCAGCTCGATTTCCAGCTCTGCCGCAACCGCGACAGCCGCAATGCCAGGCTGGTCGCCGCCTTCCTGGAAAGCGCGCGCGAGGCGGCGGCGGAGATCTCGCGGACTATCTTGACGCCGAATCCAGCCTGATTTTCGCGAGGCTTGGAGCGTGCTGCGTTTTCATGGAAACAGCCGTCATTCCGGGCTCAAGCCGATCGGCCTGCCCCGGAAAGACGGCGCGGTTCTCTACGCAGCTTGGTCTAGCGCGCCTTCAGCGTGGTCTTCTCGGTGATCGGCGGGGCGAGGTTCAGCGTGCCCTTCAGCTCATAGCCGAAATCGAGCTTGTCGCTGCGGGCCCAGACCTGGCGCAGTTCGAACAGCGGGACGGCGCAGACATCGTCCATGATCTTGCGCTGCGCCTCCTTCCACAGCGCCTTCTGGGCATCGGCGCTCGGCGCGACCCTGGCTTCCTCGATCTCCTTGTCGGCGATGGCACAGTGCGAGAAGTTCGTCGCGGCAGTCGGCGTGCCGACGATGGCCCGCGAGTGGAAGAACTCGCTGAGATAGGTGTCGGCGATCGGGAAGCGCGCCGCACCGTAGAAGACGAGGCCGCTGAGGTTCTTGCGCGATTGGCTCTGATAGGTCGCATGGTCGACGACCTGCATCTCCAGCTTGATCCCGGCCTTGGCGAGCTGCGCCTGGATGATCTCCATGAAGGGCTGCTGGGCCGAGATGTTTGAGACGATCGCCTTGATGGTGATGCCGTCCTTATGGCCGGCCTCGGTCAGCAGGGCCTTGGCCCTGGCGAGATCGAAGCCATAGCGCACCGTGCAATCCTCGCCGAGATAACCGGGCGGGACGACGGAGCAGCCCTTGGGGCCGACATCCTTGCCGACGAAGCGGACGAGGTCGTCGACATTGACGGCGGCGGCGATGGCGCGGCGCACGCGGATGTCGTCGAGCGGCGGCTGACTGCGGTTGATGTGCAGCAGACGGTATTCGCCGGGCTGGAAGATCTCGACATTGAAGCCGGGGCGCCGGCGGGCGGAATCGACCCAGCGCTGCTCGCGCTTGGCGTGGAACAGGTCGAGCTCGCCGGAGGTGAAGGCGAGCTCGCGCGCGCTGTCGGAGGGGATGGCGCGCATCATGATCGTGTCGATCTTCGGCTTGCCGCGGAAATAATCGGGGTTGGCGGCGAGCTTCACATATTGCTGGGTCACCTGCTCGACGAAGGTGAAGGGGCCGGTGCCGACGGGCTTGGCGCCATAGCGGTCGCCCAGTTCCTCTCCGGCCTTGCGGCTGACGATGTTGCCGCCATGGTAGTTGGAGACGCGGCCGAGGAAGTTGACGTCCGGGTATTTCAAGGTGACGCGGACGGTGAGGTCGTCGACCTTCTCCACCTTGTCGATCGCCGAGAAATCCGAGGAGAAGGTCGAGCGCTTGGGATCGGCGGAGCGCTGCAAGGAATAGACGACATCGTCGGCGCCGAGCGTGCCCCAGTCGCCATGGAACTTGACGCCCTTGCGCAAGTGGAAGGTCCAGACCTTGCCGTCAGGGGAGGTTTCCCAGCGCTCGGCGAGATCGGGCTCGAGGTCCTTGGGGTCGGCGCTGCCCGGCTTGAAGCGGACGAGCCCGTTATAGAGCCAGCCGACCAGCGCCTTGTCGTCAGTTGCGCTAGCGCGGTGGGCGTCGAGGGTCGAGACATTGCTGGCGCCCGAGCTGACCCTGAGGACCGTCTCCTGGGCACAGGCCTGCCCCTGAAGGCCCGCGAACAGCATCAGGCTCGCAAGCCCGGCGACATGCGTTTTCATGGTGTGATCCCCTCGATCATTCTTGCCGCGATAGTGGGGATCGGCCTCCCAGTCTGTCCAAGTCGAAATCCGGGATCGAGTATTCTCTGTGGTTATGGCGTGTGCAAACGGCAGGAGCGCTCAATATTTTATCACGCAGCCTGCTGACATCCGCCACGCTCTGGTTATTCTGATCCGGCTTTTGAACGCGGCCCACCGGCTGCGGGGTGGGCGTTCGTGCCCAGTCCGCAGCCTTTGATCAGATCGCAATAAAGGACCTGGCATGACCTCTCCGATCCTCTCGGTCTCGAACCTGACGACCTCCTTCCGGGTCGAGGGGCTCTGGAAGCCGGTCGTGCGCAACATCTCCTTCGACATCAAGCCTCAGGAAACGCTGGCGGTCGTCGGCGAATCCGGCTCCGGCAAGAGCGTGACGGCGTTGTCGATCATGCGGCTGACCCCGCCGAGCTCGAGCAAGATCGAGGGCTCGATCAAGCTCAACGGCAAGGAGCTGCTGACCCTGCCGGATGCGCAGATGCGCGAGATCCGCGGCAATGACATCGCGATGATCTTCCAGGAGCCGATGACCTCGCTGAACCCGGTGCTGACCATCGGCTTCCAGATCGCCGAGGCGCTGATCCTGCATCGCGGCCTGTCGCGCTCCGAAGCCGAAGCCGAGACGGTGCGCCTGCTGGAGAAGGTCAAGATCCCGGCGGCGAAGTCGCGCTTCCACGAATATCCGCACCGCTTCTCGGGCGGCATGCGCCAGCGCGTGATGATCGCGATGGCGCTGGCCTGCAAGCCCAAGCTGCTGATTGCCGACGAGCCGACGACGGCGCTCGACGTGACGATCCAGGCGCAGATCCTCGAGCTGATCAAATCGCTGCAGGAGGAGGAGGGCATGTCCGTCCTCTTCATCACCCACGACATGGGCGTCGTCGCCGAGATCGCCGACCGTACCGTCGTGATGTACAATGGCGACGAGGTCGAGACCGGCGCGACCGAGGACATCTTCGCCAATCCGCAGAAGCCCTACACCAAGGCGCTGCTCTCGGCCGTGCCGCGACTGGGCTCGATGATCGGCCGTAAGCGGCCGATGCGCTTCCCCGTCGTCGATCGTGCGACGGGCCTATCGGATGTCCCCACCGAAACGCCGGACACGGTCCAGGCAGCGGAGCGCCCGGTGCTCGAGGTCGCGGGGCTTACGACCCGCTTCGAGATCCGCTCGGGGCTGCTCTCCTCGGTCAAGGGCCGCGTGCACGCGGTCGAGAACGTCTCTTTCAGCCTGAAGGCGGGCGAGACGCTGGCGCTGGTCGGCGAATCCGGCTGCGGCAAGTCGACGACCGGTCGCTCGGTGCTGCGCCTGGTCGAGCCGCTCTCCGGCTCGGTCCTGCTCGATGGCGTCGATGTGCTGAAGCTCGGCCAGAGCGAGTTGCGTGAGCAGCGCAAGCGCATGCAGATGATCTTCCAGGATCCGTTCGCGTCGCTCAATCCGCGCATGAACATCGGTGCGGCCGTGGCCGAGCCGCTGTTGATCAACAATCTCGCCACCCGCTCGGAAGCGCGCGACAAGGTTGCCGATCTCCTGAAGCGCGTCGGCCTGCTGCCTGACATGGCGAGCCGCTTCCCGCACGAATTCTCCGGCGGCCAGCGCCAGCGCATCTGCATCGCCCGCGCGCTCGCGGTCGAGCCGCGTCTGATCGTGGCGGACGAGGCGGTCTCGGCGCTTGACGTCTCGGTCAAGGCGCAGGTGGTCAACCTGATGCTTGATCTGCAGGCCCGCATGGGGCTGGGCTATCTCTTCATCTCGCACGACATGGCGGTGGTCGAGCGCGTCAGCCACCGGGTCGCAGTGATGTATCTCGGCGAGATCGTCGAGATCGGCCCGCGCGAGGCGATCTTCGGCAATCCGCAGCACCCCTACACCAAGCGGCTGCTGGCGGCGGTGCCGATCGCCGATCCGGCAAGGCGTCTGGAGAAGCGGCCGGTCTCGAACGACGAGATCAAGAGCCCGATCCGTCCGGCCGACTACGTCCCGCCGGTGCGCCAGTATCGCGAGGTCTCGCCCGGCCACGCCGTGATGATCTGGGGCGAGGAATGGGAGACCAAGCCGCTGATCGCCAAGGTGGCGTGAGCCGCTCCAGTCCGGCCCGCACAGTTCGCACCGGTCAGCTTGCACCTAGCTGGCCGGTGACGCGCATGGCTGAGCGGCGATACGCTCTCCCGTCTGATTAGTCCCTTTAATCAACTGGGCTCCAGCTGCGCAGGCTGGCATGCCGGACGATCTCAGCCTATGCCAAGTGCTGAGAATCGTTGATAGAACCAGTCATGCGCATCTGGATCAGGAATCCGCTCGCCATCCTCGCCGAGAATGCCGGGGGTGGGGTCGTGATCGAGGATGGGATGATCGTCGAGCTCGTCGCCAGCGGCGCCTATCCGGCGCTGCCGGTGACCGAGAGCTTCGATGCCTCGGGCCATGTCGTCCTGCCGGGGCTGATCAACACCCATCACCATTTCTACCAGACGCTGACCCGTGCTCATCCCGCCGCGATCGATCGCGAGCTCTTCCCCTGGCTGAAGGCGCTCTATCCGCTCTGGGCGCGCCTGCGGCCGGAGGATTTGCGCCTCGCGGTGCGCGCTGCGTTGGTCGAGCTCATGCTCTCCGGCTGCACCACTGCAGCCGACCACCACTATCTCTACCCCGCAGGGCTGGAGAACGCCGTCGACATCGCTGTCGAGGAGGCGCGGGCGCTCGGCATCCGCGTCACCATCTCGCGCGGCTCGATGAACCTGTCGCAGAAGGATGGCGGCCTGCCGCCGGACGAGGTGGTGCAGGACGAGGACACGATCCTCGTTGACAGTGAGCGGGTGCTCGGCCTGTTCCATGATCCGAAGCCTGGCAGCATGGTGCAGATCGCGCTGGCGCCCTGCTCGCCCTTCTCGGTGACGCCCTTGCTGATGGCGAGATCGGCCGAGCTCGCGGCCCGCTTCGACGCGCCGCTGCATACGCATCTGGCGGAAACCGAGGACGAGGATGCCTATTGCCTGGAGGTCTATGGGAAGCGCCCGCTCGATCTGCTGGAGGACGTCGGATGGCTGCGGCCGAAGACCTGGCTGGCGCACGGCATCCATTTCTCCTGCGAGGAATGCGAGCGGCTGGGCAAGGCCGGCGTCGGGGTCTGCCATTGCCCGACCTCAAACAGCGTGCTCGCTTCCGGCTTCTGCAAGACGCGCGAACTCGAGGCGGCAGGTGCGCCGGTCGGCCTCGGTGTCGATGGCTCGGCCTCCAATGACGGCTCGAATCTGATGGAGGAATTGCGCCACGCGCTGCTGGTCAACCGACTGCACTACAAAAGCGCAAGCGCGGTGACGGCGCGCGACACGATCCGCTGGGCGACGGAGGGCTCGGCGCGCTGCCTCGGGCGTTCCGATATCGGCAGGATCGCGATCGGCCTGCAGGGCGATCTCGCCCTCTACAGGCTCGACGAATTGCGCTTCTCCGGTGCGCATGACCCGATCGCGGCGCTCGTGCTGTGCGGCGCGAACCGGGCCGATCGTGTCATGGTCGGCGGGCGCTGGCGCGTGATCGACGGCGAGATTCCCGGGCTCGATCTGGCATCCCTGCGCCGCGCCCATGCCTTGGCGGCGAAGCGCTACAGCTGAAGGCCGGAGACCGGAACGGTTTCGCCCGGCCGCGTCAGCGGCTTCAGGAAGCCGGTCAGGTCGTCGGTGACGAAATCGACATGGCCGGCCTCGACAACCGCCTGCTCCCAGGCTTCGCGGAACGGATCGGGGGTGCGCGGCACGATCAACACCGTCTTCATGCCGAGCGCGCTCGGCACCAGCAGGTTCTTGTCGATATCCTCGAACATCGCCGCCCGGGTCGGGTCGACCGCATGCTTGGCGAGGAAGTTCTCATAGGTGGCACGCTCGGGCTTGGGCAGGAAACCGGCCTCGACGATGTCGAAGATGTCCTCGAAATGGTGGAGGATGCCGAGCTTGCCGGCGACGTTCTCGGCATGGCCGCGCGAGCCATTGGTCAGGATCAGCTTGCGGCCGGGCAGGGCGGCGATCGCCGCGCCAAGATCCGGATTGGGATCGAGCAGCGACAGGTCGATGTCGTGGGCGAAGGCGAGGAAGTCCTCGGGATCGACGCCGTGTTCCTCCATCAGCCCTTTAAGCGTGGTGCCATAGCGCTCGTAATAATAGCGGCGCAGCTCGTGCGAAGAGAGGCCGTCGAGACCAAAGAGCTCGAGCAGGAAGAGGGTGATCCGTTCATTGACCTGCGGCCAGACCTGCGCCTCATGCGAATAGAGCGTGTTGTCGAGGTCGAAGATCCAGTGGTCGACATGGCCGAACGCCGCCTGCTCCGGCAGGAGCGGGATGGCGGTGGCTGGTATGGTCGTGTTCTGGTTCATAGGGGCATGTCATGTGGGGGGCACCATCATGACATGCAAGATACTTGCAAAGTCCTTGCGACGACGAGGTCGTCCATAGGGATCAGCGAGGCCGTTCCTTCTCCCGGATGGGAGAAGGGTTCCTGTGCCTTACCTTGTCGACGCCTCAGCGCCGGATGATCGTGCCCGAACCGGTGTCGGTGAAGAGCTCGATCAGAGCCGCATGCGGGACCTTGCCGTCGAGGATCACGACGGCCTCGACGCCCTTTTCCAGCGCGTAGATGCAGGTCTCGATCTTCGGGATCATGCCGCCGGAGATGGTGCCGTCGGCGATCAGGCGCCGGCACTGCTCGATGGTGAGCTCCGGGATCAGGTTCTTGTCTTTGTCGAGCACGCCCGGGACGTCGGTGAGCAGCAAGAGGCGCTTGGCGCCGAGCGCGCCGGCGATCGCGCCGGCGAAGGTGTCGGCGTTGACATTATAGGTCTGGCCGTCGGCGGCGGCGCAGACCGGGGCCAGTACCGGGATCAGCTCTTCCTTGAGGATCGCCTTGAGCACGGTGGTGTCGACCGTCTCGGGCTCGCCGACGAAGCCGAGATCCAGCACCTGCTCGATCTTCGAATCGGGGTCGACGATGGTGCGGGTCGCCTTCCGGGCGGTCACCATGTTGCCGTCCTTGCCGCAGAGGCCGATCGCCTTGCCGCCTTCGCGCGAGATGTAGCCGACGATCTCCTTGTTGACCGAGCCGGCCAGGACCATCTCGACCACGTCGACGGTCGCGGCGTCGGTGACGCGCAGGCCCTGCTTGAACTCGGACTTGATGCCGAGCTTGTCGAGCATGCGAGCGATCTGCGGGCCGCCGCCATGGCAGACCACCGGCTTCAGGCCGGACTGCTCGAGCAGCACCACGTCCTCGGCGAAATCCTCGGCAGTGGCGGCGTCACCCATGGCGTTGCCGCCATATTTGATCACGATCACCTCCTGGTCGTAGCGCTGCATGTGCGGCAGCGCCTGGACGAGCAGTTCGGCGGCTTGCGAGGGTGTGAGATTGTGAGGCGCGTTCATCGGCAGGCTCCGCGAAGGCGCAGGAGGCAGCTGCGCCGCGCCGCGTTCTAGCGGAAGAAGGAAGGCTGCGAAAGCGCGTCGATGCCGGTCAGGCGCGCTTAGCGAACAGGGCGGCGATGACGAGCCCGAGCCAGCCGCCGAGCATCATGAAGCCGCCGGCGGGCGCTGCGCCGAGGAAGAGCCGCTCGCCATGGAAACCCCGCATCGCGAGATCGGCGGAAAAGAGCGCGACGCCGAGGATCATGAGCGAGATTGCAAGGCGAGCCGGCCAGTCCGCGAGCAGCTCGGCTCGCCGCGCCGTGCAGGCGGCGATCACCGCAGGTGCATGGAAGAGCAGCATCTGCCCGGCGATCTGGACGTTGTCGGAGCCGCCGGCATGCGTCCCGGCCGCGAGCAGCGTTACGCCGGCGAGCCCCATCAGCATGGCGATGGTGAGATGGATGCGGGTGGCGGTGATCATCGGCGGATCCGTGTCGTTAGCCCCGGGGCGGGGCAAGGCTGCGGGCGAGCAGACGCTGTGGCCGCGGGCAAGGTCAAGCGGGTGCCGCTGTGGCATCGTGCTCCAGCCGGCAGTTCAATCTCGGCCGGGCGCGTTGCGCGTGAGTTGCGTCACCGGCGCAGGCGCCGAGCCATAGCGGCTCTGATGCTCGAGCTCGGCATTGAGCTCGGCGCCGGCGAGGACGATCGTGGCAGAAAGCCAGAGCCAGGTCATGAACACGACGATGGTGGCGAGAGAGCCATAGGTCGCGGTGTAGCGGCCGAGTGTGCTGACATAGAAGGAGAAGCCGACCGAGGCCGCGACCCAGAGCAACGCCGCGGCGATGGCGCCGGGCAGCACCCAGGCGAAACGCGGCAGCTTGCGGTCCGGGCCGATCCAATAGAGGCAGCCGATCGCGACGATGCCGATGAAGAAGAAGGCCGGCCAGCGCAGCCAGCGGATCACGACCTCGATCTCGTGGCCGAAGGGAAAGAGCGCGGTCACCACCGGCAGGCTCGCGATCAGGGCGAGCGCCAGGATCAGTACGAAGAGCGCGCTCAGCGTCGTCCCGAGCGAGACCAGGTTGAGGCGAATGAAGCCGCGCTGCTCGCGCACGCCATAGATGATGTTCAGCGCGTCGAAAGCCGCCTTCATCGCGGCGTTGGCGCTCCAGACCGCGACGAGGAAGCTGATCAGGAAGGTCAGCGAGAGATTGGTCACATTCTGGCCTGCGAGCCGCATGGCCTGTTCCCGGATCAGCTCGCGTGCCGCCTGGGGGAAGACGATGGTGACGTCGTCGAGCTGGCCGACGATGGTCGCCGGGTCGGTCAGCACGCCGTAGAGTGTCACCAGCAGCGACAGGGCTGGCACCAGCGACAGCAAGGTGAAGAAGGCGACGGCGCCGGCGAGCGAGAGCACGCGCGCTTCCTGGATGCGGGCGCTGAAGCGCAGCAGGACGTCCTTCCAGCCGCGCCAGGGCAAAGCGATCGGGCTGATGGCGCCCTGGCCACGCCGGGCCTGACGCAAGGGCTCGCCGACCCGGCGCGAGACCAGGCCGTGGACATAGCCGGCGACCACAGCCGCTAGCCCGGCGGCGCCCGTCAGTCGCTTGAAATAGGCCATGCACGCTCCGGTCCAGGGGCGGTCGATCCTAGACAGCTCCGTCGCGCTGGCAACGTTGCGGCAGGTGTTTTCGTTCCGGGAGGCGGACGGGGGCGGGGCCGCTTAGAGGTTCGTTAACCTTAACATTTTCATAATGCCGCTCCTGACGCCATCGCGGCGCCGGCGGATCGTCCGCCCCCGAAGCAGCCGTCGTTCGAGCCGAGCATGTGATGAAGACCCTTCTGAAAGCCAGCATTGCAGCCGTCGCCCTGTTGAGCGCCGGCGCCTCCCTGGCGGCCGACTTCTCCAGGAAGGGCGTCCTGCCGCCGGCGCCGGAGCTGCCGACATTCTACAACTGGAGCGGCATCTATCTCGGTGGCCAGGCCGGCTATTCCTGGGGCTCCGACCGGGCGAGCGAGTTCGCCAGCGCCGGACGCGCGCCGCTCGGCCGCTCCTTCGACTACAGCCCGTCCTCCTTCATCGGCGGCGCCCGCCTCGGCTTCAACTACCAGTTCGGTGCGATCGTGCTCGGCGTTGAGAGTGACATCGAGGGCGTGAACGCCCATGCGGGACAGGGCGATCTCGGCGGCGTGGTCCGCGTGCGGCAGGACTGGCAGGGTTCGGTGCGTGCGCGCCTGGGCTACAGCCTCGATCGCATCCTGGTCTACGCCACGGCCGGCGCGGCCTTCACCAAGCTGGACTATTCCTACGTCAATCCGCTGACCGGCCTGGGTGAAAGCAGCAACGCCTCGAAGACCGGCTGGACGGTCGGCGGCGGCGTCGACTATGCCCTGACCGACAACCTGATCCTCGGCATCGACTATCGCTACACCGACTACGGCAAGTTCGACCATGTCGGGATCGGCGCCTATCTAGGCCGCACGGTCGAGCACGAGCCGTCGGCGCATGCGGTGCGCGCCAGCCTCGCCTACAAGTTCTGAGGGGTCGCGCGCTTCAGCCTGCCTTGCGGAACATCCCGGGCGTGATGCCGTGCACGGCACGGAAGCTGCGCGAGAGATGGCTCTGGTCGGAAAAGCCAGCGGCGAAGGCGGCGTCCGCCAGGCTGGTGCCCTCCTGAATCAGCCGATTGGCGCGGCGCAAACGGCGGTCGCGGATGAAGGTGGCCGGCGTCGAGCCGGTGAGCTTCTTGAAGTCGCGGATGACCTGGAAGCGGGTGACGCCTGCGGCCATGGCGAGCCCTTGCAGGTCGATCTCGCCAGCGAGCCTCTCCTCGATCACCTGCTCGTAGCGTGAGAAGCGGCGGCGCGAGCCGGAGCGGTCGAGCGACTCGGCTGGCCGATCATTGTCGCCATGTTGCAGGATCAGCCGCCGTAGAGCGGTCAGCAAGGAGGCCTCCGCGCGCGTGGCTTCCGACGAGGCCGATTCCGTATGGGCTTCCGTGAGCAATCGGACCAATTCGGGATCGTCGAGCAGGGCCTGCGGGAAGAGCGGCACATGCGGCTGCCCGAGTTCGGCTGCGATGTCCGACAGCAGCGTCACCGAGGGATAGAAGGTCCGGTAGGCCCAGCCCTGTTCGGCGCCGGCTTCGCCATCGTGCCACTCCTCCGGATTGACGACGAGCACCGAGCCGGCCGGAGCCAGCACCTCCTGACGGCCGACGCGCACGCGCTCGCAGCCCTCGGTGATCAGCGCGATGACGTAGCCGTCATGGGTGTGGCGGTCATAGCGATGCTCCCGAAACCGCGCCTTGAGCAGGCCGAGCTCGCGGAAGGCGGCGTGGCGCCAGAACTCCTGACTCTCCTGTCGCGGCTCGCTCATCGGTCAATCTGGTTCAAGACGCTGCCCGGTCCACTCTTCTAATCCATGCGGGACAGGAGAGAACCATGCTGCACAATGACCCGATCGCCGCGCTGACACCAGAGGTCGTCGCCTGGCGCCATCACATCCACGCCAATCCCGAGCTTGGCTTCCAGGAGGTGGAGACCGCCCGCTTCGTTGCCGAGAAACTGCGTTCCTTCGGCCTCGAGGTGCAGGAGGGCATCGGCGGCACCGGCGTCGTCGGCACGCTGCGCGCCGGCTCCGGCTCCGGCAAGCGTGCCATCGGCCTGCGCGCCGAGCTCGATGCGCTGCCCGTCATCGAGCGCACCGGCCTGCCTTACGCCTCGAAGAAGGAGGGCGTGATGCATGCCTGCGGCCATGACGGCCACAGCGCCATGCTGCTCGGGGCCGCGAGACTCCTCAGCCAGAACCCGGATTTCGACGGCATCGTCCACTTCATCTTCCAGCCGGCCGAAGAGAACGAGGGCGGCAGCATGAAGATGATCGAGGCCGGGCTGTTCGAGCGCTTCCCGGTCGAAGCTGTCTATGCCGTGCACAATTGGCCGGGCGTGCCCTTCGGCACCATCGCGGCCCGCGCCGGGGCGCAGATGGCGGCGGTCGACAATTTCGAACTGCGCTTTTCCGGGCTCGGCGCCCATGTCGCCATGCCGCATCTCGGCGACGATCCGATCCTGGCCGCCGGGGCCTTCATCCAGAACGTGCAGCGCATCGTCTCGCGCGCCGTCGACCCGCAGACACCGATCGTGGTCAGCCTGACGCAGGTCCATGGCGGCAATGTCGGCAATATCGTGCCGAAGGAAGTCTGGCTGCAGGGCACCTGCCGCTTCTTCGAACCGGCGCTGTCCGATCTCTGCGAGCGGCTCATCGGCGAGATCGCACAGGGTGTCGCCGGCTCGCATGGCGTCAGCGCGGCACTCGACTACAAGCGCGGCTATCCGCCGGTGATCAACACCGCCGAGGCAGCGGCGCTGGCGGCGCGGGCCGCCGCCGCGGCGGTCGGGCTGGAGAACGTCTCGACCGAGTTCAAGCCGAGTCTGGGCTGCGAGGACTTCGCCTTCATGATCCGCGCCGCAGGCGGCTGCTATGCCTGGATCGGTGCCGGCGAGGTTGGTCCCGGCGAGGGGCTGCACGGCGACCGTTACGTGTTCAACGATGCGATCGTCCCGCATGTGCTGCGCTACTGGCAGAATCTCGTCGCCAGCGCGCTGCCGAAGGCTGCGCCATGAACGCGCATGTCCCCGCTCGCCGGATGATCGAGCGCCGCTGCGGCGGGCGTATCCTGCTCGACGGCGTCGACACGATCATGCTTGGCGCCAACGACTATCTCGGCCTTTCGACCGATGAGCGCGTGCTCGCCGCGACCAACGAGGCGATGCGGCTCTATGGCACCGGAACCGGCATCTATCCGGTCTTCGTCACGACGCCCCTGCACGAGGCGCTGGCCGAGAACCTCGCCTCCTTCCTCGGCGTCGAGGCGGTGGCGCTGTTCTCGTCCGGCGGCAGCGCCAATGGCGGTGTGCTGACGACTTTGGTCGGCGCCGGCGACGTCATCATCTCGGACCGGCTGAACCACGCCAGCATCATCGATGGCTGCCGCCTGAGCCGTGCCGAGATCGAGACCTATGAGAACCGCAATGTCGCGGGTCTGCGCCGGGCGCTCGAGGGAACGAGGCGGGCCAAGCGGCGCCTGATCGTCACCGACGGCATCTTCAGCATGGAGGGGGGCGCTGCGCCGCTAGTCGAGATCCAGGCGCTGGCGCGCAAATTCGACGCGCTGCTGATGATCGACGAGGCGCATGCGACCGGCGTGGTCGGGCCGGGTGGCGCCGGCACCGCGCCGCTTTGCGGCCTCGCCAATGGCGCGCCCGACATGCTGCTGACCGGCTCGCTATCGAAGGCGCTGGGCGGCGCCAGCGGCGGCTTCGTCGCCGGTCCGCGACTGCTGATCGAGAAGCTCAAGGCGCAATCGCGCAGCTGGATCTTCACCATGGGGATGACGACGGCGAATGCCGCGACGGCGCTGACGGCGCTGAAGATCTGCCGCGACGACCCCGGCCCGCGCGAGCGGCTCTGGCGCAATGCCGCCCATTTGCGCGAGGCGCTGCGCTTCTACGCACTCGCCTGCCATGACAGCGACAGCGCCATCACCGCGGTCAAGGTCGGCGGCGAGGAGAGGGCGCGCGCCATGACCACGCGCCTGGTCCGGGCCGGCGTCTTCGCTCCGGCGATCTCGTTCCCGATCGTGGCGCAGGGCGAGGCGCGGTTGCGGCTGCAGGTCAGCGCAGCCCATGAGACCGCCGAGCTCGACGAGGCGGCGGCAGCGCTGGCGACGGCGTTCGCCGAGACGGGCTGAGGTCAGGCCGCCCCGAGCCGGTAGAGGTGCACCGGCTTGCGCGGGGCGCGCCTGATCACGCCCTTTGCCTCGAGATCGAGCTGGACGGCCTTGAGCCACCAGCCGGCCGTGGCGCCCTGCGGAAAGAGATCGTCCGGCAGAAAGGGCAGCAGCGCCTCTTTCGCATCGGGTACGGTCAGGCCAGGCGCCGCGTCCGGCAGGACCGACAAAAGCGCCTTGCGCATTGCCGTGTACTTGGCGCGGTCGACCCGCTCGGACTTACCGGGCTTGTTGACGTTTTCGATCTCGATCTTGTCGTCAGGCATCGACCGTCCCCGCGATAGTGATTTTCGGATTGCGGAAGCCCATGGCGATCCAGGACGTCAGGAGTTTCGCGTAGAACGAGATCGTGTGGCTCTTCAGATTGGGTATGTCGGCCGGCAGAACGGATGCGTCGGGCAGGTCGCCGGTCATGGTGCGCAGCGTCGCTTTCGGCCGGGCGTTCTCGGGCCACAGATGCGAATAGAGGCTGAGCCAGTGCGCGCCCTTCATCTCCAGGAAGACCGGCGTGTTGCAGCAGGTCGCGACCACCCGGCGTGAGCCGGCCTCGGGCTTCAGCCGGAACTCGCGCAGGCTCTCCGCGCCAGAGAGGATTTTCACCCGGTCCTTGCGGTATTCGGCGGTTGGCGTCGCGTCGTACGCGGTCAGGATGCTCCTCGCATTCGGCAGCTTGGCAAGCCGGGCGGCAGCAGCCCGGCAGCTGTCGCACAGGCATTCGGAGACGAGGATCGGGGCCCCCTCGACTTCGAGCCGCGTATGCCCGCAGGTGCATCCGATCGTCATGCGCTGGCTCATGCTGCCAAATCCTCCGCGACGTGGAAAAGGTGCCGGATGTACCGGTCGAGATGGTCGAGGCTTTCGCGTGCGAGATCGGGCTCGTTCCCGGCCTTGGCCAGGACGAAGCCGCCCTGGAGGACGGCCTGGGTGTGCCGCGCCAGGCTCTTGGCGGTCCAGTCGGCGCTGATCCCGCGCTCGCGACGGGCCTGTTCGATGTCGGCTTCCAGCGTCGCGGCATGGCCGAAGATGCTGCGGCCGCAGGCGTCGCGGATGTCGGGTGCGCTTGCGTGGACTTCCTGTGCCATCGTCCCGACAAGGCAGGTGAATTCGAAGAGATCGCCGGCGATGATCGCCTTGCGGAAGGCGACATAGGCGAGGACGCGATCAAGCGCGTCGGCCGGCTCATGATAGGGCGCGGCCGCGAAGAAGGGGGTGACTTCCCGCGTCCAGAACTCCGCCGCTGCGACGCCGAGCGCCTCCTTGCTCGCAAAATGATGGAAGAACGCGCCCTTGGTGACATCGGCGGCGCGACAGAGATCGTCGACGCTGGTGGCGGCGAAGCCCTTGGCGCGGATGACGTCGCGTGCCGCTTCAAGGAGTCGGGTGCGGGCGCTGCCGCGTTCGGGGGACTGTTTGGTAGGCCGTGGCATGGCCTATACACACCATTCAGTTGGTATGTTGCAAGCCGAGAATCTCGCGATCGTAAAGCTGCCGACATAGGGCGCGGGGAACCCTTCTCCCGTGTGGGAGAAGGGCAGGGATGAGGGCCTGCCCTCACCCATTGAGGTCGCAGCGGCGCCGTTGCGCTTCAGTAATCAGCGACGGTCCCTCACCCCTGCCCCTCTCCCATTCGGGAGAGGGTTCTACCCGCCGCGGTTCAATCCATTGACAAAAAAATCTGTCAATGAGAACTTCGGGTCATGCTCGACCTCGACGTCATCGACGATCCCGCTCGCGCCGCCGTGGCGCTCGATCCGGTCAAGCGCCGGATCCTGGCTGAATTGTCGGAGCCGGCTTCGGCCGCTTCGCTGGCCGGGCGGGTCGGGCTGACCCGGCAGAAGGTCAATTACCACCTGCGCGCGCTTGAGGAGCACCGGCTCGTTGCGCCGGCGGGCGAGCGGCGATGGGGCGGGCTAACTGAGCGACTGATGGTGGCGAGCGCCGCCTCCTTCGTCGTCTCGCCGGCAGCGCTGGGCTCGCTCGGCGCCGATCCGGAGCGCAATCCCGACCGGCTCTCGGCGAGCTATCTGATCGCGCTCGCGGCCAGGATCGTGCGCGAGGTCGGGACGCTCTGGAATGAGGCGCGCCGGCAGGAGAAGCGGCTGGCGACGCTGTCGCTCGACAGCGTCATCCGCTTCCGCTCGCCGACCGAGCGCGCCGCCTTCACCCGCGAGCTCACCGAAACCGTGGCGGCCCTCGCCGCCCGCTACCACGACGACAGCGCGCCGGGCGGGCGCTCGCATCGTCTCGTGGTCGCCGCCTATCCGGCGCCCGAACCGGCCAAGGCTTGAAAGGAACTGGATGATGCCGATCAAGAAGGACGGAACCGGTAAGCGCTGGGTCGAGATGGAGGTTCTCGTTCCCGGCACGCCCGAACAGGTCTGGCAAGCCATGGCGACTGGACCGGGCAATTCCACCTGGTTCACGCCGACGACGATCGAGGAGAAGGTCGGTGGCAAGCTCAGCTTCAGCTTCGGGCCGGAGATGAGCTCGACCGGCGAGATCAATCTCTGGGAACCACCGCATCGCTTCGGCTACACTGAATACGAATGGGGCGAGAAGGCACCGCCAATCGCGACCGAGATCACGATCACCAGCCGCTCAGGCGACAAATGCCTGGTCAGGATGGTGCATTCGCTGTTCGCCTCCAGCGATGACTGGGACGACCAGATGGAAGGCTTCGAGGGCGGCTGGCCCGGCTTCTTCGCGGTGCTGCGGCTCTATCTCACGCATTTCGCCGGCAAGAAGGGGACCTGCTTCCAGGCGATGCTGCCGACCGAAGGCGAGCATCTTTCCGTCTGGAAGCAGTTGACCGAGACGCTCGGCCTTTCCGGCGCCAATGTCGGCGAGCGGCGCGAATTGCCGGCGGCACTGCAGGCCTTCGCTGGCACTGTCGAGCAGACTGAGCAGAATCGGAAACAGCGGCATGTGCTGCTGCGCTCCGATGACGGCGTCGCGTTGATCGGCAGCTACGGGATGGGTGACAAGGTCAATCTCAGCGCTTGCCTGTTCTTCTACGGCGATGATGCCGACAAGCGCGCAGCCGAGAGCGAGCCGAGGTGGCAGGGTTGGCTCAAGGAGACTTTTGCCGCCGGCTGAGCGTTCGCCTCAGCCGCGCTGGGCGAGCAGCCACGTCCTGACCAGCGCGGTCTGCTCGGTGTGCCGCGGTTTGCGGGCGCTGACGACGTAGAAATCGAGGCCGCCGCGCATGTTCGCCGTCGTCGCCAGCACGAGGCGGCCGGCGGCGAGATCAGGTTCTACCAGGAAGCGGCTGGCCAGCGCGATGCCCTGGCCGGCGATCGCGGCATCGATCGCCAGCGCCGTCTGGTTGAAGCGCGTGCTGCGGATCGCCAGAGGCATGGGCCGGCCGAGCGCGCGCTCGAAGAATTCCGGCCAGAGATCGTGTCCATCGCGTAGCAGTGGCAGACTCGCCAGGTCCTCCTCGGATGGGCGCATGGCGGGCTGGCAGACCGCGACGATCTCGTGCTCGAACAGGAGGTCGGCGGTCAGGCCGGGGCCGAACGGGGGGCGGCCCTGGCGAATGGCGATGTCTACGCCATCCGACTGGAAGTTCGCCAGCGCGTCGCTGGCGAGGATGTTGAGTTCGAGCTGCGAATGGGCGGTGGTGAAGTCCGGCAGGCGCGGCACCAGCCATTTCGCCGCGATGCTCGGCGTCGCACTGATCGTCAATCGCAGCGGCTGTGGGCGCAGAGTGTCTGTCGCCTCGGCCAGCAGGGCGAAGGCGCGGGCGACATGGGTCGCGTAGCTGCGGCCGGCGCTGGTTAAAGCGAGCAGGCGGGGCTGGCGCTCGAACAGCTTCAGGCGAAGTTCGCTTTCGAGGCCGCGGACATGCTGCGCGACCGCGCCCTGGGTAACGCCGAGCTCATCGGCCGCAGCGCGGAAATTGAGATGCCGTGCGGCCGTCTCGAAGGCGCGCAACGCGTTGAGCGAGGGCAGGCGCTGCTGCGGTTCGGTCATGCAGTAGTTTTTCTATCGATATGACGCTGGCCAACTCGCTGGCGAGTTTACGCGGCTAATGCGAGAAAGGCGAGAATGAGCGGCGTTGCTCGCAGCGCTGCTCGCCCTCGGCAAAAAGATGGAGCGTTCCATGGCAGGAGAAAAAGTCGCAATCGTCACCGCCGGTGGCAGCGGCATGGGCGCAGCCGCGGCGAAACGGCTGGCGCAGGACGGCTTCAAGGTCGCGATCCTGTCCTCCTCCGGCAAGGGCGAGGCCCTGGCCAAGGAACTCGGCGGGTTCGGCGTCACCGGCTCGAACCAGTCGAACGATGACCTGAAGCGGCTGGTCGACGAGACGATAGCGCGCTTCGGCCGCATCGATGTGCTGGTCAACAGCGCCGGCCATGGTCCGCGCGCGCCGATCACCGAGATCACCGACGAGCAATGGCATACCGGTCTCGACGTCTACCTGATGAATGTGATCCGGCCGACCCGGCTGGTCGCGCCGGTGATGGCGGCACAGAAGTCGGGCGCGATCATCAACATCTCGACCGCCTGGGCCTTCGAGCCGGCAGCCAACTTCCCGACCTCGGCGGTGTTCCGCGCCGGGCTCGCCGCCTACACCAAGCTCTTCGCCGACCAGTATGCGGCCCAGAACGTGCGGATGAATAATGTCCTGCCCGGCTGGATCGACTCGCTGCCGCAGACAGACGAGCGCCGCGACGGCGTGCCTATGCAGCGCTACGGCACCAGCGAGGAGATCGCCGCGACGATCGCCTTCCTCGCCTCGGAGGGCGCTGGCTACATCACCGGCCAGAACCTGCGGGTCGATGGCGGCTTGATGCGCTCGCTCTAGAGGCGTAGCCATCGCGCCGCACGGTTTGACGGACGGAGCAGGCGCGATGACGGGCAAGGTCGACTGGGACGCGAACCAGTATCTGCGCTTCGAGGACGAGCGGACGCGCCCGCCGCTCGACCTGATCCAGCGCGTGCGCCTCACCGATCCGCAGCTTTGCATCGATCTTGGCTGCGGGCCGGGCAACAGCACTGAACTCGTCGCCGCCCGCTTTCCGGATGCCAAGGTCGAAGGGCTCGATTCCTCGCCGGACATGCTGGAGAAGGCGCGCAAGCGCCTGCCGCAGCTCTCCTTCACTCTGGCCGATCTGGAGAGCTGGTCGGCCGATAGCCGCTACGACCTGATCTTCGCCAATGCGGCGCTGCAATGGATTCCCGACCATCCCGCCCTGTTCGCCCGATTGGCCGGGTCGCTGGCGCCGGGCGGTGTGCTCGCCGTGCAGATGCCGAACAATCTGAGCGAGCCCTCGCATGTTTCGATGGACGAGGCCGCCGCCGAGGGGCCCTGGGCGGCCCGCCTCGCCAATGCGCGGGCCTCGAAGGCGGTGATCGGCTCGTTCTCGGACTATCGGCGCTGGCTGATGGCGGCCGGCTGCCAGGTCGATATCTGGCAGACGACCTATGTCCACGCGCTCGCCGGCCACGATGCGATCGTCGAGTGGTTCAAGAGCACGGGCCTCAAGCCCTATATCGACCCGCTGCCGGCCGGGGAGCGCGATGCTTTCCTCGCCAGCTATCGCGAGAAGATCGCAGCCGCCTATCCGGCCGAGCCGGACGGCAAGGTGCTGCTGCGTTTCCCGCGCCTGTTCATCCTCGCGGTCCGGGCGTAGCCTCGGCCGCAGAGGCCGCTGCCTGCGACTAATGGGACTTCTTCTCGGCCAGCACGTCGTGCAAAGCGAGTTCGTGCACGAGGGCGTTGAAGGTCACGTCGTCGATCTCGCCGCTCTTGAGCAGACCGCGCAAGGCTCCGCGCTCGGCCGCCAGAGCAGTCTGCCTCAAGGTGCTTTCGGCTCTCTGCAGCGTCGCTGCCTCCTCCCGCGGCGTCGTGCCGTCGTCGAGCAGAGCGAGGCGGCGCCGATAGGTCGCGATCAGGCCCTCGGCCACCGCCTGATCGATCGTGGCGGCGCCGTCCGTACCGCCGCGATGGGCGACGCCTTCGAGCCGGGCGATCGCGGCTTCCGTCGCGGTGATCCGTGCCCGCCGCAATTCGGTGGCATGAGCGGCGTGTCCGACAACGAGCCCGCGCACGATCGGCGGCAGTCCGACGCTGGCGATCACGAGCCAGAGCAGGATCACGCCGGCGGCCAGAAAGATTGCGACGTCCCGCCCTGGAAAAGGCGAGCCGTCGAGTGCGAGCACCGGCAGGGACAAGACGCCGGCCAGCGTGACGGCGCCGCGCACGCCCGCGATCGAGCTTGCAAGACGGATACGCGGGGTGGCGTTGAGCGGAACCTCGCGCCTGAGCCGGCTGATGATGCGTCCGGCCCCGACCGCCACCGTGATCCAGAGATAGCGCAGCAGGATCAGGCAAAGCGTCAGCGCGACGACGATGCCGAGCGGCTGCCAGAGCCAGTGTGAGCTGGTCAGTGCCGGCGGCACGGCACGGATGATCGCCGGCAATTGCAGGCCGAGCACCACGAAGAGCGTGCCGTTGAGGAGGAAGGCGAGCATCGTCCAGAAGGAGTGGGCGAGCATATAGGCGGAGACGCTGAGCTGGCTGGCGGTGCGTGTGCGGCCGACCGTCAGGCCGGCGACGACGGCGGCGAGCACGCCGGAGGCATGCACGGCCTCCGCCGCCAGGAAGGCGGCGAAGGGCAGGAACATGACGACGAGCACCTGCGCTTCCGGCGCGATCCGATCGAACTTTGCCAGCAGCTTCAGCGCCCAGGAGACCACGACGACTGCGAGCAAGCCTGCGGCGACACCGCCGGCGACGGCGAACAGGAAGGCGAGTGAGGCCTGCCAGAGCGAGAAGCTGCCGGTCAGGGCCGCGGCGGTGGCGAAGCGGAAGATCACCAGGCCGGAGGCGTCGTTGAGCAGCGATTCCCCTTCGAGGATATGCATCAGGTCCTTCGGCACGCTCTCCTTGTCGACAATGGAGGAGACCGCGACGGCATCGGTCGGCGAGAGCACGGCGGCGAGCGCGAAGGCCACCGGCAGCGGCATGGACGGCACCAGCCAATGCAGAGCGAGGCCGCAGCCGAGGGTGGTGAAGAAGACCAGGCCGAACGACAGCGACAGGATCGGCCGCAGCAACCGGCGGTACTCGCGCTTCGGCGCCTCCCAGGCATCGGCGAAGAGCAGCGGGGCGATGAAGAGCAGGAGGAAGAGCTCCGGCTCGATTGCGGTATGGAAGCCTGAGGTCGGCCAGGCGAGGGCGGCGCCAAGCGTGATCTGGACGATCGGCAGCGGGATGATCCTGAGCAGCCGGGTCAGCGGCTGCGAGGCCACCACGGCGATGACCAGGATCAGGATGAAGGTGAAAGTCTGCATGGACTGCGCGGCTGGCCCGGTTCGCTCTGGGGTCGGTCGCGAGGTTTATCGTTCGGCCTCCGATGAGCCAAGCTCACCGGAGGCAGGTGCAAGCAATTTTAGAACGCGACCTTGTCGGCGCCCTTGAGCTGGAGCTGCTCGCGGGCATCGTCCGGGGTCGCGATCTCCAAGCCGAGGCCTTCGATGATCTTGCGCGCGGCGCGAACCTGGTCGGCATTCGACTTGGCGAGCTGGCCGGGACCGAGCCAGAGCGAGTCTTCCAGGCCGACGCGCAGATTGCCGCCCATCGCGACCGCCATCGCCGCGATCGGCAATTGGTGGCGGCCGGCGCCGAGCACCGACCAGTGATAGTCGTCGCCGAAGAGCCGGTCGGCGGTGCGCTTCATATGGGCGACGTCCTCGGGATGCGGGCCGATGCCGCCGAGCAGGCCGAAGACCGACTGGACGAAGAAGGGCGGCTTCACCAGCCCGCGGTCGACGAAATGGGCCAGCGTGTAGAGATGGCCGATGTCGTAGCACTCGATCTCGAAGCGCGTGCCGTTCTCGGCGCAGGTCGTCAGGATGTTCTCGATGTCCTTGAAGGTGTTCTTGAACACACGGTCGTTCGAGCCCTCGAGATACGGGCGTTCCCAGTCGTGCTTGAACTCCGTGAAGCGGTTCAGCATCGGGTAGAGCCCGAAATTCATCGAGCCCATGTTGAGCGAGGCGACCTCGGGCTTGAAATGGGCGCAGGGCTGCAGCCGCTCCTCGACCAGCATGGTCGGGGCGCCGCCGGTGGTGATGTTGATGACGCAGTTCGAGCGCTGCTTGATCACCTTGAGGAAGGGCTCGAAGGCTTCCGGCGACTGATCGGGCTGGCCGGTCTTGGGGTTGCGGGCGTGGACATGGACCAGCGCCGCGCCGGCCTCGGCCGCGCCGACGGCGGCATCGATGATCTCCTCCGGCGTCACCGGCAGGTAGGGCGACATCGAGGGGGTGTGGATCGCGCCGGTGACGGCGCAGGTGATGATGACTTTGCGGTTCTTGGCCATGCGATGAAGTCCTTCGCTGATCCCTAAATCTTTGAAACTCACGCCGGCTTGCGCTTAGCGGCGCGCTTGTGCGCCTGCAGGGCGGCGAGGCGGCTGTCGCGCCAATCGCTGACGCGCTTGATGCGGCTGGCCTCCTGCGCGCCGCGCCATTCGCGCATGACTTCGGCGACCGTCTCCGGCTTGAACGGATTGCCGAGCCCCTCCGAGGATTTGACCATGCGGTCGAGCGATTCCGAATAGCGCGCGCAGTAGTCGGGAATGCCGCCGGGCGCATTGAGCTCGATCGTCTCGAACGGGCCCATGAACGACCAGCGCAGGCCGAGCCCGTCGCGGATGGTCTTGTCGACATCCTCGGCGCTGGCGACGCCCTCGCCGACGAGGCGGAAGGCCTCGGCCAGCAGCACCGCTTGCAAACGGTTGAGCACGAAGCCGGGCTTCTCCTTGCGCAGCATGATCGCGACCTGCCCGGCCTGCTCGTAGATGCGCTTGGCCTTGGCGACGACCTTGGGATCGGTCCAGGGCGCCGGGGCGAGCTCGACGATCGGCACCAGATGCGGCGGGTTGACCGGATGGGCGACGAGGCAGCGAGCCCGGCCCTTCAGCTCTTCCGAGAAGGTCGAGGCCATGATGAAGGAGGTGGAGGAGGCCAGGATGGCGGAGGCCGGTGCGAGCGCGTCCATCTGCGCGAAGAGCTCGCGCTTGGCCTCGATCGTCTCCGGTCCGTTCTCCTGCACCAGCGCAACGCCCTTCAGCGCATCGGCAAGATCTCTGGCGACGCGGATGCGGGCGAGCGAGCCCTTGGGGTCATCGACCAGGCCGTGGCCGGCGAGTTCCCTGAGGTTCTTGCCGATATGGACGCGGGCGGCTTTTGCGGCCTCGGCCTTCACATCGTGTAGCGCGACCTCGAAGCCATGGCTGGCGAATACGGTGGCCCAGGCGCGGCCGATCAGGCCCGAGCCGACGATGGCGATCTTGGTCATGCGGGGAGGTCTCGATTGATAGGATAGGCGCGGGGAACCCCTCTCCCGGATGGGAGAGGGGCAGGGGTGAGGGACCGCCGCTGATTATTAGGACGAGGCGGTACCGTCTGCGCCTTCTGCGGATAGGGCAGGCCCTCATCCCTGCCCTTCTCCCACACGGGAGAAGGGTTCCCCGCGCCTCTGCCGTCTAGCGGATTGCCCATCACAGCCACAGCACCTGCCGCCGCAGCGCCAGGTCCTGGCTCAACGCTCGCGAGGGGCCGATATGGGTGACCTGGCCGCGCTCGAGCACGACGGTGCGGTCGGAGAGCGCCAGCGCCAGGTCGAGATGATGGTCGACGATGACGATGGCGATCTCCTTGCGAAGCTTGTCGAAGGCCTCGAACAGCTCCTCGACCACCGCCGGCGCCAGTCCCTCGAAGGGCTCGTCGAGCAGCAGCACCTTGGTGTCGCCCGAGAGCGCGCGCGCCACCGCGACCATCTGCTGCTCGCCGCCGGAGAGATAATCGGCCGGCGAATGCCAGCGCTCCCGAATGCGGGGGAAGAAGGCGAAGATCTTCTCGTCCTCCCAATGCGTGCCGTTGCCGGTGCGCCGGCGCAGGCGCCCGAGCTCCATATTGTCCTTGACGCTCATGCCGGCGAAGAGGCCGCGCCCCTGCGGGACGTAAGCAATGCCGGCGCGGGCAATCTGGGCCGGCGGCAGGCGGGCGATATCGCTGCCGGCGAGACTGATCGTGCCAGTGGCGGGCGGGGCGATGCCGGTGATGGTCTTGAGCAAGGTCGATTTGCCGGCGCCGTTGCGGCCGAGCAAGGCGACGATCTCGTTCTCGTGCACGCCGAAGGTGACGCCACGCAAGATGTGGCTCTTGCCGTAGAAGGTGTCGACCTCATTGAGTCCCAGCAGGACCTTGTCGCCGGCGGCGCTTTCGCGCGGCTTCTCGGCCAGCGCATGGGCGCCGGAGCCGATATAGACCGCCTGGACCTTGGGCGAGGAGCGGGCGTCCTCGACCGTGCCGTCGACCAGCACCGAGCCCTCGTTCATCACCGTGACATGGTCGGCGATGGCGAAGACGCGGTCGATGTCGTGCTCGACCAGCAGCACCGGCAGATCGGTCGAGATCGACTTGATCAGGTTGCCGACGCGCTCGCGTTCGGCCGCGGCGAGGCCGGCGAGCGGCTCGTCGAGGAGGAGGATGCGTGGGCTGGTGGCGAGGGCGAGGCTCATGTCGAGCAGGCGCTGGCCGCCATAGCTGAGCGAGCCCGCCTCCGCCTGTTCGATGCCGGAGAGGCCCATGGTCGAGATGACCTGGCGGGTCTCGTCATTGACCTGGTCGAGGGCGGCGGCGGATTGCCAGAGACCGAAGCGCTGGGCTGAACGCGCCTGCACGGCGAGCCGGACGTTCTCGGCGACCGAGAGCGTCGGGAACAGGTTGGTGATCTGGAAGGCGCGGCCGATGCCGGCCCGGGTGATCGCCTCCGGGGAGAGTCCGGCGACATTGCGCTCGCGCAGGCGGACCTCGCCGCGATCGGGCGCGAACATGCCGGAGATCAGGTTGAAGGCAGTTGTCTTGCCGGCACCGTTGGGGCCGATCAGCGCATGCAGGCGTCGGTCGCGCATGGCGATGTCGACGTTCTCGACCGCCTTGATGCCGCCGAAGCTCTTGGCGAGGCCGGTCGCGGTCAGGATGGTGCCGTCGCCGGCATCCTTCGGCTTCATGAAGGCCGGGAGCTCGACAGCGCCGGCCTTGCGGGCCGACATCGCCGCGTCCTCTGCGACCTGCCTGCGGAAGGGCTTGAGCAGACGCTGGCCGACGCCGATAAGGCCATCGGGCGAGAAGACGATGAAAGCGACGAAGAGCAGGCCGAACCAGAACAGCCAGTTCTCGGTGACGCTGGAGAGCAAGTCGCGGAAGACGACGAAGAAGAGCGCGCCGAGCGCCGGCCCCAGGAAGGAGCGCATGCCGCCGATCACCACCATCGCCAAGAGCTCGCCGGAGAAGGCGACCGAGATCGGCTCGGCCGAGGTCATGCGGTTGTTGAAGAGGAGGAGCGTGCCGGCGAGCCCGGTCAACGCGGCCGAGACGGTGAAGGCGACGAGCTTGTAGCGGTTCGTGGCGTAGCCGAGGAAGCGGGCGCGCTGCTCGTTCTCGCGGATGGCGACGAGGACAGTGCCGACCGGCGAGCGATGGAAGCGCCAGAGCCCGTAGACCACGGCGAAGCCGATCGTTGCGACCAGCATGTAGAAGAGCAGGGCGACCTCGAAATCGACGCCGGCGAAGAGCGGGCGCTTGATGCCGCCTAAGCCATCCTCGCCACCGGTGACCGAGGTCCAGCGGAAGGCGACCGAATAGATCATGGCGGCGAGCGCCAGCGTCAGCAGCGAGAAATAGACGCCTTTGCGGCGCAGGATCAGGGCGCCGAAGGCGAAGGCGATCAGCGCGACGAGCGCGACCGCGAGCAGGATCGGCAGGGCGAACTGGCCGGGCAGCCAGTTGCGCTGGATCAGGCCGGCAGCATAGGCGGCGATGCCGAACCAGGCGCCATGGCCGAAGGAGACGAGCCCGGTGGTGCCGACCAGCACGTTGAGGGCCATGCAGGCGATGGCGAAGACGACGACCTCGGTGGCGGAGGTGGTGCCGAGTCCGACCGCATGCATCAGAGAGGGCAGCAGGGCGAGGCCGAGGGCGGCGAGGACGAGGGGCAGGTAGTCGCGCTGGAAGCTGGTCATGTCGGCCTCACTCGAAGCGCTGGATGCGCTCGCCGAACAGGCCGCGCGGACGGAAGAGCAGGACGAGCAGCATCATCAGGTAGATCACCGCGGTCGACCATTGCGTCAGACCAAGGCCGATGGTGATGCCCTTGACCAGGCCGACCATCAGGGCGGCGACGACGACGCCCCAGAAGGAGCCGAGGCCGCCGATGACGACGACGACGAAGGCCGGGGTGATGATCTCCTGGCCCATGGCCGGGTGGATCGAATAGATTGGCGCGAGCAGCACGCCGGCGAGACCGGCAAGGCCGATGCCGATGCCGGCGACCGTCATCATGTAGGGTTGAAGCGAGATGCCGAGCGCGCCGACCATGTCGGGGTTCTGCACGCCGGCCCGCACGACGCGGCCGAAGGCGGTGCGCTGCAGGAGGAACCAGAGGCCGAGCACGCAAGCCGCGGCGATCAGGATCAGCAGTGCCCGATAGCGGGAATAGATGAAGTCGCCGATGAAGATCTGGCCGCGCAGCGCCGGCGGGATCGAGAAGGAGAGCGGCGGCGCGCCGAAGATCATGCGCAGCGACTGCTCGGCGACCATGGCGAGGCCGAAGGTCAGCAGCAGCGAGAGGATCGGGTCGGAACGGTAGAAGCGCTGGAACAGGCCGCGCTCGATGACGATGCCGATCAGGGCGACCAGCACCGGCGAGGCGATGATGGCGCCGCCGAAGCCGATATGGGGGGCGAGCACGATCGTGAGATAGGCGCCGATCGCATAGAAGGCGCCATGCGCCAGGTTGACGATGCCGCCGAGCGAGAAGATCAGCGACAGGCCGAGCGCGATCAGGAGGTAATAGACCCCGTCGAGCAGCCCGTTCAGCACCTGCTGGATGAAAAGGGTGAGCAAGGGATCGCCTTTGCGGAGTTACGCGATGGGGTGATGGGACGGCAGCGCCGTCATGCTCGGGCTTGACCCGAGCATCTCAGGCCGAAGGAGGCGCCAGCCAACGCCTTCCCGTCATGAGATTCTCGGGTCTGCGCTTCGCTTCGCCCGAGAATGACGTGAGCGCCTCAGCTCATCTTGCAGACGGCTTCGTCGCCCTGGGTGGCGATGACCTCCATGTCCTCGTTCGGGCCGGGCACCGGGGCCGAGGAGGTGAAGAGGTCCCACTGGTTCTTGACCTGCGTCGCCGGCAGGGCGGTGATCGTGTACATCTCGCTGATCAGCTGGTGGTCGGAGGCGCGGAAATAGCCCTGGCGCGGCTTCATCACGTCGAATTTCGCACCCTTTTCCAAGTGTTCGAGGATCTTGGCGGTGTCGGTCGACTTCAGCTCGTTCATCGACTGGGCCATGACCTTGACGCCGACATAGTCGCCCCAGGCCTGGTTCTCCGGCGGTTTGCCGTATTTCTTGATGAAGGCGGCGACGAAGGCCTTGGTCGAGGGCGTATCGATCAAATGATGCCAGACGCAGGGCCAGGTGCCGCCGAAATTATCCTTGCCGGCGGCCCAAGCAAGGGCCGTGTCGAAGCCGAAGCCGGCGACCGGGAAGGTCAGGCCGAATTCGGAATACTGCTTGAGGAAGTTGGTGATCTGGTTGCCTGCGAGATTGGAGATGACGAGATCGGGCTTGGCGGCGCGGATTTCGAGCAGCAGCGCCGAGAAGTCGGTCGCATCCGTCGGGACCAGCTTGTCGGCGGCGAACTGGCCGCCATTGGCTTCCATGAAGCGCTTGGCGACCTTGCTGAGGTCATGGCCGAAGGCGTAGTCGGCGGTGAGCGAGAACCACTTCTTGCCCTTGACCAGCCCTTGGGCCAGCAGCGAGCGGCCGCAGCTCTTCACATACATCGAGTTCTGATGCTCGACATGGAACATGTAGCGGTTGCAGCTCTCGCCGCGCAGCGCATCGGAATTGCCGCCGGTGTTGAGGAACAGCGTCTTGTTGCGGGCCGCGACCTGCGAGATCGTCAGGCAGGAGGCGGAAGAGATTTCGCCGATGATGCAGGCGACCTTGTCGCGCTCGATCATGCGCTCGGCCTTGGTGGAGGCGGTCTGCGGATTGACCGAGTCCTCCTTGAGCAATTCGAGCTTGCGGCCGTTGATGCCGCCGGCGGCGTTGATCTCCTCAGCGGCGAGATCGGCGGCCATGACGCCGTATTCGCCGAGCGGGCCGAGGAAGCCGGTGCGCGGTGTCAGGTGCCCGAAGCGGATCGCCTCCGGCGTCTGCGCGAGAATGACCGCCGGGCTGGCGATGAGGCCGGTGGCCGTAGCGCCGAGCCCGACCAGCGTCTGGCGACGCGAAAGGCCCTTGATCCTTGACTGCTCTGACATGCGTTCCTCCCAGAACTCTCCCGCGCTCTTTGGCGTCGGATTGCGTCGATCGTCGTTCTTGGTTTGCGCGGCTTCGGAGCCGCTTGTCGTGATCTGTGATCACAGTTAGGTTGGCAGACATGGTTGCCCGAGTCCAGCCCTCCGACGCGCCGCAAGCGCGGTCTGCTTCCCCCGGAACGGGGAAGGTGGGAGAGGTGTCGGCACTCGACGAGGTTGGCTCCCTGCTCCACGAAACGCTGGGCGAACGGGTCACCGGCGAGCTTCGGGCGCTGCTGATTGCTGGACGGCTGGCGCCGGGCGAGAAGCTCTCGTTGCGCCGCGTCGCCGAGGCGCTCGGTGTTTCGATGATGCCGGTGCGCGAGGCGGTCAGCCGGCTCGCCGCGGATAAGGCGCTGGAGGTTCTGCCGGGGCGGGCGGTGCGCGTACCGGTGTTGACGCTGGCGCAGTTCCGCGAACTCACCCGGATCAGGCTGGTGGTCGAGGGCTTTGCGGCCGAGGAAGCGACGAAGGTGATCACCGACGCGCAGATCGCCGTGGTCGCCCAGCATGAGGCGGCGTTCCTGGCCGCGGCAAAAGACCCGCCGGACCCTGCCGCTGCGGTCGGCGCCAATCGCGACCTGCATTTTGCGCTCTACGAAGCCGCGGGCATGCCCTCGCTGATCGAGATGATCTCTCGCCTCTGGCTCAAGGCCGGGCCGATTCTCAATCTCGACATGCGGCATGAGCCGCGCCGGCTCGACGGCGGCAGTGCCGTCGTCGCGCATGCCCAGTTGCTGGCGGCCCTGCGGCGGCGCGATCCGGCAGCGGCAAAGCAGGCTCTGGTCGAGGACATCAGCGCTGCGGCGGAGCATATCGAACGGACGGCGCGGCTGGCGGAATAGCCGGCTCGCTTGAGAACGAAGGAAAAGGGACGGAAACGATGGATCTGACGATCAAGGGATTGCGCGTGCTGGTGACGGCGGGCGCCAATGGCATCGGACGGGCGACGGCGCGTGCCTTCGCGGCGGAGGGCGCCAGAGTCCATATCTGCGATGTCGACGAGAAGGCGCTCGCCGAGATGGCTGAGAGCGATCCTGCGATCACGCGCTCTATCTGCGACGTCTCCGACCGCAAGGCGGTGGCGCGGCTGTTCGAGGAGACGCTGGCGGCGCTCGGCGGCCTCGATTGCCTTGTCAACAATGCCGGCATCGCCGGCCCGACCGGGCGGGTCGACGAGATCGCGCCGGAGGACTGGGATTCCTGCGTCGCGATCGACCTGACTGGCCAGTTCAACTGCACCCGGCTCGCGGTCGAGCATCTCAAGCAGTCGAAGAACGCCTCGATCGTCAATCTCTCGAGCCAGGCCGGCAAGCACGGCTTCCCGCTGCGCTCGCCCTATGCCGCGGCGAAATGGGGCGTGATCGGCTTCACCAAGGCACTCTCGGCCGAGCTCGGCGAGTTCGGCATCCGTGCGAACGCGATCTGCCCCGGCCTCGTCGACGGGCCGCGCATCCAGAGCGTCATCGCCAACAAGGCGCGCTCGCTCAATGTCTCGCATGACGAGATGACGGACCGGCTCTTCGCCGGCGTCTCGATCAAGCAGTTCGTCGATCCCAATGACATCGCCAAGCAGATCGTCTTCCTGGCCTCGCCCTTCGCCAAGACGATCTCCGGGCAGGAGATCTCGGTCTGCGGTGATACGCGGATGCTGAGCTGACGCCGCTCGCGGTTCGTCATGCTCGGCCTTGTGCCGAGCATCCACGTCTTGAACACTGCATTCGACCGGCCAAGACGTGGATGGTCGGGACAGGCCCGACCATGACGGGAAAAGCCTGTGCCTTGCTCGCCCTGTACCTTCCTCCCTTAATCGCCTAGAGGATGCCGCCTGAACAGGAGCGGCGGCTTGTCGAAGGGCATCCATCACGAATTTGGGGCCGGGGCCGGCCATGACGACCACGAAGGATCGAGCGATCGCTCTTTCGGCTTCGTCTTTGCTGCCGTTTTCGCGCTGATCGGGCTCTACACCGCTTGGCATTCGGGTGAAGCTTGGCCCTGGCTCGGGCTGGTCGCCGCCGGTTTCCTCGCCGTCGCGCTGATCCGGCCGGCCATGCTCGCGCCGCTGAACCGGCTCTGGATGAAGTTCGGCCTGCTGCTGGCCATGATCATCAACCCGGTCGTGCTCGGCATCCTGTTCTTCCTCGTCTTCACGCCGATGGCGTTTGTCGCCCGGCTGGTCGGCAAGGATTTCCTCAGGCTGAAGAAGCAGCCGGAGGCGAAGAGCTACTGGATCGTTCGCGATCCGCCGGGACCGGAACCGGTCTCGATGAAAGATCAATTCTGACCTGGATAGGCCAATGTCGTTCCTGCGCGAGTTCTTCCGCTTCATGGCGGCGCGAAAGAAGTTCTGGCTGGTGCCGATTCTTCTGATGTGCGTGCTGCTCGGCGGCCTGCTGTTCCTGACCAAGGGCAGCGCGATCGCGCCCTTCATCTACACGCTGTTCTGAGAGCGCCCGGCCGCGATGCGCATTCTCGGGATATCGGGGCTCTATCACGACAGCGCGGCCGCGCTGGTCGTCGATGGGCGCATCGAGGCGGCGGCGCAGGAAGAGCGCTTCACGCGCAAGAAGCACGACGCCGAGTTCCCGAAGCATGCGGTCGAGTACTGCCTCTCGGTCGCCGGTTGCGGGCTCGACGAGCTCGACGCGGTCGTCTTCTACGACAAGCCCTTCATCAAGTTCGAGCGCCTGCTCGAGACCTATCTCTCCTTCGCGCCGCGCGGCTTCCAGTCGTTCAAGATGGCGATGCCTCTCTGGCTGAGGGACAAGCTGTTCCAGAAGCAGATCATCGCCAAGGAGCTGAAGACGTTCTCAGCCGGCTTCGATGTCGAGAAGCTGCTCTTCACCGAGCATCACCTCTCGCATGCAGCCTCCGCTTTCTATCCGTCACCCTTCGAGGAGGCGGCGGTGCTGACCATGGACGGCGTCGGCGAATGGGCGACGATGACACTCGCCATCGGCAAGGGCAGTGACCTCAAGGTCCACAAGGAGCTGCACTTCCCGCATTCGCTCGGGCTGCTCTACTCGGCCGTGACCTATTACATCGGCTTCAAGGTCAATTCCGGCGAGTACAAGGTCATGGGGCTCGCGCCCTACGGCACCCCGCGCTTCGCCAAGCTGATGCTGGAGACGCTGGTCGACCTGAAGGAGGACGGCTCCTTCCAGCTCGACCAGAGCTATTTCAACTACGGTGTCGGCCTGACCATGACCAACGACAAGTTCGCCGCTTTGTTCGGCGAGCCGGTGCGTGGCCCCGAGCAATTGCTGACCCAGTTCCATATGGATATGGCAGCCTCGATCCAGGCGGTGACCGAGGAGATCGTGCTCAGACTCGCCCGCTCGATCCGGGCCGAGACCGGGCAGAAGAATCTCTGCCTCGCTGGCGGCGTCGCGTTGAACTGCGTCGCCAATGGCAAATTGCTGCGCGAGGGCCTGTTCGACGGGCTCTGGATTCAGCCGGCGGCGGGCGATGCCGGCGGGGCGCTCGGAGCTGCACTGGCCGGCTACCACCTCTTCCACGGCAAGCCGCGCGAGGTGTCCGCCAAGGGCGATGCCATGCGTGGCAGCTATCTCGGCCCGGAATTCAGCCAGGCCGAGATAGCTGCCGAGCTGACGGCCGCCGGGGCGAAGTTCGACGTCCTGGACGATGCCACGCTGATCGAGGCCACTGCGCAGGGTCTCGCCGACGGCAAGGCGGTGGGCTGGATGCAGGGGCGGATGGAGTTTGGCCCGCGTGCGCTCGGCGGCCGCTCGATCCTCGGCGATCCGCGCTCGCCGGCGATGCAGAAGACGCTCAATCTCAAGGTGAAGTACCGCGAGAGCTTCCGGCCGTTTGCGCCCTCGGTGCTGCGCGAGGACGTCGCCGACTGGTTCGAGATCGACGGCGATTCGCCCTACATGCTGCTCGTCGCCGATGTGCGCGAGGAGCTGCGGCGCGAGATGACCGACGACGAGAAAGCGCTATTCGGCATCGACAAGCTCAACGTGCCGCGCTCGACCATCCCCGCCGTCACCCATGTCGACTATTCGGCCCGTATCCAGACGGTCCATGAAGAGACCAATCCGCGCTATCATCAGCTGATCTCGCGCTTCAAGGCGCTGACCGGCTGCCCGGTCGTGGTCAACACCTCGTTCAACGTCCGCGGCGAGCCGATCGTCTGCACAGCGAGCGATGCTTTCCGCTGCTTCATGGGCTCGGAGATCGAGCTCCTCGTCGTCGGCAATTGCCTGCTGCGCAAGGAAGAGCAGAATCCGGCATTGAAGCTCGACTACAAGGACGCGTTTGAGCTCGACTGAGCGCGAACGGGGATAGAGTTACAATCAATCCCCGCGGCTTCCGGCGCCCGCATAATCGGCCCGCTTGGCGCGTGTTTTGCGCGCCGCTCCGATCCTGCGAGGTCCCATGAGCGAAACGCCGCGTCTTGGCCTGCCCCTGCTCGCCGCCGGGCAGGCGCAGAAACACGTCACCCACAATGATGCGCTGATGCGGCTCGACGCGCTGGTGCATCTCGTCGTCGCCAGCCGGACGCAGACCGTGCCTCCGGCGACTCCCGTGGAAACTTCCGCCTATATCGTGCCGGCTAGCGGCTCCGGCGTCTTCGTCGGGCATGCGGATGACCTCGCCATCTTCGAGGACGGCGCCTGGAGCTTCCTTTCGCCGCGCGCCGGCTGGCAAGCCTGGGTGAGCGATGAGGCCGAGCATCATGTCTGGACCGGTACGCAATGGCGCCGCTCGCAGCCGGAAAGCAGCCTCGGCGCTGCGCTCTGGGGCGTGAATACGACAGCCGATACGACGACGCGCCTAGCCGTTGCCGCCGACGCCAGCCTGTTCAACCATGCTGGCACCGACCACCGGCTCAAGCTGAACAAGGCCGCCGCGGCGCGGACGGCGAGCCTGCTGTTCCAGGACAGCCATTCGGGCCGTGCCGAGATCGGGCTAGCCGGCGACGATCAGCTCCGGATCAAGGTCAGCCCCGATGGTGCGAGCTGGACCGAGGCGCTGGTCGTCGATCGGACGAGCGGACTCGTCACCTTGCCGGCGAGCGGCTGGGCGCGCGAGTGGCCGCAGCCGAGCCTGCTGATCAACGGCGATTTCCAGATCAACCAACGCAATTTTGCCGGCGGCGTCCTGGCGGCGGGCGCTTATGGCTATGATCGCTGGAAGGCGCATACCGGCGGCGCCAGCCTCAGCCGCAGCGGCTTCGACCTGACGCTGACCTCCGGCGCAATCCGGCAGATCGTCGAGCCGGCGCTCTGGGGCGTGTCATCCTTCGCGTCGACGCCGCTATGCCTCTCGGTCGAAAATCTGAGTGGCGGCAATCTCGACGTGACGATCGGCAGCGCTTCCGGGACGGTCACTGCTGGAAGCGGCCGTCGCTTCGTCGCGTTGACTCCGTTCGCGGGCGATATAGGAAATCTGACCGTCCAACTCGTGCCTGCGGCCGGCGCGGTGAGCTTCCGTGCGATCAAACTCGAGTTCGGTTTGACGCCGAGCCCTTGGTTGGCGCGCAGCCAGACACAGGAGCGCCAGCTCTGCGAGCGTTATCACTGGCGGCCCGGCCTTTCGATGCTGATCGACACCTTCCAAGCTGCCGCCAGCTATTTCACGAATTTCCTGCCGTTTCCTACCCAGATGCGGACTACGCCGACTCCGGGCTATTCGGTCACGCAGGAATTGAATGTCATGAATGGCGAGCGCCTTATTGCAGCAGCCTCGCCGGCGATGGGATATGCGAGGATACGCGCCAGTGCACAGGGACGCGTCTTTGCGACCTTCGAGAACATCGCCTTCGATGCGGAGCTCTGATGGCTGTAGGTCTGCGTTTCGGCTGCGCGCTGGCCGGTGTCGGCTATGGGCTGTCAGCCTCGTTCCGGCAGGCTCTGAGCGAGCGGGGGCTGGCCTGGACGGATGGTGGGGCCTTCCACCCGTCCAGCTTGTCGCTCATGGATTTCCATGCTTAAGCCCTGAAATAACAAGGGTTGGACGCGGCTGTGCTATCAGTTTCCATCTTCATCATCGCGCGGAACGAAGCAGATCGGATCGGTCGTACCATCACGGCGGCACGCAGCCTCAGCAACGACATCGTCATAGTTGACTCCGGGTCCACGGACGGCACGCAAGCGGTAGCCCAAGCGCTCGGAGCCCGAGTCATCTTTAATCCCTGGCCTGGCTACGGTCAGCAAAAGCGCTTTGCCGAAGATCAGTGCCGCCATGACTGGCTTCTCAATCTTGACGCGGACGAAGTGCTGCCGCCTGACCTCGGCGCTGAAATCGCGGCTCTCTTTCGCAGCGGTGAGCCGGCCGTCGACGCTTACAAGATACGCATCGCCGAAATTTTCCCCGGGGAGAAGGCGCCGCATCCTTTCGCCTATGCGCTCGTGCCCGTCAGGCTCTACCGCAAATCCAAGGGGCGGTACTCTTCCTCCCCGGTGCATGATCGGGTCGATCTTCTGCCAGCCGCTCGGGTTGGGCGCTTGAAGGGCACGATCCATCATTTTTCGGTACGCTCGCTCGGCGAGCAAATGGACAAGCTCAACGCCTATAGCGAGGCGCAGGCCAACGACCTCGATTCACGCGGCGAGACATTGTCGGCGTTCCGCCTGATCCTCGAATTTCCGGCCAATTTTCTAAAAGCTTATATCGGGCGCCGTCATGCGCTACGCGGCACCTATGGTTTCATGACCGCAATGAATTACGCCTTCTATCGCTATCTGCGGGTTGCCAAACACTGGGAGCGGCGCTTGCAGCGAGACGCTGGACTATCGTCCAAAGGGGCGGCCGGTAATGGCAAGTCGAGTGATGTCTAAGGCAATTTACCCACTATTTTCAATTGTTTAGATCTCTATGGGAGAGCGCGACCCTCTCAAATCGGCCATGCAATAGATTGGAACAGGCCATTCAACCGGAGCAGGCTCAGGGCTGATGCTCTATGCACGCCTCTGGGAGGAAGCGTGATAGCGCGTCGCCTCGAAGGCAGGGACCTGCGCGGCGAAGTCGGTGAGCCAACCCTCCAGGTCGGGAAAGGTCGCCCGCCAGGTGCCTTCGAAGCGAAGATCGAGGTAGCCAAGCGCTGCAGCCAAGGAAAAGTCGCCTATTTGGAGCTGATGGCCAGGGCGAACTACGGTCTCGCTTGCGCGCGTCAGACCCCGCGCGATCTTGGCTTCCTGATGCGCGACCCAGCGCGGCTCGCGCTTTGCTTCTTCGCGCCAGCGCCGTTCGTAAACGATGAGGACGATCGCCTCCATAACGCCGTCGGCCAACGCCTCGTAGGCTTTCGCAGCAAAGCAGGCTTCACCGGGCGGAGTCAGAGGATTGCCGGCGCGCGCGTCGAGATAGGCGGCAATCACGGCAGAATCAAAAAGCGCCTGACCTTGCGGCGTGACCAGTGTCGGAATTTTTGCCAGTGGGTTGGCAGCGAAGAAGGTGGCGTCCGGCGCTGCCGTATCGACAAAGCGCTCCTCAACATCTCCTTCGAAACCGAGGTGGCGCGTCAGCATGCGCACCTTGCGGGCAAAAGGGGAGATAGGGGCGCAGTACAGGATCATCAGCTGCGATCTTTCACCGTGCGCGCCAACCGTCCGCGTGCCACCGCTGCGGCTCCGCTGGCGAGGCGGCCGAGCGTACGCAGAGGCCGCTGCGCGAAGGCAGCCGCAGCCGGGCGCAAGAGAGCGCCGAGCTTGCCCTCGAAGGCATAGGTGCCGACAGCCTGCAACCAGATGTCGCCCACTGCCTTACGGCGGTCGGCTGGCGCGAGGGCGTCGAAGACACCGCGATGCTTCGCAAGCAAGAGCTCCGCGGAATGCTCGACAACCTCGCCGAGCCGCGCGCGGCGATTATAGACGCGCGCCAGCGGTTCGCGAACCGCAACGATCGAGCCGGTGCGCGTATACCGGATCAACCAGTCCCAATCCTCGAAACGCGGCAAGGTCTCATCGAGTGGTCCAATGACGTCGAACACGGCACGGCGCGTGAGCTGCGTCGTGCCGGGGCTGAGGTCGCAATTCATTGCGAGCCGCCGCGCCCAATCGGGGCTGTCCTCGAGCGGCTGCAGACGCGTGATTGCGTGATCGAGCAGGTGCATTTCCACGCCGGTGCAGGACACTCCGGCATGAGCCGGCGCGGCTTCCAGCGCCGCAACTTGGATTTCGAGTTTGCGCGGAAACCACTCGTCGTCGGAATCGAGAAAGGCGACCAACGACCCGCGCGACGCTGCAACGCCGGTATTGCGCGCCGCTGAGGCGCCGCCATTTTGTTCGCGGCGCAGCACTCGCAGGCGCGGATCGTCGATCGCTGCGACAATCGCGACGGATTCATCGCGCGATGCGTCGTCGACGACGATCACCTCGATATTGCGAAAGCTCTGTGCCAGGGCGCTGTCGATCGCGCGCCGGATGGTGGCGACGCGATTGAACATCGGGATCACGACGCTGACATGCGGGGCGGGCACGATCATGGTTCTTCCTTCCGCGCTGAAGGATCGAGGCCAAAAGTCTGGTCGAGAACTGCCTGTCTGCCGAAACGAGCGGGGAGCAGAGGAGATGCGAATGCGTGCAACCAGCCTGACAGAGGTTGCATTGCGGCGTAGGCAAGATGTCCGACAGCGCGGCGCTGAGTGGCGACGACGGGCTCGGCCCAGCGCCATTTCAGCAAGTATGATTTCAAGGCATAGCGCAGTGCCGGTGTGTCCGGGGTACGAAGGCCAACAAGCGCAGCATGATAATAGGCGGCGCTAAGCGCTTGAGGGCCGAGCTCGCGAATATGGGCAGGAACATCAGGGCGCGATAACAGGCGCTCGACCACCTCGATCCTCTGGCGTGCAAGACGTGGCCCCTGGCCGCGTCTGGTCGTACCGCCGGCATGCAACCGCCAGGTCGCGAGCACGAATGGCAGCCGCCTCACCTTCGCCCCGTGCAAACCGAAGCGCAGCCAGAAATCGTAATCGGAGATCAGCGAGGAGCGGGCGTCGCGTACAGGTTCACCGGCGAGAGTTCCGACTCGAAAGAAAGCGCCGGGGCCCGGAAAACAGAAATGCTGGCCGAGCAGCACGTCATAGTCGTAATCGCGTACCGCAATCCTCGCGAGCTGACGCCCGTCTGCGTCGATCTTGAGCCAGTCGGGATACACGGCATCGAGGGTCGGGTCGTCGCGGAAGGCAGCCCGCACCGCGTCGAGGAGGCCAGGCAGGATTGGATCGTCGGCGTTGACGATCCCGACGATATCGCAGGCCGCCCGGGCAATTCCGGCGTTGACGGCCTGCGCCTCACCGGCGTTGGCCTGTGCCAAGAGATCGATCGGCGCGTCGGCAGCGGTGAGGCGAGCCCGCGTATCATCGGTCGAGCCGTCGTCGACCACCACGTAGCGGTCGCCGGGACGCAGTTGTTCTGCGACAGAGCGCACCGTCTCGACGATATAGTCGGCGCCGTTGAAGACCGGTGTGACGACAGCGAGCCGGGGTCCCGATGTCATGGCGCGGGCTCCTGCGCAGCAAGGCGGCGATAGAGCGCGTCATAGGCACGTGTCATCGTGTCGAGCCCGTAATGCGCGCGGGTCTCGGCAAAGGACGCCGCCCAGCGCGGATCTCCGATGCGCGCGAAGGTCAAGGCGGAAGCCAGCGATCGCGGGTCTCCGGGCGGTGCCAACGCTTCGCCCGGACAGGGCAACCGCCCGATGTCGCCGACGCGGGTCGCGGCGATAGGTTTGTCCATCGCCAGTGCCTCGAGCAATGCCATGGGCATGGCCTCGCCATAGCGCGAGCCGAGCAGAACGGCGTCGGCGGCGTCGAGCAGGCCCGGCATGTCAGCGACCGCCCCGAGCAAGAGGACGGCGGGTTCGAGATCGCGCGCAGCGATCATGGCACGCAGCGCCGTATCCGAATCGTCCATGCCGCGCCCCGCCAGCAACAATCGCGCCTCCGGCGTCTCGCGCCGGAACAGCGCGAAAGCGTCTAGGCAATTGGGCAGGTCCTTCTGCGGGTCGTTGCGGGCGCTCAGCAGTACGGTGAAGGCATTGTCGGCAAGGCCCAGACCGGCCCGACGCGCCGAGCGCCGGGCCAAGTCGGGGCGGAAGAGAGCGAAGTCGACGCCATTGTCGATGACGAGGCCGCGCTCCGGCGCGTAGCCGCGCGCCTCGTGAAAAGCTCGCGCGGATGCAGCGCAATAGACGATCGCATCCGGGAGATTGCGCGAGCGCGCGGCGAGCACACGGTCGACCAGATGCAGCAGTGGATTGGCAGCAAGCCGCGGGAAGGTGGTGTTGTGGATCGACCAGACGACCGGCGTGCGATTGCCTACGGCAAGGCTGAGAAAAGCGCCGTAATAGAGCCAGCCCTGAACGACGTCGGGCTTGAGCCGTTCGATCAGGGCGCGCAGGCCCCGGCGTGAAGCCGGCAGATGGGTCAAGGCTCCGAAGCGCCGTTTCAGGTCGAAGCCGAGATCCTCGATATGCAGGCCGGAACGGTCGAAAAACACCTCGTCCTGCATAAGCGCGACATGGTGTGTTGTTCCGTCCGAAGGATGCGTCGCGAGTTCGAACAGCAGCCGTTCGGCTCCGCCCTGGCGCAGATGAGGCGCAACATGCAGGATCTTCAGCCCGGCCATGCCGCGCCCTCCCGCCTCACTGTTTGCGCCAGACCGTGCGATTGACGTAGTCGATATAGCTCAGAACGATGGCGACGACCTTGCGCGACACAGGACCGGCGACATAGTCGGCGACCGGCCGCGGCGTGAGTCCGGCCGCGTGGGTGCGCATGACGAAGCGCACCGAATCGAGCACCGAATCGCGCGTAAGCCCGCACATCACAAGCGTGCCCTCGTCCATGCCTTCGGGGCGCTCATGCGCCTGGCGGATGGTCACGGCGGGGAAGCCGAGCAGCGAGCTTTCCTCGGTGATCGTGCCGCTGTCGGAAACGACGCAGCCCGCCGTCATCTGCAGCTTGATATAATCGTGGAAGCCGAAGGGCGGCAGGAAACGGATGCGCGGATCGAGCTCGGTCTCGCCGAGTGCTTCCAGCCGCTTGCGGGTACGCGGATGGGTCGAGACGATCACCGGCCAATCATAGGTTTCGGCCAACCCCTTCAGCGAGTCGAGCAGGTCGGCGAGGTTGCGCTCGCTGTCGACGTTTTCCTCGCGATGGCTGGAGACCACGAAGAACTGGCGCTCGGTCAGGTCGAGCCGGGCGAGGATGTCGGAAGCCTCGTAGCGGGGACGGAAATGCTCGAGCACCTCATGCATATGCGAGCCGACATTGAAGGTCAGCTCGGGAGGCAGGCCCTCGGCAACCAGATAACGCCGGGCATGCTCCGTCAGCGTCATGTTGATGTCGGAGAGATGGTCGATGACCTTGCGGTTGAGCTCCTCGGGAACACGCTGGTCGAAGCAGCGATTGCCGGCCTCCATGTGGAAGACCGGAATCTTTCGCCGCTTCGCCGCGATCACTGCCAAGCCTGAATTGGTGTCGCCATAGATCAGCACCGCGTCGGGCTTCTCCTGCTCCATCACCGCATCGGAGCGCTTGAGCACCTCGGCAATGGTGTCGATCGCCGAGCCGCCCGCCGCCTCGAGGAAATGGTCGGGCTTACGGATGTCGAGATCCTCGAAGAACACCTGATTGAGGCCATAGTCGTAATTCTGGCCGGTATGGACGAGGACATGCTGCGTCTGCTCGTCGAGCAGGGCAATGACGCGGCACATCTTGATCAGCTCGGGGCGGGTGCCCACGATCGACATCACTTTGCGCATGTCTAGCCCTGCAGCTCAGCCTGGATATAGTCGAGACCGAGAAGCAGCTTCTTCACCCCCTCGACGTCGAGAAGCTCGGTATTGTCGGAGGTGTAGTCTTCCGCCATTGAGATCGCGCTTTCGCCCTCGACGAAATACTTGGCGTAGTTGAGATCGCGATCGTCCTGCGGGACACGGTAATAGCCGCCGTGATCGATAGCACGCGCCATCTCCTCACGCGAAACCAGCGACTCATAGCGCTTCTCGCCGTGGCGGGTGCCGATTACCTTGACCGGAACGCGCTTGTCGAAGATCTGCATCACCGCCTCGGCGAGGTGGCCGATGGTCGAGGCGGGTGCCTTCTTGATGAAGATGTCGCCCTGTTCGGCGTTACGATAGGCATAGATGACCAGATCGACCGATTCCTCGAGCGACATCAGGAAGCGCGTCATGTTCGGATCGGTGATGGTGATCGGCTGGCCCGCCTTCACCTGCGAAACGAAGAGCGGGATCACCGAGCCCCGCGAGGCCATGACATTGCCGTAGCGGGTGGCGCATAGCGTGGTATCGCTCTTGGCGAGCAGGCGGGCGCGGGCGACCGTGATCTTCTCCATCATCGCCTTGCTGATACCCATGGCGTTGATCGGATAGACCGCCTTGTCGGTAGACAGCACGACGACACGCTGAGCGCCGGCGTCGATGGCGGCTTCGAGCACGTTGCTCGCGCCGAGGACGTTCGTGCGCACCGCCTCCATCGGGTAGAACTCGCAAGAGGGCACCTGCTTCAGCGCCGCGGCATGGAAGATGAAGTCGACGCCACGCATCGGAGCGCGCAGGCTGTCGGGCTCGCGCACGTCGCCGATATAGAATTTGACGCGATCATTCTTCAGCTCGAGGCGCATGTCCTCCTGCTTCTTCTCGTCGCGGCTGAAGACACGGACCTCGCCGATGCCCTCGCGCAGGAAGCGGCGCAGAACGACGTTGCCGAAGGATCCGGTTCCGCCCGTGATGAGCAGGGTCTTGCCCTTGATATCCATGGGATAGGTCACTCTCTCCTGGCACGCTCAACGTGCGGCGCGCATGCGTGCGATCAGCTCCGGCCAAGCCGGAGCCACATATCCCGTCGCCACCTGGAAGCGTGAGCCGTCCATCGAGCGGTCGATCGCCACCGCGTCGTCGGGGACGATCTCGATCGCCTTTCCATATTCCTGCGCTACCAGTTTCAGCAGCTCGAATTTATTGATCTTGTCGGCTGCGACATGCCAGAGACCGCGCATCTCCAAGCGTGGAATGACCTCGTCGCGAATGATACGCGCCAGTTCGACCGTCGGCAGGCCGGTGTAGATCGCCTTGCGATAGCCCTTCACCGCGGGGCCGGGCTGACTCAGGAACCAGTCGACCAGCGAATGGGCAGAATTGAGCTCATGTCCGATGATGGAGGTGCGCAGCGTGATCGCGTTGGGATAGTCGACCTCGCCGAGGAACTTGCTCTTGCCGTAGAGGTCTTCGGCGTTCGACAGGTCCGTTTCCTTGTAGTCTCCCTTACGGCCGTCGAAAACACAGTCCGTCGAGACGTGCACGAGACGCGCCCCTGCCGCCGCGCAAAGTTCTGCGAGACGGTGCGGCAGCAGCGAATTCAACGTGATGGAGACCAGCGAGTCCTTGGCGGCGGAGAGCTGCTTGACGACGCCGATGCAGTTGATCACCACGTCGGGTCGCGTCTCGCCGATCATCCGGACGAGGCCGTCCTGATCGGTTGCATTGATCCCCCCCAGCAGGCGGGCGGTTGAACTCTGTATAAGTCCGGCCGGCGCACTGCCGCGAATCGTGCCGACGACCTCGAAACCCGGCGAGGCGGCAAAGAGCCGGTAGGCGGCATTGCCGAGCATGCCCGCCGCGCCGAGAATGAGAATTTTGGTCAAGAGCATCTCCGCCCAAACGGTGAAATGGCGTCATTCCGTCGTCGACGTATCGGCCGGGTCCACCAAAGCGAGCAGGATTTACTCAACCGGTCCGGGATTGTCGAGCCGGCCGGCTTGCAGTGCAGCAGAACGCGTTTGCGGGACGCAGATACGAGGTGCTAAAGGGGCGCCGCGGCCGACGATCATATGCGGCTGGGATCCAAGGATTGAAGCGTTGACGAGTTGGGGCGATCATCTGCGCCAAACGACGGAACTGACTTTGCGCCTGACAATGCGTGATTTCGAGGCGCGTTATCGTGGCAGCGTACTTGGGGTCGGTTGGGCATTCCTGACTCCGCTCCTGACCGCTCTGATCTTCACTTTTGTCTTCTCGGCCGTGTTTCGTACGCGCTGGGGAACCGGACAGGATGGGACCGATGCCAATTTCACCTTGATCTTGCTCGTCGGCGTCCTGTTGCACTCCATGCTTGCGGAGACGTTGAACCGGGCTGCGGGATTGATCCTCGCCCATAGCAGCTATGTAAAGAAGGTCGTCTTCCCGCTCGGCATCCTGCCCATAGTTGTCGTCTTGGGCGCCCTGATCACAGCAGGTTTCGGTCTGCTCATCGTCGTGCTGGGGCACCTCCTGCACAGCGGCCAGGTCGAGGCGACCGCGCCGCTCTTCATCCTGATCATCATTCCCTATCTGCTGTTGCTGCTCGCGACGGCTTACGTACTTGCGGCCTTGGGCGTCTATCTCCGCGATATCGGACAGATTGTGACTTTCATCGTCACGGCCTCGATGTTCCTGACGCCGATCTTCTACCCGATCTCCTCGGTTCCTCCCGGTTTCCGCACCGTGATGCTGCTCAACCCGCTGACCATCGTGGTCGAGGAATCCCGCAATGTGCTATTGTTCGGCCGAGCTCCGGACTGGCAGATCCTGGCATTTTTGTGGCTGGCAGCGCTGGTGAGCCTGCCCGCAGCGTTCTGGGTCTTCAATCGTCTGCGCGTAGGTTTCGCCGATGTCCTCTGAGATCGCGATCGAGGCCAAGCGGCTTGCGAAATCCTACCACATCTACCGGAGCCCATCCGACCGGCTGGCCCAGGCCGTGGTGCCACGCTTGCGGCGGGCGATGGCGCCAGCCCTGCGCTCGTTCGGCCTGAAATGGCCGGAGAAGAATTACTACACCGATCACTGGGCGCTCAACTCCCTCAGCTTCCAGGTTCCGCGCGGCGACAGCCTGGCCATCATCGGCCGCAACGGATCGGGCAAATCCACTCTGCTGCAGCTCGTGTGCGGGACCCTAGCGCCCACCGAGGGCGAGGCACGAGTCAACGGGCGCGTCGCGGCTCTGCTCGAACTAGGATCTGGCTTCAATCCCGAATTCACCGGTCGCGAGAACGTCTATCTCAACGCCTCGATCCTCGGCATGAGTCGCGAGGAAACGCAGGACCGGTTCGACGACATCCTCGCCTTCGCCGATATCGGCGAATTCATCGAAAGGCCGGTGAAGACCTATTCGACGGGCATGGCGATGCGCCTGGCCTTCGCGGTGATCGCCCATGTCGATGCGGACGTGCTGATCATCGACGAAGCGCTGGCGGTCGGCGACGCCTATTTCCAGCAGAAATGCCTGCGCTGGCTGCGGCAGTTCCGGGAACGCGGAACGGTGCTGTTCTGCGGTCACGACACCGGCGCGGTGATGAGCTTGTGCAACAGCGCGATCTGGATCGACAAGGGCGATCTGGTGATGCAGGGCTCCGCCAAGGATGTCTGCGAAGCCTATTCGGCCGCCATCATGAGCCAGGCGCAAGGGCTGTCGGATCAGCCGATCCCACGGTCGCGCGGCAAGGCGAATGCGCGCCCGGCCGATGCGCCGGCGACGACAGGCGAGGAAGTGCCGCCCGAGGCGAAGCCGAAGCGCGCTTCGCTCCCCGAACCGCCCAAGCCTGACCGTCCGGCCATCTTCGACACCATGGCGAATAGCGCCGATTTCGGGAGCGGCAAGGCGCGGATCCAACGCGTCGTCCTCACCCATGCCGACGGCTCCCCGCTTCACTGGATCGAGGGTGGGGAGAATGTGCAGGTTCTCATCGACGTCGCCGTGATCGAGGATATCGAGGCGCCGATCGTGGGCTTCCACGTCAAGGACCGCCTCGGCCAGCCGATCCTCGGCGACAACACTTTCCTTAAGACCCTGGACAAGCCGATCACGGCACGTGCCGGCCAGACACTCGAGACGACCTTCGCGTTTCGATTGCCAGCGCTCGCGTCCGGACGCTATTCGGTGACCGCCGCCTGCGCTTCCGGAACGTTGGAGAATCATGTGCAGCATCAATGGATGCACGATGCGTTGATGTTCGACGTTCATTCGCCCTTCCGGAACGGCGTCCTGTTCGCAGTCGAGATGGACCGCGTCGAGATCGCTCCTGTCGAGCCGCAGCAGTCGAAAGAATCGAGCGATGCTTGAGGCCTATGAATGTCTAGCCAGCGCCTCCGCCGATTGATGCTGGCCGCTACGAAGATTGTTGGTTCCCTAACAGCCCCCAACGTTGCGTCTGGATTCGCCATCTCGACGATGGGCTGTATAGAACTGACGGTATTTTGTGATTCACGAGTGGCGGCGAAAGTTTGGGCTCTCCCCGCCGAGTTGATGATGCGAGCGCTCGATTTTTTGCCCGAGTCGAGTGCGCAGCGATGGGTAGTTCAGTGACGCAGCCTTCTTTCACCAGCCGCCTTGTGCGCAGTCTTCCAATTTTGCGCGAGGAAGCGCGTGCGCGCGACGCCTTGCGCGAGGAGGCGCGCAAGGCCGCCGAAGAGCGCGACGCCTTGCGCGAAGAGCGCGACGCCTTGGTCAAGGAACTGGCCGTGAAGGCGACGATGGAAGACCAAGTCAACTTCTTGCTCCAGCGGATCGGTGTCTATCACGATTCCACTGCCGTGAAGCTGGACAATGTCTCAGCCCAGATCCTTGGCGTGGGTGCGCGCCAGGAGGAGGCCGTAGCCCGCGTCGGGCGCCGGTTGCTGGGAGGAGATACCGGCGCCCTTGGACGCCAGGGGCGCGCGGCAGAACTCTATCTCGACCTGCTGGAAGCATCTCTGACCGGCCTGCTGATCGAGGATGCCTCGCAAGCACCCTGGACGGAGCGCAAGTTCGATCCCTCGCTGCGCGCCATCGGCCGCGACTGGCCGGAACAGGCGATCACGATGATCGGAACCGCGCGCATGCGCAATTTGCGGATGCTGACGACGCAGGCACTGGAAGAGGGCATTCCGGGCGACTTCATTGAAACCGGCGTCTGGCGTGGTGGCGCCTGCATTTATGCCAAGGGGATTTTCGAAGCCTACGGTGCCAAGGATCGTAAGGTCTTTGTCGCCGACAGTTTCCGCGGCCTGCCCGAACCCGATGCGACACACAATCCAGCCGATGCGGGCGACATCCACCATACTTATGATCAACTCGCTATTTCGCGTGAAAACGTCGCCGGGAATTTTCGCCGATATGGGCTGCTCGACGAGCAGGTCGTCTTTCTCGAAGGCTGGTTCAAGGACACGCTTCCGGTCGCACCGATCGACCGATTGGCCGTGCTACGGCTCGACGGTGACATGTACGAGAGCACAGTGGATGCGCTCAACGCGCTCTATCACAAAGTGTCACCCGGCGGCTTCGTCATCGTGGACGACTACGTGCTTGAGCCCTGCGCCAAGGCCATCCACGATTTTCGTGGACAGCATGGCATCGAAGCCCCGATGGAGCCCGTGGACGGCGCTGCGGTCTGGTGGCGCGTTCCCCTGTGAAGCATGGGGCGGCTCACAGATCAGGTAAGCATCTGACGCTGACCACGGCTTGGCCATTCTGACTGTTGCGTTGCGTGCGCTCGATCTGAGTTGGTTCTTGGTTGCGCCCTTCGGTGAGTTCGGTCCGGTTGTGGTTCAGGCAGGGTATCGTCTGGCACTCCGCCGAGATCGAATACTCAGACGATGCCATCGCCGGTGACCAGTTCGCCAGCGACCACAGCCAGCCGATCGTCGTCGTCGCCGGAACTGTTTCCGGTGCCATTAATCGGAAGCATGGCGTGGTCCTGTTGATGCGCGGGATTACGCTGCCACACCATCCGAGCCCTCCAGACATGAAGACAAGCGACAGCTTGACCATCTGTCAGGAGATTGTCGAAAAAAATGCCCCCCCGTTGTGGTTTGCCCCGACAAGGTTCGGATGGCTCCACATGGATGCGAAGATAGCGTGCAGGTCTGGGGTTTCGCCGATAAAATAAGCGGCGAAATCAGGCTTTAGCTTGTCGCCAGCAAGCAACCAAGATGCCAAGAGATACTGTTCATTGAAATACCATTCCAGCCATGCGGGAGGGTAGTCGTCCGGCAAGAATATATCATGTATTCCAAATACAGTTCCGCTTTTTAAGCGAGGGAGTATTTCATTGAAAAAGACAGTCACGTCGCTATTTTGAAACGACCGGTGACTTCCATCAAAAAATACCATGTCTTTCGAAGTCAGAGTTTCAAAAAATGATATCGGGACTTCTTCCAGTGGCGCCCGAATGACTTCGTCGCAGATATCATCGATTTCGGCTCGCGGTTCCGGATCAATTGATATGAGTTGCGTATCGAGGCGATGGTCGCGGATCGCGCGCCTGGCAAACTTCGTAGAAAAACCTGAACCGATCTCGATCAGGCGTTCCGGCTTGTGAAGCGCTATCATTCCGTAAAGCGCCATCGCGTCCAGGGCGGGGAAAGCTGGATTGACCCAATTCGGCTCGCTTGCATCTGCGATGGGATCGCTGGGAATGGTCAGCATCGGCTCCAGTAAAGGCAGTATCATACGCATCTGCGAAGCAAAATGATCCGAGCAAGCCGTCAGCCGGGCCAGCATAAGTGCCTCAGGTGGCTGACCATGGCCATGTCGCACCTTTGGGGTAACAGGAAAGTCCAGCTCGATCAGCTGACGGCGATTCTTTAGATATAGCCAATGCGCGTTGCGGTTGATCTCTTCCGCCGAGAGCTCAGGCCTTGATGTCAGTGCACCTAGCGCTGGGCGCACTTCGTCATCAATCCCCGCAGCTGCCAGCTGTTCTGGACTCAACTGCGTACGCAACGCGCTGAGCTGGGCGGCCAGTTTGTCGGCTTCACGCCTCGCGGCCATCCGCCCCGCCTCCGCCTGTAGGGCAAAATCATGCAGGCGACGAAGTGGCGGGAAGAGGCGAGCGGTCCCGCGGGCAAGCTGGCGCAATACCATCACGATTACTCGTATCCCATTTATCGAGGGTTGAAGCGTGGCTGCTATATACAGGAGAAGCTCGAGTTTCGTCTCTTTGAAGGGCGAGAGTTTCACAAGGATGGATCGAAACGCAAGGACGTTGCCATTCTGCTCAGATGCGGGTTGATCTGGGCCTGGCGTGGATGTTGAGCCTAGGATGTCGCCAACAAGCCCAAACAGCTCAGATCATTCGCAGCCAGATATGACAACTTGCCAGTCAAACGCATAAGTCTGCAAAGTTCGCCGCTATCGCCGTTTAATCCCGCTCATAAATATCGCGACACCCCCGGAGACGCGGCGCCTCCCATCGTCAGGTGGCGTCATATCGAATTTGTGAGTCTGCTCCTGACAGGCCAACGTCGTAGCCCAGAAACTGGCGTACTGCGCGTTCCATCTGCGGCAGCGTGAAATCGGCAAGAAACGCGCGCCTCGCTGCGAGCGCTGTCGTCTCGTATAGCTCGCTATCTTCGACCAGATGGGCAAGGCCGTTATAGACCGCCGCCGGATAGGGATCGCGGCACAGATAGGCTGCGGCGCGCTCCTGCAGATAGGTGTACGGCGCTGAGTAGGATGGGCCGTGGAACAGAATCGGCCGCCCCGCCGCCAGATAGGTGGGCACCTTGGACGGGAAGCTGAGGCGCGAGACCTCTGCCATCCTTTCCGCGAACGGATAAGGGCAATAGGCAATGTCGCAATGCCGGGCGATCGTCCGGATCACTTCGGGTTGATCCATCCAGCCCATGAATTTGAGATGCCCATCGGGAATGTCGGTTGGCGGCCGCTCATGGCCGAAGGTCATCAGGACGACCTTGCGTTGCCCCACTCGCCATTTCGCAAGATTAAGGGCTATTACGAGCTTTTCCCATTCCTCGCTGGCATAGAACTGGCCGACCATGCCGATGACGACGCTGTCGTTGCTGACAAGCTTCGGCGGCGGCGCTTGCGCGAGCTCGGGATCGATCGAGGCGATGACCGCCGTCGAGGGAACGCCATATCGCTCCTCATAATGCTGCGCCATCGGCACCGATGCTGCCGCGCAACTGGCAGCCTGACGCAATGTGCGATCGAATAGGGCAAGGTCGAGCCGGCGATTGATAGGATCGACCCCGTGAGCGTCGAGCCACCAGCGCAAAGGGTCCCAGACGTGAACGCGCAGCGGCACCCCGAGCCCGCGTGCCACTGGCGCAGCGATGCGGACCATCGTCTGCCCCTGCAGGATCGCCCATAGATCGGTCGCACCGACCGCCCGGCCATAAGCTATCGCCTGACGGATGAGGCCGCGGGGCAGCGCCATGCGCTTGACCGCCTCGATCGCCGCCGCACCGGCTCTCCCCACCCTGATGCCGTAGACGGTGCGATGCTGCAATTCGGTGGGCTTGCGGACCACCTTCATCTCGATGCCGGCAAGATCGTCATAGAGCTTGGGCTCAAGATACGGATTCATGACGCAGAAGATCGCAAGCTCGTCCTTCGGAACGAACCGACACATCTGCGCCGTCACGATCCCGGCAGTCAAATTGCTGCATGGGGGGATGTCGGTCAGGAGAAGGATGCGCCTCCTTGGCGCCTCGCGCGTCATCCCTGGGCTACCTTTCGATAAAGAGCCGCCATCCTGCGCGCAAAATCGACGTCGCTGTAACGAGCCTCCGCCCAGAGCCTGCCCGCCGCGCCGCGCTGCTGGCGCTCTTCGGGAGACCGGACGAGGCGTTCGATCGCCGCTGACAGGGAGGCGGCATCGCGCATCGGGGTAGCGATCGCAATATCCGGCGCTCCGGCAACTTCGGGCAGCGCAGTGCCCTCGAAAACGATGATCGGCTTGGCAAAGGCGAGCGCCTCGATCGCCATCATGCCGAAGGCCTCGGCCGTCGAAGGCATCAGGAAAATATCCGTGGCAGCGAAGGTATCCATGATGGTCGCGCCGTCATTGACCCAGCCGAGATCGATGATCTGATGGCGCCCGATGAATTCGTTGAGGTGCCCTTTTCCATGGGTCGTCAGAATGGTCAGAGGGACGCCCGTGTCGGGTAGCTGGCGCAGGGCTTCGACGACATATTCGAACCCCTTGAACGGGCTGTCGGCAAAAGCACGCACGCCGAGTACCACCCTGCCTGGCAGCACTCCCAGACGGGATCGCGCCGGCTGCGGATCGACCGGACGGAAGCGTGTCAGATCGATGCCGAAGGGAATGACCTCGATATTTTGACCCGCGGCGATCGGGGACCGCGCAGCCATGTCGCGCATGTGGCGGGAGGCGACCACGATCTGCGCGCGGCTTTTGGCGACGATGCGCTTCTTCCAGGCGAACTGCTCGGCCGTGCGGTCCTTGCGCATCGGGAAGGTCAGGTCGAGCGAGGGACACGACCCGCACCCCTCCAGCCACCGCTGACATTCCAGGGAATAGATGCAATGCCCCGTCATGGGCCAGGGATCGTGCCAGGTCCACACGCTCGGCTTGCCGCGGGTCAGCCAAGGCAGGGCGTCCAAGCTGAAATAGCCGTCATGAATGATGTGGAAATGGACCAGATCGGCCATGCGATAGGCTTCCGACAACGCCAGCGCGTAAGCCTGCCATTGCAGCCGCGAATGGATCGAGAGTTTCGCTTCGATCCGATTGATGACCCTGTTGGCCAGGCGCGCGCCAGGCAGGTCGAAGAAGAGCTGGGAATCGGGGCTGTCGCTGAGCTTGCTCCACACGAGATGCGTGGACTCGATGCCATCCGCGGCGAGCAGATGGCGAATGTCGAAATTATTGAAACGACTACCGATGATGTCGCTTGCGTTGATCTGAAGAACTTTCAGCGTCGTTCACTCCCATCGCGGAACGGCACGCCGAGCGCTTGACGATAGAAATCCTGAATGGCCGGTTTCATGACCGACTGATCGAGGCGGGACCGGATGATCTCAAGATTGCGCGGCGCCGCGTCGTCGACCAGGGTGTCGTCCGTTAGCGCGCGTTCGAACCGCGCGCAGATCTCCTCGAAATCATCGGGAGAGACGGCGAAGCCGGTCTCTCCCTGCACGAACCATTCCTCGCAACACGACGTGTTGGTCTGAATCGGAAAGGCTCCCATCAGCATCGCCTCGAGTATCGAGGTCGAGATTCCATCGGAAATGCTGACTGCCAAATAGGCGCGCGCCCGTCCGAAGCATTCCAAAATCTCGTCATGGGTGGCGAGATCGATGACGCGGATGTTGAGGACACCAGCGGCCTTCAATTCGAGCGCGCGGGCTCGGGGACGAGCGCCGACTGAAAACATGACGATCTCATAGTCTTTCAAGCGGTCAGCGAAACGCTCAAGCACGGCAAGGGAGACCATGGCACGGCCGGCAAAATGATCGTAACCCTTGACCATGATGAGCTTGCGCCGTGATGGCGGAGCTTCGCCGCGCAAGCGTTGGGCAGTATCGACGTCGATGCCGCCTGAATTGGCCAGAACCGGCAATTCGGGGCCTCGATAACCAAAGCTCCGTCCGAGCGCGAGATCGCGGCGACATTCGCAAGAATAGAGGTCGATCGCCTCGCATACTCGCCGAATTTGACGCGCATGCGCTTCGTCGCGGCCGAAGTAATAGATATCACTGCCCCAATTCGTCGCCAGCCAGCGCGGGAAGCCACGCGACAGATTTTCCGCAAGCATGAGATCGCGCGCTGCCAGTACGAGGTAGGCGTTGTGCTGGAATTCCAGCGAGTGGATGAGGTCCGGCTGCACATCGGCGATCACTTCGGCCAGCATCTGCGGGCCATGAAGCGCCGTGATTGTTTCCGCGCTTTCGTCGGGGCGGCCGAGCCGCACCCGCGCCTGCGGATCGTCGCCATCGAACGGAACGGGACGAATGCGAACAGGATCTCCAGCACGCGGCGGAGGCTGCGGCGCGGGCGGCGTCGCCGCACGGTGAGCGAGTTTCTCCCGCAGCAGGCGGATCGCGTCCGACGGATCCTTGAGTGCATGTCGCAGAAAGCGCGCCGCCCGCCTGCCGGGCGAGACCCGTGGCGCAGCGACAACGGGCGACGCCGGCGTCGGCACGTGGAATGTCAGACCGCGGATGTAAGCGTGTGGAGGCGCGGGGTCGACCGGATACAAATGCAGGTCGAAGCCCGCGTCGAGAAGAGCCTCGATCCAACGCGCCGTATGCACGGAATGATGCATCGCCACGAACAGGATGCGAGGGCGTCTTCCATCCAACACAGGCCCCATCTTACCCAACCTCTGCGAGCGCAGCCGAAAAAGCTGCGCGGGCGCGATCGACGCCAAATTCTGTCGCCGCGGCCCGTGCGTTGGCGACGAGATTGGCCCGCAATGTCGCATCCTCGCTCAACCGGGTCAGGGCCTGGGCGAGCGCATCAATGTCCGGCTGGTCGACCACCAGCCCTGCCTCACGGGCCGTGAAAAACGACGAGACAAATGACCCGCGCGGTGCGTGAACGATAACAGGTCGTCCCGAAGCAAGATATTCCGCGACCTTGGCGGGTGCTGACGAGCGTACGACTTCAGGGATCGGAGATTCGAAAGCAAGAGGTAAGAACAAAATGTCGGCCTCGCGCTGGCGCAGCAGTGCCTGCTCCTGCGGCAGGTGGTCGAAACGGTGGACGAAGGGGCCGATAAGACCGTTGTCGCGAACCTGCGTCTCGCTCTGCGCCGTGTAGACATGAAGATGGAAGCGTCCCCCGGTTCGCTCCAGCGCAGCGACCAAATTCCGGAAGGCGCTAGCCTGTGCGCTATACACCGAACCAGTATACAGCACTATCCAGGGAGCTTGGGCGGTTGGCGGAGGGTTTGCATGCCGCGCCTCGCCAGCGACCATATCACCGGGCTCGATCTGTGCCAAATCGGCGGGATTACGAACGATGGCGATGGAAGCGCCGGGAACGCGAGCGCGTACGTCCTCGGCCAGCACCTCATTGGGGACAATCACCTTTGCGGCGCGTGCTGCCCACCGCTTCTCCCAGAACCGCGCTAGTGAGCGATAGACACCCTTCTCCCACTGGTAGACAGGATCATCGAACAAATAGGCGACGAAGGGTAGCTTTAGGCGTTTTGCGGCGATAGCCGCGGCCGGAAGATCGAAGGGGTTGCCGCTGCATCCCACAACCACCTGTACCGGATGTTCCTTGACGGCACTTGCGATTTCGGTTGCGCGCGTCAGGACGTCTCGCACTAGCCCGGCATAATTGTTGAAGCGCTGGATATGTTCGTTCCCGAGCGTTCGGACCATCTGGAATCTCGGTGCAGACAACGGAACGTAGTGGCCAAATTTTCTTTCGCCAGAATCAAGTGCTTGTAATTGGTCGGATAGAAAAACATGACAACGTTCGTCGCGTTCTTGTGCTAAAAGTAAGCTCAAAACTCGCGCTTGACCGCTAGCGGAGGGTGGTGCAGCAGTTGTGACGATGGCCAGGCGATTCATGTACTGCCTAATACGTGCTGGGAAGGCAAAGTAACCAACTCCGGTTAACCGAGCGCATAGCACCAGCCTACCTGCGCCGTCAATGATTCCTGCCCAGCCGAGGAAGGGTGTCTAAGAATGCTCTTGCAAATAATGCCCCACACAGCAGGAGTATTCTAATCCGCGTTGGTCACGGTTTCGTTTCAATTTAGGCTTTTACGATCGTATTGCTAGTAAACCCTGCTCTGGCACAGGCGTTTCGAGTGTCGACTATCAGTTTAGCGCTTTCCACCAGAGCTCGGTAGTCGACCGCATCATGATCTGTTGCAATCAGTATGGCATCATAACTCGCTATGATGTTGGCTGTCAGTGGAATCGAGGCGCGTCCAGCAAGATTGCCATGCTTGCGGGTTGGAGGTAGTTCCGGAACATGCGGGTCATGGTAGTCGGCTTGCGCGCCTCGCTTTTCCAAGAGCTCAATGAGCTTCAACGAAGGGCTTTCGCGGGTGTCTTCGATATTCTTTTTGTAGGCGATACCCAGCACAAGAATACGCGCCCCGCTTAGTCCACGGCCCTGCTGCCGGTCCAGCGCCTCCGCGACGCGGTCGACCACCCAATGCGGCATCGCCGTGTTGATCTCGCCGGCGAGCTCGATGAAACGGGTGGTGACGTCGAACTCGCGCGCCTTCCAGGTCAGGTAGAACGGGTCGATCGGGATGCAGTGGCCGCCGAGGCCTGGGCCCGGATAGAATGGCATGAAGCCGAAGGGCTTGGTCTTGGCGGCATCGATCACCTCCCAGACGTCGATGCCCATGGCGGCGTAGACGGTCTTCAATTCGTTGACGAGGGCGATGTTGACGGCGCGGAAGATGTTCTCGGTCAGCTTTACCGCTTCCGCAGTCGCGGTAGAGGAGACTGGCACGGCCTTGACGACGAGCGCGCCGTAGAGGGCGAGGGCCATGGCGAGCGCATCCGCCCCGTCGCCGCCGACGACCTTTGGGATCGTCGAGGTGCCGAAGTCCGGATTGCCCGGATCCTCGCGCTCCGGCGAGAAGGCGAGGAAGAATTCCTCGCCACTTGTCAGCCTGCTCGCCCTTTCCAGGATAGGCCGCATCACCCCGTCGGTGGTGCCGGGGTAGGTCGTCGATTCGAGCACGACGAGCTGGCCTTTGCGCAACCGGGTGCTGATCTCCTCCGTGGTCTTGACCACATAGGAGAGGTCTGGCTCGCGATGTTTTGTCAGTGGCGTCGGCACGGCGATCAGCAGTGCGTCGGGCTCGGCCATGCGGTCGAAGTCGGTGGTCGCGACGAAGCTGCCGGCCCTGGCGCCCTCGGCGATCAGGTCTAGCGGGATGTGCTTGATCGCGCTGCGGCCGGCATTGAGATCGTCGACGCGCTTTTGGTCGATGTCGAAGCCGATGACCTTGATGCCCTTGTGCAGCGCCGCGAGTGCGAGCGGGATGCCGACATAGCCGAGGCCGACGATACCGACCACGATGGAGCGGTCGTTGGCGCGTTCGATGAATCGCTGTGCGGCTGGCGAGGTCACAGTGCATCCCGGAATTGCGGCAAGATCGGCCGCTGGCCTGCCTTGGGCGTGCTTCTTCCAGAGTTGCTAAACCAGGTCAACATCAGCCGGGGCATTCGCGACATGGCCCTGCTCTGCATCCAGCTGTTTTGCCAGAACGTACCGCAGCCAGTCTTAGTCTTTGAAAATACTCTTAAAATACCGGTTGATCTCGCTGTGGTCGACAACCACGCCGTGGTTCCGTTCGGTCAGAATGGCGGGGTGCCAATACCAGTCGTCGAAGCCGACATTGAGCCGGTCGTAGCCGGCCTCGGCGAGCAGAAGCCGCATCTGTTCGCGCCTCGGCTCGACGAAGTTGTGCTCGATGGTGAGGAGCGCGATGCGATGATCCGCAAGGTCGATGGTCCGCAGGATATCGAGCTCTGACCCCTCCGTGTCGAGCGAGACGTAGTCGAAGCCGGTTTCGCCGAAATCGCCCATCGTCGCGATCTCGGCGAAGCTGATGGTCTCGACCTGGATCAGCCCATGCGTCGCGGCTGCCTGGGCGCGATCCTCGGCATAGCGGTCATGGCCGGCGAATTCCGCCAGCGTGCCGATCTCCTGGGAGGGGATGAAGGACAGGACCTGGCCGGACTCGCGATAGACCGCCCGCTCAAGGCACACGGCGCTGCGGTTCTCTTTCAATCGGGCGAAAAGGGCAGGGTTCGGTTCGACGCAGACGCCCTGCCAGCCATGCTCGCTTTCGAGGAAATAGCTGTTGCTGTGCAGCACACCGTCGAAGGCGCCGATCTCGGCGAAACGGCCGTCACGTCGGCCATTGCACATGGCGAAGACCCAGCGTTCCTGCTCGATCTGCGAGTTGGTCGCCATCTCATAGGCGACCGCGGGGTCGAAGCGGCGCTCGTCCAATTCGGATTTCGTCATTGCCGCCCTTGCGCCTGCTGCCCGGAACAAGGCTAGTCGGGCCTCGTCAGAAGCGCCAGTTGGCACTCAGGCCGCGAGCCGCGGCGGCGAGGGCGGCATCTCGCGCAGGAAGCGGTAGCGGCCATGCTGTTTGATCGCGGCGAGGTCATGCGAGACGAGGCCCTCCGGCCTGATGATCTCGACGCCGACATGATCGCCATCGAAGTCGAGCACCGCAAAGCCGCAGCGCACGTCGCCGTCGAGCCCGTGACTGCCGGAGAAGGCGAGCGAGGGTACCCAGAGATGGCGCAGACCGTCGATGCTGCGATCGCGATGCGCGTGCAAATGGCCGCTGACGATCAGCCGGATATCTGCCTTGCAGAGACGCTGTATCAGCTCGCCGCGCGGAGCCGGGCAGAGCGAAGCGGGGCTGGGCAGCGCCTCGTCCGGGCTCTCGACGAAGAGCGGCTTGTGCAGGACGAGCGCGACGCGGTCGCCCTTGCTTCCCGTGAGCATCGCATCGAGCCAATCGTTCTGCTCGGCTTCGCGGGCAAGCCTGGAGCCGAAAAGCTGTGCGTTGACGCCGAGCAGGGTCCAGCCATCGAGCTGGAAACGCCAGCGATCGGCGCCGATGGCGTTGTCCCAGCGGGCGAGGCGAGCCTCGTCGACGATCTGGTTCGGATCCTGACCCGGCGGCTCGTCCCCGATGTCGTGATTGCCGGGCAGTGGCAGCACGGTGCCGGGCAGCGCGGCCAGCGCCCTGGCAGCGAATTCCATTTCGGCGTCGCTATCGGGCCCGTCGATGCAAAGGTCGCCGTTGACGATGGTGCAGGCAGCCTCGATCCGGCTCGCGGCATCGCAGGCGAGCTGCCAGTTCGGCCAGAAGAAGCCGTGCGTCGGGGAGAGATGCGGATCGGAGAGGACGATGACGCGGGTCATGCGAAGCTCAGGTTGAAGGGGCGGAAATCCATGTAGTAGAGCGGGTAGTGGTTCCACCTGATATCGCGGCGTTTCGCGAAGTATTCCCGGACCTGATAGAGCGTCAGCGCTGGCGCCTCCGCCTCGTATTCGTCCATCAGCGCCAGCCAAAGCCGCTTGCGCTCGGCCGGATCGGTCGCGAGCTTGAGCTCGTCGCTGATCGCGTTGAATTTCACCGGCTGCCAGAAGCCGCTCTTCTGGGTCGAATAGTCCTTCGACAAATTGACCATCAGCCCGCCGCCGAGCGGATCGGGAAAGCGGAACGAGACCGAGATCGGCCGGACATCGGCGCCCGGGCGAATGACCTGGGCGACGTTCTCCACGGTTTCGAGACGGCTCCTGACGCCGACCGCCTCCCACATCTGCTGGACCACCTGCACGGCGAGGTCCATCTGCAGGTAGTAGCCCGGCGCGATCCGGATCACGACCTCCTCGCCCTTGTAGCCGCCTTCGTTCAGGAGCTTGCGAGAGAGATCCGGGTCGTAGACGTGGCCGCGTCGGCCGGCGTCGTAATAGTCGCCGAAGGCCGGCGTCTGCAGTGCCGCCATGCGCTGGAAGTTCGGCCCCCAGAGCGATCTGCCGAGTGTCTCCATGTCGACGGCATGGTTGAGCCCGCGCCGGACGCGCGCATCCTTCACCACCGGGTTGCGGGTGTCGTAATAGAGGATATGGGCGAGATCGAGCACGACCTCGATGCCCTCGAGCGTCGGGCTGCCTCGGAAGGTTTCGGCTTGTTCGGGAAGCAGGTTGGTGACGAGGTCGAAATCGCCCGCATGCAGGCCGGCGAGGCGGGTCGAGGCTTCGGGCACGGCGATGAGGATGATCTGGCGCGCGGCGGGGCGGCCCATCCAGTAATCGTCATGGCTTTCGAGCACGAGGCGCTGGTTGCGCTGGAACGAGGCGATGCGATAGGGGCCGCTGCCGACCGGCTTCTGGCGCATGCCGGCGAGGCCCTGCTCCTTGTAGAACTTCGCCGAATGGATCCAGCCGCCATAGGCGGCCAGACGCTGCGGCATCGCCACGTCGGGAGTCGCGGTCCTGAACACGACCGTATCGCGCCCTTCTGCCTCCACCGCAGTGAGGTGGCCAAAATTGACGCGGCCCTCATGGTGCTGGACCTCCTTGCCGTACATGCGCTCGGGCGAAAAGGTCGAAAGGACGTCCTCGGCCGAGAGCACGCTGCCGTCATGCATGCGCACGCCGTCACGTAGCTTCGCCTCCCAGGTCAGCGGGTCGCGCTGCCGTAGCGAGGTCGCAAGATGCGGCAGCAGGTGCTGGCCGCCTTCCGCGGCCTCGCGGTTGAAATCACGACGCCAGAGCGTGTCGAAGACATTGTAGGTGGACCGCAGCCCGACATTCGAGATCGCCTCGAACGGCTCCAGCGTCGGCGGCAACGCCTGAACGGCGACGCGCAGCACCGGGCGCGTATCGGCCTGCGCCCGCGCCAATCCGGGCAGGAAGGCGGGCGCGGCGAGGCCGGCTGCGAGAAGGTTGCGGCGGGTGACCATGGTGGCTCCTTTGGGAGCCGCGACGCTGGTTGCCCGCGGTTACAGCGATGTGACGATGCTCGCAGATGACCGCTATCGAGCCCTTGCACAAAGCGGGCGAGTTGGCGTTCCGTGCTCGGGTCGATCCGCCTTTGCGATGGATGACCCGATGAAGCCTGGCACCTCAGATGGTAAGCATACGTGGTGGAGCGATCCGGGCGCGCACAGGCTGCGGCTGAGCGAACTCCCCGATCGCCCGGTAGCGATCGCGGACAATCTGGAGGAATTCGTCATCCACCATGCGGTGGCGCGCCAGATCGGCTTTGGGGTTCCTGCCGCTGCCGAAGGAGATCGCAGCCTGCGCCGTGCGTCCCTTCTCCTGGGGGAAGTCGTCCGGCGCGACGCGCGTCCGCTTTCCGTGCATCGCGCCATCGAAGATTACGTGTACGTCACCTGCCGCGACTTTGCCCTGCTGGCGGTGAGCGCATTCCGCGAGAGGGGCATTCCAGCGCGGCTGCGAGCGGGCTTCGCGAGCTACTTCAACCCCGGCTACTGGGAAGATCACTATGTTTGCGAGCACCGCTTCGATGGCGAGTGGGCGGTCCTCGACGCACAGCTCGGGCCGCGAGCCCGGGCTGGCCTTCGAATCGGGTTCGATATCGCCGACGTTCCGCCCACTGGCTGGCGATCGGCGGCGTCGGCATGGCGCGCGGTTCGCTCTGGCGAACTGGACCCGGGCATTGTCGGTTTGTCGTCCGCCGGCATAGCAGGCGAGTGGTGGATCGCGGCCTCCGTCCTTCGCGACGCCGCGGCGCTCGCGGGAAGCGAATGCCTGCCCTGGGACGATTGGGGGCCGAGCCACTCTTTCCGCAGCACGCGCCGTGTCTTGCCGGAACAAGCGCGCGATATCGATGCGTTGGCCGAGGCACTCGATCCCGCGCCGCGCAACCGGCAAGAGGCCCATGCCGTGCTCGCTCGCTTCCCCTGGGCGGCGCCTCCGAACGGTGCTTTCGACACCCTATGAGGTTGGCGCGGGAACGAGCCGTCGGCCGTCCAGAGCGCCTTCTCCAAATCGGTCGGATCCGGGTCTAGTGAATCTCCGGCTCCGCCACCTTCGCGGTGCCGGCGAGGTAGTCGAAATCGCAGCCCTTGTCGGCCTGTTGGATATGGGCGGCCGACATCTTGCCCCAGCCGCGCGGGTAGTCGCGGTTGGGCGGTGACCAGATCGCGAGCCTTGCCGCGATCTGGTCACCGCTGAGCGCAACCGAAATCGTGCGCGCCTCGACATCGATTGTGATGATGTCGCCGGTTTGCACGGCGGCGAGCGGGCCCTTGATATAGGCCTCGGGCGCGATGTGGAGCACGCAGGCACCGTAGCTGGTGCCGGACATGCGCGCGTCGGAGAGCCTGAGCATGTCGCGCACGCCCTGCTTCAGCAGCTTCTTCGGGATCGGCAGCATGCCCCATTCCGGCATGCCGGGACCGCCCACGGGGCCGCAATTCTTCAGCACCATGACGTGGTCGGCGGTGACGTCGAGGTTCTCGTCGTTCACCGCTTTCATCATCGCATCATAGTCCTCGAAGACGAGGGCAGGGCCTGAATGCTTGAGCAATCGCTCCTCGGCGGCGGACGGCTTGATGACGCAGCCGCCTGGGGCAAGGTTGCCCTTGAGCACGGCAAGGCCATTGGCGGTCGAGACCGGACGGTCGAGCGGGCGGATGACGTTGTCGTCGTAGACTTTGGCGAGCGCGATGGTCTCGGAAAGTGGCTTGCCTGTCACGGTCATGGCGCCGGTGTGAAGCTTGCTCTCGAGCTGCTTCAGCAGGGCCGGCAGGCCGCCGGCATAGAAGAAATCCTCCATCAGGAACTCGCCGGAGGGCCGCAGGTTGGCGATCACCGGGACCTTGCGCGAGAAGGCGTCGAAGTCGTCGGGCGTCAGCGGCACCCCGGCGCGGCCGGCCATGGCGACGAGGTGGATGATGGCATTGGTCGAGCCGGCGACCGCCATGTGGACGGTGAGCGCGTTCTCGAAGCTCTCGCGGGTCAGGATACGGTCCGGCGTCAGGTCCTCCCAGACCATCTCGACGATGCGCTTGCCAGCGGCCGCCGCCATGCGCGGATGCGCGGCGTCGGCGGCGGGGATGGCGGAGGCGCCGGGCAGGGTCAGACCGAGCACCTCGGCATGGCTCATCATCGTCGCGGCAGTGCCCATCACCATGCAGGTGCCATGCGAGCGGGCGATGCCGCTCTCCATGTCGCGCCAGTCGGCGTCGGAGATGTTGCCGGCCTCCTTCTCGGCCCAGTACTTCCAGACATCGGCGCCGGAACCGAGCGTCTTGCCGGCCCAGTTGCCGCGCAGCATCGGCCCGGCCGGCACGAAGATGAAGGGCAGGCCGGCGCTGCAGGCACCCATGATCAGAGCCGGCGTGGACTTGTCGCAGCCGCCGAGCAGGACCGCGCCGTCGAGGGGATGGGACCTGATCGATTCCTCCGCCTCCATCGCCAGGAAGTTGCGATAGAGCATCGTCGTCGGCTTCTGGTACTGCTCGGAGGCCGACATCACGGGGATCTCGACCGGGAAGCCGCCCGCGGCCCAGACCGCGCGCTTCACCGCCTCGGCGCGGTCGCGCAGATGGGTGTGGCAGGGGTTGATCTCGGACCAGGTATTGAGGATGCCGATCACCGGCTTGCCCATGAACTCGTCATGGTTGAGGCCCATCTGCAGCGCCCGCGAGCGATGCCCGAAGGAGCGCAGGTCGCTGGCGCCGAACCAGCGCTTTGAGCGCAGCGAGTCGGGCGTCTTGCGGGGATGGGGCATGGGTCGTTTCCTCGAATTCTTGGTGTTCTAACTTGGTAAGCAGGCCGGGGAACGTCATGGTCGGGCTTGACCCGACCATCTCGGAAACCAGCTAGCTGGTCATGAGATTCTCGGGTCTACGCTGCGCTTCGCCCGAGAATGACGTGAGCCTACTCCGCTGCCGCTCGCTGGCTTCCCCAGCCTCCAACGATCTTGCGCAGTTCGGCGCGCTCGCTCTCGTTGAGTTCCGGCAGGCCGGGCAGGCGGACCGGTCCGACATTCGTGCCGAGCAGGCCGAGGGCCTCCTTGACCACGGTGACGTTGGCGCCGTTGCCGTATTTGGTCCGCAGCGTCTCGAAGCCGGCGATCTCGTCGACCAGGCGGCGGGCGAGGTCGTAGTCGTTGCCCTCCAATGCCCGCCAGATCGCCAGCGAGCGCTCCGGCGCGACATTGACCAGGCCGGAGGTGAAGCCGCGGGCGCCGAGCGCGTGGAAGGGGGCGGCCCAGCCCTCGGCGAGGCCGCAGATCCAGTTGGCGCTCGAGCCTTGCGTAGCGCGGACGCATTCGGCGAGCAGCATGACGTTCGGCGAGGCGAACTTGACGCCGGCGACATTGGCATGCGTCGCGACGCGGGCGAGATCCTTCACGCCGATCGCATCCGAGCGGATATAGGCGACGAGCGGGATCGACAGTGCCTCGGCAATGGCGAGGATGTAGTCGGCCTGGGACTGCGGGGCGGCGAAGGGGTCGAGCGGGTGATGCACCATCACCGCATCGCAGCCGGCCTTGGCCGCGAGCTTGCCGGTCGAGATCGCCTCCCGCAAAGACCTTCCGATGCCGGCAGTGACCAGCGCCTTGCCGGCGGCGGCCTCGGCCGCGACGGCGTGGCTGCGCACCACCTCATCGGTCGTCATCGGGTAGAATTCGCCGGTATTGCCGGCCGAGACGATGTTGTGGATGCCGGCCCCGGCGATGCGCGCGACGATCTTGCCGGTCAGCGCCCAGTCGGCATCGCCATCGCCCTTCCAGGCAGTGACGTGCACGCCGGAAATGCCGCGCAGCGCGGCACGAACCTTGTCACTCATCGTAGTCCAATCCTTCCGCATCGGCGCCGAAGACCTGGCGCACATGGCTCTTGGCGGAGCGCACGATATGGCTGCGCATGCGCTGCTCGGCCCGGGCCGGCTCGCGCGTACGCAGCGCCTCGAAGATGCCGCGATGCTCCTCGAAGCCCCTGGCGCGCTCGGAGGGCTCGCCCAGCAGGGCGATGCGCTGGGCATGGTCGTACATGCGCTGGCCATCGAGCCGGCGCTCGAGATAGCTGCAGCCCGAGATACGGTGGATCATGCCGTGATAGGCCTCGTTGAGATTGACGAGGTCTTCGAGGTCGCCATGCGCGGTCGCGTGCGCCATCTCGTCGATCAGGCGGCTCATCTCGACGATCTCGCCATCGGCGATCCGGTTGGCGGCGATATGCGTCATGACGCTTTCGAGCGCGGCGCGGCCGAGCGCCATCTCCAGCGCCTGGCGGGCGGAGAACTCGACGAAGACGCCGCGGCGCGCCTCGGTCCGGACGAGCCCCTCGCTCTCCAGCATGCGGATCGCGTCCTTCACCGGCGTGGTGGAAACGCCGAGCATATCGGCGAGGCTGCGCTCGTTAAGCCGCTCGCCATTGCGGAAGCGGCCGGCGACGATCGCCCGGCGCAGGCGCTCGTGCACATGCTCGCGCAGGGAGCGCAGCAAATGCGGCGAGACAGGTTCGATCGCGAGCGCTTCTGGCATCCGGGTTCCTCTGGCGCGGCGCTGCCCGCGATTCTGCACGCGGCCCGCCTGTCGCCATTGCCTCACCAGACACCATAAAGCGCAAGTGACATCAAGTCTGAAATTTCAGATTTCAAATCTGGAATTGCGTGCTATGGAGAGGGCAAGACGGCCGCAAGACGCCGGAACGGCATGGGCCGGACGGACAATGACGAGGGAGGATTGGATGACATTGATCACACGCCGCGGCCTGCTCGCCGGAGCCGGCGCCATGCTGGCCGCGCCAGGACTTACTCCTGCCCTGGCGCAGAGCGGCTATCCCGGCAGCAGGGTCGTCACCATCGTCGTGCCCTTCGCCGCCGGTGGAACGACCGACCTGCTCGGCCGCATCCTGGCCGACCGGTTGGGCGCGCGCCTTGGCGGCAAGTTCATCGTCGAGAATCGCGTCGGAGCCGGCGGCAATACCGGTGCTGCGGCGGTCGCGAAGGCCGATCCGGATGGCTACATGCTGACCATGGGCACGGTCTCCAGCCACGCGATCAATCCCGGCGTCTACACGAAGATGCCTTATGACCATATCAAGGATTTCGCGCCGATCTCGCAGGTGGCGAGCGTGCCGAACCTGCTGATGGTCAATCTCGACCTGCCGGCCAAGACCGTGCCGGAGCTGATCGAGCTGCTGAAGAAGAATCCGGGCAAATATTCCTTCGGCTCGTCGGGCGCCGGCACCTCGACCCATATGGCGGCCGAATTGTTCAAGGTCTCGACCGGCACCGACATGGTCCACGTGCCCTACCGGTCGAGTGCACAGGTGACGCAAGACCTGCTCTCCGGCCAGATCCAGCTCACCTTCGACAACATCACCATCGCCTGGCCGCATGTCGAAGCCGGGAAAATCCGGGCGCTCGCCACCGCGACGCCGAAGCGGCTCGTGGTCGCGCCCGACCTGCCAGCGCTGTCGGAGTTCATTCCGGGCTATGACGCCAGTTCCTGGCACGGCTTCTTCGCGCCCTCGAAAGTACCGCCGGAGATCGTCGCCAAATTGTCGAGCGAGACGCAGGCGATCATGCGCGAGCCGGCGGTGATCGAGCAGCTCAAGAAGCTCGGCGTCGATCCGGTTGGTTCGAGCCAGGCCGAGTTCACCGCCCATATCGCCAGCGAGACCAAACGCTGGGCCGAAGTAGCGCAGAAGGCGAATGTGAAGATCGAGTGAGGGCGATCTACTCCGCTTCCTCTGCCGTCATTGTGAGGAGCGGAGCGACGAAGCAATCCAGGAGACTTGGAGCGCTGCCGCCTCTGGATTGCTTCGCTACGCTCGCAATGACGACTCCCGCTCTCTCAACGAGTACTGGCTCATGACATTGACTATCCTGACTCCCGAGAATCGCGAGAAGCTGAAGCGTGTCTCGACCGCGACCTTGACCACGGCGCTGTTCAAGCGCGGCCTGCGCAACCAGTTCATCCAGGATGTGCGGCCGCTGTCGCCGAACGCCCCCCACATGGTCGGGGAGGCCTTCACGCTGCGCTACATCCCAGCGCGCGAGGATCTCGACCATCTCGGCGTGTTCGAGGGTACGCAGCATCCGCAACGCGTCGCAGTCGAGACCTGCCCGCCCGGCCATGTCATGGTGATCGACAGCCGCAAGGATGCGCGCGCGGCTTCGGCTGGCGGCATCCTGGTGACGCGATTGATGCAGCGGGGCGCTGCCGGCATCGTCAGCGATGGCGGCTTCCGCGACAGCCCCGAGATCGCTGCGCTCGGCTTTCCGGCCTATCACAACCGCCCGAGCGCGCCGACCAACCTGATCCGGCACCACGCGCTCGACATCAACGCGCCGATCGGCTGCGGCGACGTCCCGGTCTATCCCGGCGACATCGTCGTCGGCGATGGCGAGGGCGTCTGCGTGATTCCAGCCGACATCGCCAACGAGGTCGCCGCCGAGGCCTATGAGCAGACCGCCTATGAGGATTTCGTCGAGGCCAAGGTCAGGGAAGGGCGCGGCATCTTCGGCCTCTACCCAGCCAACGCCGAGACCAAGGCCGAGTTCGCGAAGTGGCGGCCCGACTGGAAGTGAGTCCCGCATTCACCCGCCGCTGATGCGGCGGCGAGCCTTGTGAAAGCCCGCGCCTAGCCGGCGCCGCCAGTCGGCGGCGTCCGGAATCCGTCAACGACAACAAAAGCATGGGGGAAACAATGGTGCAGATGTCTCGCCGTCGCCTGCTAAAGGGCGGGCTCGCGGCAGCCGGCTCGGCGCTGGCCGCTCCAGCATTGGCGCAAGGCTTCCCGTTCAAGCCGAACCAGCGCTATCCGGACCCTTCGGTCGATATCCTCGATCCGAGTTTCGCTAAGTACCGGATCTATTCGAGCACGGTCGAGCAGGTCGGCACCGGCATGCGCTGGGCCGAGGGGCCGGTCTACTTCCCGGACGGGCGCTACCTCCTCGTCAGCGACATCCCGAACAACCGGATCATGAAGTACGATGAGGTGAAGAACAGCTTCACCGTATTCCGTGAGAACGCCAATTACGCCAACGGCAATGCCCGCGACCGCCAGGGCCGGCTGATCACCTGCGAGCACTCGGTGACCCGGCGTATCACCCGCACCGAGAAGAACGGCCGGATCACCGTCCTCGCCGACAAGTTCGAGGGCAAGCGGCTGAACGCGCCGAACGATGTCGTCGTCAGGTCGGACGATACGATCTGGTTCACCGATCCGCTCTTCGGCATCAACGGGGAATGGGAAGGCTCGCGCGCCAAGCCGGAGCAGGCGACGACGAATGTCTACCGGCTCGCTCCCGACGGGAAGCTGACGGCGGTAATCACTGATCTCGTCAATCCCAACGGGCTCGCCTTCTCACCCGACGAGAAGAAGCTCTACGTCGTCGAGTGGCGCGGCACGCCGAACCGCAGCATCTGGAGCTATGACGTCGACGCCGACGGCAAGGTCTCGAACAAGGTCAAGCTGTTCGACGCCGCCGATTTCGGCGCGCTCGACGGCTTCCGGGTCGACCGCGACGGCAATCTCTGGTGCGGCTATGGCAGCAATGGCGCGCTCAACGCCGAACCCGCCGATGTCGGTGGGCGCAAGGTCTATGGCCTGCGCGGCAAGTCGGAGGATCTCGACGGGGTGATGGTGTTCAGCCCGGCCGGCAAGCCGCTCGCCTTCATCCGCCTGCCGGAACGCTGCGCCAATCTCTGCTTCGGTGGACCGAAGGGTAACCGGCTCTACATGGCGAGCTCGCACTCGCTCTATGCGCTCTATGTCGAGGCGCACGGGGCGGTGTAACTTAGCTTGCTGCGACCAGTTCGCGCACCATCGGGACGACCTCGCGGCCATAGAGGTCGATGCAGCGCAGCAGCTTGTCCTGCGAGAGCGGGCCGGCGCTGATCTTGAGCTGGAAGCGCTGGAGACCGAGCGCTTTCACTGTCGCTGCGATCTTGCGGGCAACTGTCTCGGGCGAGCCGAGATAGAGCGAGCCGCCCGCAACTTCGCGCTCGAACTCCTCGCGCGACATCGGGCCCCAGCCGCGCTCGGCGCCGATGCGATCGCGCATCGCCTTGTAGGCCGGGAAGAACTCCTCGGCGGCTTCAGCGTCGCTCGCCGCGACATAGCCCGGCGAATGCACGCCGATCGGCCGCTCGCCATGGCCGAGCCGCCCCATCGCGTCGCGGTAGAGCTGGGCGTAAGGGGCAAAGCGCTGGGCCGGGCCGCCGATGATGGCGAGCATCAACGGCAGGTCGTAGCGCGCCGCGCGCACCACCGATTCCGGGCTGCCGCCGACGCCGATCCAGGTCGTCAGCTCACTCTTCTCGATCGGCGGGAAGACCTGCTGATCCCGGAGCGGTGGGCGTAGGGTTCCTTCCCAGCTGATGTTCTTCTTGCGGATCAATTCGACGAAGAGGTCGAGCTTCTCCTCGAACAACACCTCGTATTGCCGGAGGTCGAAGCCGAAGAGCGGGAAGGATTCGGTGAAGGAGCCGCGGCCGAGGATGACCTCGGCGCGGCCGTTCGAGAGCGCGTCCACCGTCGAGAAGCGCTGGAAGACGCGGATCGGATCATCCGAGCTGAGCACGGTGACGGCCGAGCCGAGGCGGATGCGGCTGGTCCGGGTCGCGATGCCGGCAAGCACGGTCTCGGGCGAGGACACCGCGAAATCGGCGCGATGGTGCTCGCCGATGCCGAAGAAATCGATGCCGAGCTCGTCGGCGAGGACGGCCTGCTCGACGAGGTCGCGGATCACCTGCGCATGCGGGAGCAAAGTGCCGTCCGGGCCGGCGGTGACGTCGCCGAAAGTGTCGAGGCCGAGTTCGAGATTGGCAGGCATAAGCGAGGTCCGGGCTGGTGCGGCACGCCGCAAGGACGGCGCCCGCG